>NZ_CP050831.1:4624215-4932496 GCF_012113595.1 Bacteroides faecium
GACAATTTGAAACTCATTGATGGTTTCATCAATCAGATGTCGCTCAATTGGTGTATTTTTCATTCTATTTTCTATTTTATGTAATAGCTGCAAATGTACACGATAATTCTTAATAAACCCACTTTTTCAGAAAAAAGATATGAAAGCTATTGCAGGTTTCAAAAAAATATCTACCTTTGCAACCGCAATCGAGAGAGATGCGATTTAAAAAGAAATTTTGGTGCGTTAGTTCAGTTGGTTAGAATACATGCCTGTCACGCATGGGGTCACGAGTTCGAGTCTCGTACGCACCGCTCGGTTATATTGCAAAATGAAGCAAAGCTCTGATTTTCAACGAAATCAGAGCTTTTTTATTGTTCTTACCGAGCAAAAAAGAGAGTAGAAATTAAGCTCAATGGTGGCTAATTCGGTGGCTTTTTTTGGAGGCATAAAAAAACCACCGAAAAGCTCGAAAAAAAAACACCGAATTGTTTCTAACTAACTGTTTATCATCGTTTTGCTGATAGTGTTTTAGTTTATGTTTGCTCCATTGTTCGAATTAGGTATTTGCCGATTCCTAAATTTCGATAGTTGGCATCTACCACTACATTTCCTATCGAAGAAGAAACTATTCACGTTGCGCTGGATGCAACCTGCCCGTATCGACCCTCGGATATATATCCCTGGCTGACATAACATCAGCCAGGGAACCAACAGACATAAAACCTGCCGTACTTTACACCGGCAGGACGAACATACTTTTTCTATTTATCAATTCTAATTCTTGCCACGCGTTACATCGTCTTGCATCTCTTATTTCTCATTTTCATTATGTTTATCTTTTAAATGTTGATACATATTAATAAGCATTACATTCCTCCGGGCGTCACGCTACCGTTTCCGAGGTCGGGAAGGGTGTAGGACTGGCCGTAGTAGTCGGAGGCACCGGTGGCGGTGCCGGTACCGAGCCGGGGCTTGAAAGTCCACGTGGCGCCGCCGCTCCGGGTGAGGGTGATGGAGGCGGGGGTGCCCTGGTTGTTCGCAACCGGGAGGAGGTAGATGTCACGGTCGGCGCTGGTGGCGTCGAGGTGGAGGGAGGTGCCGGCGGTTTCAATATCCGGGGAGTTATTACTCAGATGATACTTTGTCCAGTATTTGTAAGCATCCACCTGCAGGCTGCAGCCGGCGGGGAGGCGCAGGCGGGAGCACAGGTAGGTGAAGGAGAGCGTGATGGGTTGGCTGAAGCTGCTGGTAATGGAATTAGCCCCCATCACGGGGATGGCTTCGTCGCTGCCGGGGGCCGGGATGTGGATGTCCCCGTCCTTGTCCGGCCAGTCCTTGCCCACGTAGTAGGCGTAGATTCTTACATTATCGTATTCGGTGCTTCCATCGGGGTTGTCGTAAATCAGGGTGCGGTTGAATCCGGGGATATTGTTCACCTTGAGCGTGGCGGTTTCGTCCTCGTTGAGGTAGCGCCAGGCACCTCCGGTGTATTTCAGGGCGGAGTAGAAGACATTTTCTTCTTTACCTTTATGGAACGTGGCATACAGCCACACCACATCCCCCTCTTCCCACTTCGGCCCCTTGTCCGTCTGCACGGCGCGGGTTTCGGGCAGAGTGGTTCCGTCGGCGCGGGTCAGGGTGCCGTCGGTGAAGGCGGGCTTCGGGCCCACGGTGATGTTGAGCGAGTGGCGGCCGTCGGTAGGCGCTTCGTCGCCGGGGAGGTTGTCGGTGCAGCTCCATGCGCATAGGGCAGAGAGCATTAGTAAAAAGATGTTGCGTATCATATCGATCTATCGTTTTTTAGGTTTGTCATTTTCTTAGTCTTTAAGTTTATAGCTGGCGTCGGAGAATCCGGACTTTTTTCCTTTCCGGGATCTCCCGAAAGCAGGAATTTCATCATTGCCAGGCTTTCGGGTCTCCCACGACGAGCTACTTATTCTCGCCGTTCCACTCCATATAGGGAGCGGGCCAGAGGTCTTCGCCGTTGTTCCAGACAGAGTGGTCAAACACCCTTTCAACTATGCTGATGCCGTAGGCGGGCGTGGCGGAGGCATCGTAGATGGTGGTGGAGAAATTATAGCCCCACCAACTATCAGCTACTGTCTCTTTTATCTCCCCCTTTAACGGCGTTGTATTATAGGCAATATTATGATTCTCTGCCTCCAGCCCCGATGTCCCTTTGCCTCCGGCTCCCGCACCGAAACATTTCCTTACGGTGCTCGTTCCGCTGCTATAGCCGACAATGGCACCGGCAAACCCGGGTATGTTGCCTCCCGTCGTAGCCGTAGCAGTGCCCCGGGCGTAGCTATATTCGAGGTCTCCCAAAACGCTGTTATACCCCACCAGTCCGCCAGCATAGGCGTTCACGGCCTTCGTGCCCGTATGGGTGACCGTGACGTCGCCCGTTGCCTGGCACGCATAGATATCGATTTTGTATGATCTGTTATCGTTGCTTCCGTTGTATCCGGCTATCCCTCCGGCGCAGAGGGGCATCGAGAAGGTCGTCGTCCCCGTCCCGGTTAGGCTTACGTCGCCATCGGCCCGGCAGGCAAAGAGGATGTTATTACCATAGCTGCAGATACACCATCCTGCGATTCCTCCCACATGGACGAGGTTTGTCAGCGTCACATCC
This sequence comes from Bacteroides faecium, assembly GCF_012113595.1. Taxonomy (NCBI): domain Bacteria; kingdom Pseudomonadati; phylum Bacteroidota; class Bacteroidia; order Bacteroidales; family Bacteroidaceae; genus Bacteroides; species Bacteroides faecium. The sequence goes on from NZ_CP050831.1 coordinate 4,626,830, forward strand.
ACCTTGATGTTTACCGTCGTATGGCAACGGTTGATGGAACAGCTATTAACATAGCCCACCAGCCCACCGACCAAAGCGGCATCGTTGGAATCGGTGGAGCCGGTGACTTCTATTGCCCCCTCCGCCGAGCAAAGGGTCACCGCTGCGCTTCTGACCAGGCCGGCGAGCCCGCCAGTGTATCTGCCGATCGTGCCCGTTATCTGCACATCCCGCAGGTGGATACCCGTCAGCAGGGCAGGCGAGTTGACAGAGCCGAAGAAACCGTTATAACTGTGGTTGGTCGTGATACGCAGCCCCGAGATAGTATAGCCGTTGCCGCAATAAATGCCTGTGTAGCTGTCGTTGCCTATCGGCACCCAGTCCGCCGCCAGCGCCCGCAGCGCGGCATCTTTAGACCCGGCCAGTTCCTGCAAGTCGATATCCGCCACTTGCAGGGCGTTGAGGTCAGTCTTTCCCGAGCCCGACGTCACTCCGTCGCCATTCACATCGCGGGCAAAGCGTGCGAGGTCTTCCGCGGTGCGTATCAGGCGGAACTCCTTGCCGTCGATCGTCGTGGTCAGGATGCCGTCCTGCCAGGGCACGTCGCTGTCGGTCACCGTCACTACCAGGCGGTTTTCCTCGACGGTCACGTTGTAGATGTATTCGTGTCCGCCTTCCAGCATGCTGCCGCTCTCCGCCGCATACCCCAGTTCAGTGCCGTTGGAGAGCCGGGCACTGATGAAGAGTTTGCCGCTCACGTCCTGCGGGGGCAGCAGGGCTTCGTAGGCCACAGCGTAGCCCGCGGGGGTGGCGGCACAACGGTGAGGGGTGACGGTTTGCGGTTGCAACTGATTCCCTCCGGTAGGGACATGGGCTGTCAATGTCCCGGTCTGGGGGTCGATGTCCGCTACTAGGAAGATATTCTTGTCGCCCAGCAGCACGGAGGCACCTGCCACTTCCTCGCTGGTGAGGGAGCCACCGGGGCGGAGGCGGACGACGACGCGCGTCATGCCGTGGCGGAAAGTGAGTGCGGGGTTGCCGCGGTCGAGCGACTGTGCGGCATAGACGTAATCACGTCCTTCATAATCTTTATCTTTACTCTGGTCTTTGGCGACAGCACATTGAAAAACATATCCTTCATTGACATCATACATGATAACTCCTGTGGGCCCGTAAGCAAGGACATCTTTTCCGGTTTCCCCGCTTTTCCACTCAGGAGGTGTGGGGTCGATGTTCAGGCTGGAAATACTGGGGTCATGTACAAAGCCGCCGTCGGCTGTGCGGTAAACGAAGACTTTCCGCTCGCCGTCTATGTGGACGAGAATCCAGTCGCCTTCCTCGAAGGTTCCGTCGGGGATGGCACGTGAAGTGGGAGCATTGCCGTTGTCGTGCCCTTCGCGTGCGGCGATGGTGGCGCCGAAGGTGACGGAGGTGCCGTCGCCGCCGGTAGGGTTTTCCGGCTCGTTGTCCGCGCTGCACCCGGTGAGGGCTGCCAGCGTTGCCGTCATCGTTATCGCCGTGGCAAGCCACAGGCGGATGCTGTGCCGCCGGATGGCTTTCGGGATGATATGGTTGTGTATCTTCATATTCTCTTATTCTTTTATTTCTTATTTGGATGAATGGTGGGCGCGGCTACTTGCGGTGGAGCACGGGCAGGTTGCCGTCGGTGACTTCCCAGATGGTGGCGAAATCCCAGGGGGTGAAGATGTCGGTGTAGCCATCGGGACGTTGGTAGCTATCCGCCCATCTTCCCTGTCCCATCCACCATGAGGCGGCAGGCTTGGCATCGCAGTCCTCGCCGTCCAGTTTATCGAGTCCTTTATCTCCGAAAGCGGTCAGCGTTGCCGAGGCATAGTTGTTGACTATGAAACCGTTGCTGTTTCCTGTAATGCGGTGGATGCGGGTCTTATTCTGCCCATCCTCGCCTGATATGTTGCTGTTGAGTGCGGCACAGTTGGCTATACGCAAGCCGTTATATCCTGCGATGCCTCCCAAATCCACGTCTTCGGCAGTAGCCGTGCTTTCTATCTCTCCGGTGGCATAACAATTGAAGATTCTCCCCTTATCATTAAATCCTGCGATGCCTCCGGCATAAAGGACGTTCATCTTTCCCGTCGCAGTCACCGTGACGTCGGAGATGCAATCGGTGACGGTGCCGGCGTAGCTATACCCGCAGATTCCTCCCACGTAGTAATATACGTTTTCATCGGTGCCGTCCACCGTTATCTCCCCGTCCACCCGCAGGCGGCGCACTTCTCCCCCATCAATATTGGCAAAGAGAGAAAAAAAGTAATTGCTGGCGTTGCTGAGCTTACCGAATACTGTCCGTATCCCCTTCACCCCATTGAGGGTAAGGGTATGCCCTCCGCCATCGAATGTTCCCAAGAAAGGCTCACTATTGCTGCCTCCACTGTAGTAATGGATAGCCTCCCAGTTATCAAGCACCAAATCCTTGCAAAGGCGGTAATGCTTCCTTCTATTTTCGTCACTCGCCCCGATGTCCTTCATCCCCTGCACATCCGTGATAAGAACAGGGTTGCTTTCCGAAGAGCCATCGCCCGACCACAGGGCATAGAGGGTGAGGTTTCCGGCAGGCATCGTCAGCTTGCTGTTTTTGGCATAAAACTCGCCGCCGCCTTCGGGCAGGGTGTTCCATCCCGCGAAGGTTTTGCCGGTTGGAGGCGTCAGGGCGGTGCCGTCGTTCAGGGTTGTCGTGGCGCCTTCAAGAACTTTGGAGCTGTTCACCGTGCCCGTGCCGCCGTTGGCGTCGTAGGTCAGGGTGCGGGCTTCCTGCAGGGTGATGTCCTTGCTGCCGCCGTCCGTCCAGTCTTTAATATCGGCTTTGCTGATTTCGATGCCAGTGCGCTCCACGTTTACATTAAAGGTATAGGAGGTGGAGGGGGCAAGGGCTTCGCCCGCCGTGGCGGATGGGAAAGTGAGCGCGGCGCCGAAGGTGGTGCCGTTCAGCGTCAGTTGCAGGCGCACGGAGCTTGCTGGTTGCGGCCAGAGGATGGCGGTGCCTGTGGGCTGTCCCGCGGTGGTTATGGTGGGCAGTTTTTCGAGGGTGGACGTCGTGCCCGTGGCTTGGGCTTCACCGGTGACGGTGTTGAAAGTTCCTTCCGTTGCCAGTCCGGTGAGGGTGTAGGTCAGCCCGTCCGTTGGGAGTACTGTTCCGGCACCTGCCTTGAAGTTCAGGATGATGCGGCTCATGCGGTGTGAAAACTGGAAATCGACCTTCGGGTTGCTGCTTTGGGCTGTTTGCCGCGCCCAGAGATAGTCGATGGCGGGCAGGTTTGCCGTGCTCTGGTCGGCAACGGTAAGTTTTTTTGTGATGACGCCGTTGCTGCCGGGCTTGGTGCCGTTCACACCCTCGTAGGGGTAATAAGCGGTGAACTCTGTCGGGGACGTATCCTGAAAGTAGATGGTGTTGTCTTCGCCCGCCGCACCGGATACGGGGTTGAAAACACTGCCGTCGGTTTTGTATTGGATATTGATATAGTTTGTTTTTCCCTTCGCGGAAGAGGTGGAAATTCCGATACAGTCGTCGGCATCCCATACCGTATTTGAGGCGCGGGTGGATGTCACGTTGTCTGCCTTACCGATAGAGGCGGTGACAATGACAGCGTTCGAGGCGTTGCCGACGGGTTCATTGTTCTCCTCGCTACATCCTGCGGCGAGCAGGACTGCTACCACGGACGTGACAGCGAAAAGCCGGGTTGATGTGAATTGTTTCATCTGCTATTTGTTTTTAGTTTATGATTATACTTGATTATTCCATTCCGGCATTTACGTCACCGCCGCTTGTTTCCGTCCAGCCGATAATCGTACCGCCCGTTTCAGAATTTACCGGTGCATATACATCACCGGTAAGACGCATCGGATGGAGTTTGTCGGCATTGAAATCCTTCAACATTTCGCTAAGGTCGGTTTCCACCGTCTCTGTCCTGCCATCGCTGAAGGTAAGTGTCATGGCCATACGCTGCGCCGTTCCCGGAATTATTCCCGGCACCCACACGGCACCGACCAGTTTTCCTTCCAACCGGACAAAAGGAAACGGCACGATAGCCGCAACGCCCGTCACTTCGCCCGTGCGCAAGTCGATGGACGCCGCCACTCCTAACAACCGGGCTTCGATACCGGTAATACGCCTGGGATCTCCTTCGGTAACAACCACTTCGGATTCTATCTTTCGGAAGAGTTGCCGCATGGGTAACACGACGCTCGTCGTATCGTCCGCCACGACATCGGCTACCGTCGTGCCTGCTAACAATACGCCCGGTTCAGGGTGTTGCATCCCGGCGTTGTCCGGGTCATTGTCCACTGTCGCTATGCCGTCCTTTACCGTAACGTGTGCCGCCGGGTTGTAGCCGAGCAGTTCCGTCGGTCCCGGCACGAATAGTCCGGTAAGCGCGGCAACCGGTTCATGCAGGGTGAAGGATGTTCCCGCTGCTTCCGTGATGTATTCCGCGGGAGCAGCTATGCCTTCGCCCCGCCGGGTCCAGTCGGCGGTTATCACGATGGCCCCTTTGTCGGGGTGCGGCGTGTTGTAAATCGGGTCTTTTACATCGCAACCCGCGAGGAACAGGGTCGCCCAGATGCAAAGTAATGTCATTGTAATTTTCATATATCGCGTTTTTATAGTTCTACTTATTTGCTGCCGATAGTCCACACGAGGCTGATTCCTGCCCGCGTGGGTCCCCAGAAGTGCTTACTATTGTTCCGTTCCTTATAGACACGCACGCCGTCGGTCACGCCGTAACTGTCGTATTCAGACCGGGTATATCCCAAACCGAGATTGAAGTCAACGGAAAAGGTACGGGACAGATAGAGCTGGTAGCCTAAAGTTAGTCCTACATTCCAGCACTTCCCCTGATAACCGGTATCTTTGGATAGGACACCGCCCAGCATATACTTATATACATTGTATTCGCCATAGTTGCCTGATACCCCTGCATAAAAGCGTTTGTCGTGCAGCAGGTACCATCGCACTTCGGGCGAGAGCATCCATATCTTCTGTACCTTGCCGTGCTCACCGCCCCACCACGAAAGGCTGCCGTCCAGCTTCACGCCCAGATCACGGTTTACCCGCCATTCCACGCCGAGCGTGGGAAGCAGCATGGCGTCATACAACACGTTCGTGCGCACGGCAAAACGGTAGAGTTGTTCCGGTTCTGACGGCAATCGCTCCGCGACGGGTGCGGGCTGTCGTTCCACGTTCCCGTTGGCTTCAGGTTGCTTCTCCGCCACGGGTTCTTCCTTTTTCTTCACGGTTACCTCTTGCGGTGCGGGTTCTTCCTGCTTTACTTCTTCTTTAGCCGGTTGCGGTTCCACGACGGTTTTGGCCGGAATGCGGAGCGTCACTACCACTATATCCTTATTATTATGGTACGCACGCGCGTAATTGGCCGTGACGAAATCCGTTTCTTTCAGTCCTTTCCGGGTGATAAGTTCCGATTTCACTCTGTTGGCACGAATAAATGCCGTGTGCAGATTCTCTTTGGCGGTTGGCAGCGAAGCGCAGTAGCCATCCACCTGCACGGGTATTTTGCCTTCTGTAATCTCTGCTTTGTGACAGTCAATCAACCCATAGAGCCGTTCCAGTTCCGCTTCGTTACCCGCACGGGTAAACATGTTCTCACCCGGAAGAAAACGGAAGGTGACAACCGTATCCGCCGCAGTAGTTTCAGATGCCCGTGCAGGGGAAATTCCGGTGAGCGAAACTCCCCAAAGCAAGAGAACTGATAGAATTTTGTGTAAATGTTTCATAGACTTATTTGTTAAATTTCATATTTTCATAGAATTATTATCACATTCAAACACTCTTGATGAACTTTATTTCTTACCACCATACACAAAAGTATGTGAAAAACAAATTGGGCAGGTGACAATTCAACAAAATCTGCTTTTTACAATTTGTCCTAATGGCATTTCTGGTTAGGACAAATCGTAAAAGGCGTGCAAAAAGGTATATTTTTACGTTTTTTGTCTTGAAAATGAGGATTTAGAGTAAAAAGGTCATATATTTGTGGAATGGATATTTCAGCGACATATATAACTGCGATAATACCTCTTATTCCATTCTTTTCGGCTATTGCCAGCGGAATATTGGTTACTTTCTCGCTGCAAGACTGTCTGAAACGGGAAGAAAGAAGATTAAAAAGAATTGTTCTCTTTTATTTTTCCATATCGGGCATCGGGTGGTTTGTAACACTTTGTTACGCATTCAGCCCGGTGCTGTTCACTTGGTTGAATATCGCGTGTCTCTTGTCTTTTATTTTACCTGCCATCTTCTTTTTTCGGATTATCCGCTTTCTTACCCGGCTCGGAAAGCCGGAAAACTTTTCCATGCTCCATTACTTATTGCCCGGCATACTGGTAATAGTTACGTTGGTATGGTCATTCTTTGTACCTTTCAGCGTACAGCTTGAAATCGTTACGGGGAAAGCTGAAATTTATCCTGCCGGATATGAGGGCTTTACCCGCTTTTATACACTAAAGCCTTTGTTCCGGGTCATTTTCGGGCTAACATATTATCTGCTTGCCATCGGGGTGTTAGCCGGTTATTATAAAAGGGCCACAGGAAATAAGGCGATTGTGCACAAACCTGCAAACTGGGTCTTGTTTCTTGTCGGAATATCTCTGGCATCGCTGTTTTCGTCTGTATTGCCCACCTTCATCATGAAGCGCGTGGAGTTCTACTCTTCTATATGGACGCTGATAGTGGCATTAAGCATTGCCATGCAGCATGTCTTGCTCGCGTACCACATCATGCGCCGGGATTATGTACCTTATATTATTACTGAAAAAGCACCCAAACAACCCAAAGTAATAAAGGAACATGCGCAACAAATAGAAGAGCAGACGGTAGAAATCAAAGAGAAGGCTCCGCGTAAGCAACATTCCGGCAAACTAAACCGCCGTACGTTTGAGAGCTTCATCCGGAATGAGAAGCCCTATTTGAACCCGGATTACAAGATAACTAATTTGGTGGAAGATATGGATATTAACCGCACCGCACTTTCGGCATTTATAAACCGGACATACGGCATGAACTTCAACCGGTATCTGAACCGCTTGCGGCTGAAAGAACTTGAAAAACTCCGTTCACAACCCGCCGGGAAGGGGAAAAGTATCAGTTCCTTGCTTGACAAGGTAGGATTTAAGGACTTCCGCAATTATTCGCGTGCTGCCGCTGCTGAAAAGAAAGCCGCCGAACAAAAGGGCGGAGCAGGCAAAAAGAAAGGAGATACGGAATGATAAACATAGACCAGATAGATGCTTTCGCTTTTTCAGCTCCTATTATATGTGCTTTGGCTTGCATGATTATGATGCTGATGGATGCAGTTGCACGTAGGCGTAACGTGCAGGAGAAGAGGCTGCGCCTCTTCTTGGCATTAACCTATCTTATTACTTCTCTTGGATGGTTGGGTATGGTATTCTATTCTGTCAGTCCCCGTATTTTCGCATCCTACTATACTGTATTCCTGTTCACGCTTATGCTCGACCAGGTAATGATATACAGGTTTGTTTCCATTATAACAAGTACCGGTGAGCGTCGCAAACTCAACCGCCTGCATCTGATAGTACCGCTTCTCTTCACCCTCGTTTCGGCAATTAGCGACATGATTGTTCCGGTGGAACAACAGAGGGCGGTGATATTTTCAGAAGTAAACGGTGGTGAATCCAATTTTTGGTTCAGGATAATGTACGTATTGACAACCGCCGTTTTTATAGTTTACAATACGCTCTATCCATTTCTGAATCTGCGGAACATACGCCGTTACAGGAAGTTCATAGTGAACTATTCTTCGGATGCCTATAACGCATCTCTCACCTGGCTAGCGGTCATACAAGTGCTTATTTTGATAACCGTTCCGGTTCCGTTGGCGGGATTGTTGTTCCATGTCCCCACTATTTCGTTCAGCTATTTTGCATGGGTAGGAACGCTGCCGTATTTTATAAACTACCTGATTCTTTGCTACAACCTGCTCAATGACAATTATCTCATCATCCAACCGGAAGATGTAAAAGAGGATACGGCTGCCAAAATGACCACTATTGACCGTAAACTGTTCGAGCACTACTTGCGTGAAAAGAAGCCTTATCTCAATCCCCACCTGCGGATTACAGAACTTGCCACCGGGTTACATACCAACCGTAGCTACATTTCGGGCTTTATCAATAAAGAATATGACATGAATTTCTGCCGTTTGATTAACCGTTGCAGGCTGCATCATCTCGACCGGCTCCGCTTGTCGCCCTCAAACGCAGAGAAAGATAATATTGATTTGGTGTTGATGGCGGGATTCAGCAGTTACCGGAGCTATCTTAGGGTAAAAAATGAAGAGGATAAACTATCGTTGCTGAAAGTATTTGAAAAGTAAGACTTTCAATAAAAGAAGGTAAACTTAAATCAGAGTTTAGTAAAAAAACTGTCAACCAAGAACAGGGATAAGATAATAAAGAGTCAACCTGAAGCAGGCTATGACAGTATAGCCTGCAATGATGAGATAGTTATCGTTGAGCGGGTTGTAATAGAAAATAAGGTACTTTATCTTTATTCCTTCTTCCTGTCGTATCCCCACTTCAGATAAATAGCTCCCCAGGCAAATCCTGCTCCGAAAGCAGTAAGAATCAGATTATCCCCTTTCTTGAGTTTATCTTCGAAATCCCAGATGCAGAGTGGGAGCGTACCGGCGCTAGTGTTTCCGTAACGTTCTATGTTGACCATGACTTTTTCAGACGGTATTTCTAAACGCTGGGTCACGGCAGTGATAATACGTTGGTTGGCTTGATGGGGAATCACCCAGTCAATATCCTCTTTGTTTAAATGATTTCTTTCGATAACAGATTCACAGGCACTAGCCATATTGGCTACCGCATACTTATATACGGTACGTCCTTCCTGATAGATATAGTGCATTTGATTATCCAATGTATAATAAGAAGGGGGGCATACAGAACCACCGGCTTTTATATGTAAGAAAGGCAATCCTTTGCCATCTGTCCTTAATACAGCATCCATGATACCTACGTCTTCAGTTGTAGGTTCCAGCATGACGGCTGCTCCGCCATCACCGAAAATCGGGCAAGTCGCACGGTCTGAATAATTTACGATCGACGACATTTTTTCAGCTCCTACAACAATAATCTTCTTGTAATTTCCCGTACGAATGAAATTCGCTCCCGTTTCCAATGCATATAAGAAACCGCTGCACACGGCTTGTATATCAAACGCGAAAGCATTTTTTAATCCTAGCCTTTCACATAGAATAGAAGCAGTTGAAGGAAGACGGTAATCGGGTGTAGTAGTAGCAACAATTACTAGGTCAACATCTTCCGGATTAGTTTTTGTACGCTGAATCAATTGTTTCACAGCTTTGCGCGCTATGTATGAAGTTCCGAGTCCTTCCCCTTTCAGTATATGCCTTTCCTTGATTCCGATGCGTCCCATAATCCATTCGTCGGTGGTATCAACCATCTTAGAAATCTCATCATTAGTCAAGATGTAATCGGGCACATATCCCCCAACTCCTGTAATTACTGCGTTTATTTTCTCCATCGGTTCTATTTTATTTAGCTAGTTTTTGAATGAGGCGGTTAATACCAAATGATAAATGCGGGCGCAAATATATGGAAAAGAGACTGAAATACAATAAAGGTCTAGAAAACAGTTTCCTTTTTAATTAATAAAAAGGAATATTAGACCAAATTTTGGCAAAATATTTAGTCGCATTTTTTTATCCGGCCGCAAAAATAGCATTTGATAGTTCTTCATGTCCTGATACCTTTTTCGTGAACGTTCTAAATAAAAAGTAAAGGCGGTCATGACTCGTGACCGCCTTTACTTTTAAATCCCGTCTAAAACCTTTTATAAGTCCGAATACGCGGCTTATCAAAAGCCTTTGATAAAAGGAGCCAGAAGTTTGTGAAATCCCCAAATTGCTTCACGGCGGATATACTTCTGTTTAAGAATCCGGGCATGATATTCCAAATGGGCGCTGGACACTACACGGGCGCTGATACGTGCCAATGCCCTTTTTTAGCATTCCTGCTGCTAATTTTTTCATGATTTATTTAAATTAATAAATAGAATATGAAAGCATTCCGGCTGTTTGGCATGTACATTTTTCGAACCTCTCGTACCGGCCACTTTCGTTCTTTCTCAAACACCTTGTTACAAAGGGGAAACGGCATTTGCCATGATGCACTTTGGCCACCCTTTAGTCTATTAATATATATAATAAAATAAGAATGTATTAAAATACATTATATCTTTTCCCTCCATTCATTGTTCACGATGTTTAATTCTCCGCAAAAATATAGCTTGTTTCTCAAGCCGGAAAAACAGACTTTTTGATACTGGTAATTTAAAAGTGTTATAAGTCTGAATATTTTTAATTAAAAATCTAATTATTTAAACAATCTTCTCTATATTTGCACTCGGAAATAGATTTCATATGGCGGTTTAAACGACTGCCTGACAGGAATACCAAAGTATTTATGTATAACTAAAATTTGGAATATTGGAAGAAAAATAAGTGTTAAAGGAACATTTACAACGTAAACGTGAGCAACATATTCACCAGGAAGAGAAATTAGAACAGATGAAGTGTACAATACAAAACACAGAAGAGGAAATAGAACAATTGGAATATGCCCTTAGTGAGATGGAGCATATGGAGAATACGGATCGTGCGCCACGGGTTGTTCCCAATGACAAGGTGAAGGAGGCTTTTGCATATTTCTGCCGGGTGTTTGATTATCTGCAGCATCGTTTTGGGGTGTCTTTCCACTATAAACTGGTATGTAAAATTCTGTTTTCCCGTTATAAGTTCCGAAGTCGGTCACGTATTCCCGGGCGGGAGTATCTCGGTTTTGCCACTGTGCTGACCTACTTTAAACGTGAAAGAGTAATGGTGAATGCGGGGCATTTAGAATATTAAATATAAAGATAATAACATGAAAAACAAATGTTTTAGGAATAGAAATGAATGAATTGATATTTTTTCCTTATTTTTGTATGTCCATTTTTGAATGATATGATACAGATAATACAATTAAAAGGAAAAGACAAACACTTGTATCGGCTTTTGGCACCGATGGTTATGGATCCTGAAGTAATACGCGCCAACAATAATTACCCTTTCAAGACAAACGAAGAGTATGTGTGGTTTATTGCGTTGAGAGATAAAGAAGTGGTGGGCTTCATTCCGGTAGAGCAAAAAAGCCGGAAGAAGGCTGTAATCAATAATTATTATGTGAATGCGGAAAATACGGAGCGGGAGGAAATCCTGTCGTATCTGTTGCCTGCCATCACTAAGGAGTTCGCTCCCGAGAACTGGCTGCTTAACTCCGTCACACTGATACAAGACAAAGAAACGTTTGAGAAGTTTGAATTTGTGTCCATGGATAAGAAGTGGACGCGATATGTTAAAATGTACAAATGATTTATGGGGAACAAAAAAATAGCAGGAACGAAGAATGTATATGAACTGGCACAAGAGCGACTGAAAGTTATATTTAACGAGTTTGATAATATCTATGTATCTTTTTCCGGAGGTAAGGATAGCGGGGTATTGTTGAGTATGTGTATCGACTATATCCGGAAGAACAATTTGAAAATACGTCTCGGCGTCTTTCATATGGATTACGAGATTCAGTATAAGATGACCATTGATTATGTAGACCGGATATTGGAAGCCAATAAGGATATTCTGGATGTATACCGGGTGTGTATCCCGTTCCGCGTAGCTACATGTACGTCTATGTACCAATCATTCTGGCGTCCTTGGGAAGATAGTAAGAAGAATATATGGGTGCGCTCCATGCCCAAAAAGGCAATGACCAAGGATGACTTTCCTTTTTATAACACAACGATGTGGGATTATGAATTCCAGATGCGTTTTGCGCAATGGATACATAATAAGAATGACGCAGTGCGAACTTGCTGTCTGATCGGAATCCGTACACAGGAAAGTTTCAACCGGTGGAGGTGTATCTACATGAGCCGCAAATTCCAGATGTATCATAAGTATAAATGGACGTCGAAGGTAGGGAATGACATTTATAATGCCTATCCCATCTACGACTGGAAGACGACGGATGTATGGACTGCCAACGGAAAATTCCAATGGGATTATAATACGTTGTATGATCTTTACTATCGTGCAGGTGTGAATCTGGAGCGGCAGCGTGTGGCAAGTCCTTTTATCAATGAAGCACAGGAGAGTCTTCAACTCTACCGGGTACTCGACCCCAATACATGGGGCAAGATGATAGGACGGGTGAATGGCGTCAATTTTACCGGGATGTACGGCGGTACTCATGCCATGGGATGGCAATCGGTGAAACTTCCCGAAGGATATACGTGGCGTGAGTTTATGTACTTCCTGCTGTCCAGTCTGCCGGAACGGGCGCGGAAGAATTATCTCCGCAAACTGTCGGTGAGCGTAAACTTCTGGCGGACGAAAGGTGGCTGCCTGAGTGACTCTACCATCAAGAAACTGATTGATGCCAAGGTACCGATTATCGTCATGGACAACAGTAATTATAAAACGCTGAAGAAACCGGTACGCATGGAATATCAGGATGATATTGATATACCGGAGTTTAGAGAGATACCTACTTATAAGCGAATGTGCATTTGTATCATCAAGAACGACCATGCCTGCAAGTATATGGGATTCTCGCCGACGAAGGAAGAGATGAGTAAGAGAAGTCAAATTATGGAACAATATAGAATCATAGTGTCATGAGTGTAGATAAAAGCCCTGTTTATGAGGTAAAGGCGGTACCTATAGAGAAAGTACATGCAAACGACTATAATCCGAATGTCGTTGCACCGCCCGAAATGAAATTGCTTGAACTGTCTATCTGGGAAGATGGTTTTACGATGCCATGTGTGTGTTATTATAATAAAGAAGAAGATAACTATATCCTGGTGGATGGTTATCACCGTTATACGGTACTGAAGACTTCCCAACGAATCTATAAACGCGAAAACGGATTGCTACCGATTGTGGTGATAGACAAGGATTTGTCCAATCGTATGAGTTCTACTATCCGCCATAACCGTGCCCGTGGGATGCATAATATCGAATTGATGTGCAATATCGTCGCGGAACTGGATAAAGCGGGCATGTCCGACCAGTGGATTATGAAAAATATTGGTATGGACCGTGACGAGCTGTTACGACTGAAACAGATTTCAGGTTTGGCGGATCTCTTTGCCAACCGGGAATTTAGTATTCCTGACGAGATTGCGCCTACAGAAACAGAACGCAAGGCGTTATAATCTGATAGCTATATATATACAGTATTTAGGCATTCTGGCATATAGGCACAGAAGATACAAATATTAGGATAATATGTTGTATATATTATCCTTCTAATTTGTATATTTTGTGCCTGAGTTGTATCTAAATGACACGATAAACTATAACCTCTCTCCATTACTCAAGTTTCTCTCATAAAAACTTGGAAATCTTAAAATGTTCGCATATCGAAAGAAATGAGGATATTGAATATTTTTGTTGTGAAATTCGTAACCTCTTTGTTCGTTACCTGCATAATTAGCCCCTTTATTCTAAGTTGATTCTCTATAACAGAAATGAATACAATTCTGTATCTCCTTTAATATTCCGAAATTTGCAATATGAGATTTGGACGAAAAATATTGTCCTGAGAGAAAAGCAAAAAGAGAAGTAAGAGATATACGAGAAGTAGTAGAAACTACATTGGAGAATTAATGAGAGAAATAACAAGACTTACAACCAGTTTATATTTGATTTTTTTATTATCTGCGGTAGGGTGTGTGCAAGAGTTGAATGTGACTGGCATTCTCATCCAATTAACACCGGAGGTGACAACTTGTGCGGATATGTATGCCGGGTTGTTGACTAAGCCGTTGAGCAATCCTTTGCTTGGCTCTCTGCCTTATAGTGGCACTCAAGAAACTATCCCCATGAATTATATTATGTATGAGTCCGGTATTCAGAACAACACCTGTCTGATGTGGTATGAAGAAGGACAAAGAGAAACAGGTGATAGGATGATGTGTATATAACATTAAAAACAGGAAATTTGGAAAAAGAAGTTCATATTAGACAAAAGAAAGCTGTTCCTGCTGCGGGAAGTACGCTTCAACTCATGCCTACCGGAAATTTAAATTCGGAGGTGTATGAAATCAATTATTTCTGCCTTACGGGAGAAGTGGATGAAAGTGCTAAAAATTGGATCCGCCTGTATTCTTCTGTAATGCCGGAGGAACATACAGGAGAAGAACGTATTATTGTTGAAGACGGTAAGATATATATTAAGGTATTGCCCAATATAGAGACGGATTCCAGAAACGGAATCGTACATCTCACAACAATGGTGTCTTCCCTTAGAACGGGCATCAGTAATCTGCAACGCATAAAAATAGATGTTACTCAGTTAGGGCAATAAACAACAGTAAATGTGATATAAATGAAGAAAGTTGCTATACTCATATTATTCATGCTCGGATGTGCTATTTCCGAAGGTCATGCCCAGAAGGTTGCGCTGAAAAGCAATCTGCTGTATGACGCTACTACTACCATGAATCTGGGACTGGAGATCGGACTGGCGCGTAAATGGACGCTGGACATTCCGGTCAATTATAATCCGTGGAAACTTTCCGACGGCAAACGTCTCCGTCATTGGGGGATACAACCCGAAGTCCGTTACTGGTTTTGCGAGAGTTTTCGCCGTATGTTTGTCGGAATGCACGGACATTATGCCGATTTCAATGTAGGAGGGTGGCCCGACTGGTCTTTTATCAGTGACAATATGCAGCATACGCGTTATCAGGGACATCTTTATGGTGGTGGCTTTTCCGTAGGATATTCGTGGATTCTGAAAAAACGCTGGAGTATAGAAACGTCTGTCGGAGTGGGATATGCGCACATTGTATATGACAAGTATCCTTGCACTACCTGTGGTACGAAACTAAAGGAAAGCAGCAAAAACTATTTCGGGCCTACCAAAGCAAGTGTGTCACTTATTTATGTAATTAAATAATGCGGAGTATGATAATAAGAAAAATAGGTTTCCTTGTGTGTATGTTGATGGTTTGCAGCCTGAATATAAACACAGCTATGGCTCAGTCCCGCTCTTACGAAGGTGGCATTACTGTGAATCCGGTGCGGTTGGAACAGAAAGGTGAGTTTATTCATGTCGATATAGATTTTGTATTGAATAATGTGAAAGTGAAATCTGCCCGGGGAATGGATTTTATTCCGCGGCT
The DNA here is from genome assembly GCF_012113595.1 of Bacteroides faecium. Taxonomy (NCBI): domain Bacteria; kingdom Pseudomonadati; phylum Bacteroidota; class Bacteroidia; order Bacteroidales; family Bacteroidaceae; genus Bacteroides; species Bacteroides faecium. The sequence goes on from NZ_CP050831.1 coordinate 4,642,080, forward strand.
GGTGACTCCCGGACGCACTCAGAATCTTCCGAAAGTTTCTATTAAAGGTCGTGACGAATATTTGGCGTATGAGCGTGAACTTGCGTTGATGAGCGCCAAAGAGAAGAGAAACTACGAGAAGCCATATATAGTGGAAAAAGCCGGAAAACTAAGAAATGATACGATTCGGTATCAATATCTGGTTCCGTTCGAATCATGGATGAAGGATGCGCGCCTGGACGTGCAGCGTGACGAATGTGGTTGCGGTGAAACGGCATTGATGAACATAGAGGAATTTGGCAAAGTGACGTTGGAACGTATATGGACGCCTTACGTAGTGGCTCCTCAGTTTGCTTATCTGCAACCGAAAGCGGAAGAAATCAAACAACGGGATATTCAAGCGGAATGTTTTCTGGATTTCGAGGTGAATAAAGTCAATATTCGTCCCGAATACATGAATAACCCCCAGGAACTGGCCAAAATACGTAAGATGATTGATGAACTGAAGTCCGATCCGAATGTGAAAGTGAACCGCCTGGATATTATCGGTTATGCGTCTCCGGAAGGAACATTGGCAGCGAACAAACGTCTGTCTGAAGGGCGTGCCATGGCGCTTCGGGATTATCTGGCATCCAGATACGATTTTCCGAGAAACCAATACTACATTGTCTTTGGAGGTGAAAACTGGGACGGACTGGAGAAGGCGCTTGAAACAATCGAATTTGAATATAAAGACGAAGTGCTTGATATTATCAGGAACATACCTATTGAAAAAGGAAGAGAAACAAAACTGATGCAACTTCACGGAGGAACGCCTTACCGGTACTTGTTGAAGTATATTTTCCCAAGTCTGCGTGTGGCTATCTGCAAAGTGAATTACGAAGTGAGGAATTTCAGTGTGGAGGAAGCGAAAGAGATTATCAAGACGCGCCCGCAGAATCTGAGCTTGAATGAAATGTTCCTGGTAGCTAATACCTATCCGACAGGCTCGCAAGAATTTATTGATGTGTTCGAAGCGGCTGTACGGATGTATCCGCAGAGTGAAATTGCAAATATAAATGCTGCTACTGCCGCTTTATCACGCAATGATCTGGTTTCGGCCGAACGTTATCTGGGTATGGTGAATTCGAATAAGAATTTGCCGGAATATAATAATGCTATGGGAATATTAATGTTAATAAAAGGAGATTATGAACTGTCGGAGAAGTATTTGAAAGTTGCAGAGCAGTCAGGTCTGGATGCAGCTAGGAGCAATCTGGAAGAATTAGTCAGGAAGAAGGCTAATGCTGCCGAAATGAGAACAAATAGTAAGTAAAATTTACTGAATAAGTGGGAAATTATATATGTATTAATTCTAAATTTTTTTTGTATTATGCTAAAGATTAAATCAATTTTAGTTTCGTTGCTGGCCGTTGTGGCATTGGCAAGTTGTTCAAATGAGAACCTGGAGGAAAATCCCGGGGTTGAGGGGGGATCATCAGGTTATGATGTAGCTTATGTATCAATTAGTCTGACTAATCCAAAAGTGCTAGGTTCACGTGCTTCTGGCGAACAGACGGCTTTGGAGGCGGAAAGCAAGATTAATGAGCTCTATGTGATTACGTTCAATGCGAGTAAGGTGGTGACTAAAGATGAAGATGCAACTAAGTATGCCACGGTGTTGGGAGCAAGTTCTTTCGGGACAAATAGTGGAGTTACGACTCCGAATACTCCGATTAAGGTGGGTACGGATACTAAGTATCTGCTTGTTGTTGCCAATCCGGGTTTCGTATTAAAGAGTCGTCTGGATGCTATTGCAGCGGGTGCAACCTATACTACCATCAATGGAATGATTACAGTTCCTGAAAACAATACTAAGCCCAACAATGCTTATCTGGTAGAAGAAGTAGTGCACTCCAATGGTTGTGCAATGATTAATGTCGGATTCTACGATGATTCCGATGCAAATCCAGACAATCATGCGTGGGAAGATGAATGTCTGCTTGATGTATCGGACAAGATTGTTTTGGTCAGCGACTATAAATCGGAAGCGCAAGCTCAGAATGCGGCGAAAAGTAATCCGGCTACTCTTGAGATAGAACGCCTTGCTGCAAAATTGGAGGTTATGATTGGCGGTTCATTAGAAGTAGGACCTTTTGCAGATGTAACAAATGAAAGTCTTGGACAGTTTGATTTTGGAAATTGGACTATAGACTACTACAACTCCCTGTTCTTTCCTTTTGCAAAGAAGACTACCACAGAGTCGTCTCATACTACCGGATTCTACAAAAGTAACTTCTATACAGTCGACCCGAACTTTACGACTGCAGGTGGAAGTGAATATCTTACAGGCATTGTTAAGAATACACTCGATGCTACTACTCGCGAACCTAAGGTAGAATGGGTTACTGAAAGTGCGAAGGCGGGTGATAATTACAAATACTGTATCGAGAATACGATGGCCGCAGGATATCAGAAGTTCGGTGCGGCTACGCGTCTGGTACTTAAGGGACAGTATGCACCTTGGAAGGCTGGTGAATTTACTTTAGGAGATGACTGGTATCGTCTTCCTAACGGTACTAACTCTGTAAACTTCAAAAGTTTTGATGACTTGCTGGCTGCTTATACACCTGCTAAAGCTAAAGAAACAAACTCAGACCCTATGACCGCCCAGGAAAAACTCTTGGTTACAGCATGCGAACTATTCTATAACCAGATAAAATCTGAACTTACCACCAATGATCCGGGTAGTTTTGCTCTTCTTACACAGACTATTCTTGACGACAACAATATTAAGAATGGCGGTGAACTGTGCAAAGAAGAAGGTTGCATCTATTGGTATCCAAAGAGTCTCAACTATTACTACTATGAGATTCGTCATGACAATGCAGCCAATTCTTACATGGAGTATGGAAAATACGGTGTAGTGCGTAATAACTATTATACACTTACACTGACAAAGGTGAATGGTAACGGTACACCGTGGTATCCTGGTGGTGGTCCTGAAGATCCGGATGAAGAAGAAGATATCGATAAGAAAGGTGCTTATCTCCACTTTGAGATTAAAGTTGCTCCGTGGATATACTGGACTACAAATTTCGAAATCTAAATAAACTCTTTACTTTCAAAGAAAACAGGGCAGTGCGGACTGCCTGCCCTGTACTTTTTTAAAATAGGTATTCCGTGCGGAACAGACCGCCGAAAAAAGTAAAAACAAGCCGGTGACAGGCTTCCCAAAAACAGCACTGAAATATACCGGCGCATCCGAGATGCAATGAAATGCAAAGCGCGCCCCAAGAAGAGGAAATAACCGGAGGTTACTAAATAGAAATCTCTGACAATATAAAATGGCAAACCGATAGGGTTGCCTCCTAAAAAAAAAAGATATGTTCGGAAAAACTAAATCGCTGTTCCTTATCGTTGCTTCGATGCTATGTATGGCTTCGTGCGACAGTATACGCGAAGACTTGCCACGGTGCGAACTTTGGTTGGAATTTGTATTCGACTACAATATGGAATATGCGGATGCATTTAATCCGCAGGTTAAATCGGTGGATGTACTTGTGTTCGACAGCGATGATAAATTACTCTTCACCAAAAGTGCCGGGGTTGCTGAGCTGGTGGGTGGAAACCGGATGTCGTTGACCGACGAGCTCGATTTCGGAAGTTATAAAGTACTGACCGTCGGAAGTCTGTCTGACAAATTCCGGCTTTCGGACAATGCAGGTAATGAACTGGCACCGGGAACAACCACTCTCCAACAGGTCATTGTGTCCCTGAAGCGGGAGACGAATGTTGTTAATTTCGAGTTTCAGCATCTTTACTTCGGAGAAGTTGTGAAAGTGGACCACCTGCCATCCAATACCGATCATAAAATTTATCCGGTGAACCTGATACGCGACACCAATCGTTTTAATCTCGCGTTAATGGGATATGAGGAAAATAAAGTGGATGGCACACAATATACATTTGAAATTCAGGCGCCGGAAAATGCGGTTTATTCCTGGGAAAACGAACCCGCAGGACAAGGGCCGGTTACTTATGTACCTTATTATACAGGTCCGGGTGAAATACCCGACGTGGTTATGTCCGCACGCCTGAACACGATGCGTTTGCTCAACAGGAGCGGATGGGATTATAAGTTTATTATAAGGGATGCGGATACCGAAGCCGAAGTTTGGAGCTACAATCTGATGACACTCTTGAGCATTGCCCGGCCGGTTTCCCGTTACGACGGGACGGAACTTCCCTTTCAGGAATATCTTGACAGGCAGAGTGAATGGAACCTGATATTTACAGTTGTTGAAAAACCCGGAGGAGGATTCCTTCAAATTGGTATTGTCGTGGGGACCTGGATTCATTGGCTCCACGGGATGGAAGTTTAAGAATGAGAAAAAAGCTATTACATATCATTTGTCTGGCATCCACCATCCTTTTGTTCTCATGTAGTAGAGAAGCTGATGTGGCTTATGAGTTGCCTGCCCATACTACTCGGGCGCAACTTAGCATCGACTTGGTGAACAACGGGGATGTGGAACAACAGGAGAAGATAAACTCCATGCGGTTTATCGTATTCGGCAGCACGCCCGGTGGCGTGAGGCTGGATGTAAATGAACACATCTTGTTGAGTACTCCGGAGACAGCTACTGATATAGATGCGCAACTTCTCGAAGTGACGTCCAGCAATGATATCCTGGTTGTAGTTATTGCCAACGAACCGCAGAGTCTCACAAGCAAACTTGACGGTATAGCCAATCTTTTGACGTTGCAAGAGATGATTTACGATATCTCCGACATTTTGAATGGTGACGGACAGATCATTTCGACAACCGGAATGCCTATGACAGGAGTGATCCGGGATATATCCATAGCACCTGATGAAACCAAAACAGTGCAAATGGTTATCGAACGTGCCGTAGCCCGGGTAGATGTCTTTATCGAAGCTATAGACGGCGGGGCGGTGACCGGATATACTGCCGGAAGCACCAGTGTAACCTTGCACAATTTCTCCCATGATAGCTATTTCGTGATGGGAAACGTGGACAACGGCACGCGTGATAACGCCGACCCTTCAAAAAACTACGGTAAAGTGAAGGAAGACGTGTCGGAAAGCAAATTGTTAACGCATAGCTGGACGGCTGAGACTACAGAAACTTGGGCATATTCATCGGCTTCCGGAGCTGAAAACCGGAAGTTGCTTTGCTCGTTCTACACAGCCGAACGTCTATTCAAGTCGGATTATTCCGACCGACTGTCTATCAGTATGGCTAATGTCCCGAAAGGGCCTTCGGACGTCACCGGAATAACCGAGAAAGTAATTGAAACCGTAACGAAGGTTGACGGCACAGGCAGTCCGACAGCGCAACCTTTTACGGAGATCCGTCGGAACAACGTGTATCAGGTAACGGCACGCGTAGGAAAAATAGGTATTCAGATACTGACGATAAGCGTGGAAGATTGGGGTGAAAGACAAGACATTGATCTGGATATGGGCTTGTAATATCTTTCGCTGATTATTTTAATTTCGGAAAAGAAGTAAGATGATAAAGACTATAAATAATATTAGGATGATTATGGCAATGGCTGTCCTTTCGACTGTCCTCTTTTCGTGTGTCAGAGAAGAGATGACGTGTGATAAGGAATTAATTGTTGTGCAACGTATCGGAGAGGGCGGCTATGTCTACACTCGTGGTGCGGCAATCTCTTCGAATACCGATCTTAAAGAAGAGACTTTCGGTCTTTACGGCTCACTGACTCCCGATGCTTCCGTTCCCCAACCATACTTCAATGCAAGTGCTACGGTTAACGCCGACTTGACAGCCACCATCTCGCCATTGCAATATTGGCCCGGATTGTTGAATGCAAGCATGAGGTTCTTCGCCTGGTATCCGTACAGTGATGTGAATGCGCCTACTGCGAGTTTCACTGATCCCGGAGAAATGGTGCTGAATTATACAGCGAATGCGTCCGCAGCCAATCATGTCGATGTACTGGCGGCTATATCGGGCCCTGTATGGGTTGAAGGTGTGAATATACACTTCTACCACACATTGACCAAGGTTACCTTTACATTCAAGAAAGTAGCTCCTGTACCGGATGAGGTGACTATCGAGAAAATAGAATTCCAGAATGTGGGAAAAAGCGGTAAACTTGCCATGACTGAAATTCCAACCATCACGACGAAAAACGGCAAACCGAAGTTTGTCTGGAGCGATGTCGCCACCGGAAAGGTCGCTTCTACTCCCACCGATAACAAAACGGTGACCGAAGATGCCACCTTGCTGGGAGATACATTCCTCATGCTGCCAACCGACGCTTTTTCCGCAACCGCCAAAATCGTTGTCACCACCAACTTTGGCGACCGGGAATTCCTGTTTAGTGATATTATCGCCAAGAACCCGCACTCCTGGGAGTCAGGCGAGTATATCAACTACAATCTTACGATATCCAACGAAACCTATCAGCTTTCAGCCACCCCGCTTGAATGGACGGAAAGCCCGGTGAATGTGATTTTCGACAAACAGTATTATCTCAAGTTATCGCAGACCAAGGTACAGACGGCTGGTGATGGTGTCACTGTCAATATAGAAGCGAAAACGAATTATGATGCCAATCCGGATACGGGCTATCTGCCGGGTGCGTCATTAAACAAAAGTACTATGGATACGTGGCCAACGGTTAATATGACGCAGACATCCCTTTCGGGAGGTGTATATACCTATAATATCCAGGTTGTGATGCCCGGATTTAATTCCGGAACCGGAAGTAAGCGGGAAACAGGCTTTTATATCAATGCCGGTAATCTGCGACACCGTGTACTGTTGAGTCAGTGGGGAGAAGACGGAGAGTGGTTGACCTCGAACGTAGAATTGGATGGTAGCGATGTTGGAACCGGAAATATGCAACGTCGCAAGCTTGTCTTTACTTCGGGCAATCCGGGAACGTGGGAGTGGAAGATAACCCAGATACAGGACCCGGATAAAATTCTGCTTAACAGTGAGACAATGCTCGAAACAAGTGGCGTGAGCGGTGATGCGGTTTACTTCTACTTCAGAGCTGATGCCATGTCCGGTGATACAGCTACACTCACACTAACCAATACGAATGGTGATAATTTGCCAATAGCGGTGATATTGACCGCGCCATAATGGCGAATATGCAATATTAAAGTTTAAGGAAAGGAAATAGAAATATGCAATATGGGATTTCAATCATAAGAAAGTGCTGTCTTTTGTCTGTTCTGTTGATGACGGTATGGCTTACCGGATGCGTACAGGAAGAATTAGGGTCGACACCTTCTCCGGCAGGAAATGGTATCCGGTTTACATTAACGGTTCCCGATGTAAATCTTCCGTCCGTATCTTCGCGTACGATGACCGGAACGGGAACAGCAAAGAAAGAAGACGAAATAAAAACGGTGGATATTCTTGTTTTTGATGCGTCAAAAACACCGGCGGTATACTTGGAATGGGTCACCGCTACAGGAGTCACTCAGGACTTAGCTGACAATTCCACTGTGAGTTTCTCTGCCAAGCTTCCTTTCACCACCGCATCTACCTGCATTGTGGTTGTGGCGAATAAGGAACTTGATAATATTGCGTCAGGCTTCAAGAAGGGAATGACCACCAAGGTTGAGGCAATGGAAAAGATGCTCCACGCCCAGACCGGCAAATGGCTGGCAGACGGCTCGACGACTGGTGGATATACGCGGATTCCGATGTACGGGGAGAAGGTAATAAGCAAAATCACTCCTTCGATGGAGCCGATAACCGGCATAAATATGAAACGTATGCTGGCGCGTATCGATATCCATAATAACAGTGCCACTTCGAATTTCACGGTCGAAGAGGTTTACCTGGCCAATTACAATACCACCGGATACATTGCTCCGGCATGGAACACGAACGGGCAGGTTACTGACCCGGCTCCGGATACTCCGGTTCTCCCCGCGAACAGTGGTAAAATGACGGAAGAGGGGGATGCAATCCTTTATTCCGTAAAGGGTAACACACCCTACGATGGGGAGATTTATACCTTTGAATCCATGGCGGCAGAGGATGCCGGTGGTGCGGGACAAGACGGAGAAGCGAGCCGTAAGGATGCTACTTGCCTGATTGTAAAAGGAAGGATCGGTACTGGTGAATCGACATTTTACCGGGTGGATTTCACCAAAACCGGAAATACAGGAGAGCAGGTGGAATATTTACCTTTGAAGCGAAACCATAAATATATCATTACCATTACTAAAGCGTTGGGAATCGGTTATGCAAGTTTTAGAGAGGCATTGGAATCCTATACAGTCATGTCCAATCTGAAATTCCGATTGATACACTATGACCGTGATAAGGTCAAAGATGTAGTCTACAATGGGCAATATATGCTCGGAGTGGGTGAATCGGAGGTCGCTGTAACTCAATACCAGAATAATAGTTATGCCATAGACGTTTTTACTGACAGTCCCGGCGGTTGGAAGGCCACCGTTACTGCAGGGAGCGACTGGCTCAAATTTGAAGGTGGAGTCGATGCGGCGTCGGGCGTAGCGAACGATGATACCCAATTCAAATTGAAGATTCCTTATTTTAATAATGAAACTATAGGTGTTGAGCGTAAGGCTACTGTTACGTTGACGGCAGGGCGCTTGACTCACAATATTGAAGTGACGCAGTATACGATAGATCCGGGAATTATCAAATTTGTCGATGCATACGGAAATGTGTTGGAGAGAGGTCTTTTTTTCCCGATTAGAAATCCCGATGGTGACGAACTCCCTCTTGAACCGCAGACGGTGTATGTCATGTTTTCCGTGGATAAGATAGAAGGTAAACTTTTTGACTCTAACGATATCGGTATGATCCAATACAATGCCGGCGGTTTAATTCCGCAATTAGACAGGACGAATACGGTACCATTCAGTGAAAGGGTGCAGGCGTTTACCATACAGCCTAATCCGCGAAGAGCAGGTGATGGTACTGTTGAAGATGGTGCAGGCTGGTGGTGGCGTTGGGACTTCATCTTATTCGGGCTGTACGATAAGGAGGGATACCTCACTCATGTACAATTTCCCATCAATCAAGGGGAGTTGGAATTCTCATTCCGATATATTCCCACTACAGTCAATAGCCGTACTTATAAAGTCAATCTGGGTGCGGAACAATACTTGCAATTGTTTGTCAATAATAATTGGGAAATTATGGATATTGAGGAATTGAATATAACGAACGATGATGGCACCGGACTGATTCGGACCGATTCGGATAATGATGTAATTATAGGCAGAAAGAATGCGGACGACAAGATGTATCTTGAGTCTATCATAGGCTATGATGACGGCAAGGGGAATGATGTGGTTGGCCACGGATACGATTTTAGGCTGAAGCTTCACCCCGGCAAGTGGAAAGAGGGAAAAAGCGGAACGATAAGAATCACGTTCAGAAATGTAATGCATACCGTTGCGGATGAAGAATTCCCGTTTTATCGTACGATTGACCTTCAAATGGTGTCCGAAACGAAATCTTACACAACTGCCGGGGAACCTCTTTTCTATCTTTATCCGCTTCGGTTTGATAACAGGCTATATTATAAGGAAATAGGCGAAACGAAACAAAGTGTGGGGCGGTTGGAAAATGTAGCCGATGCGGAGGATATCTGTAGGAATATAGGCGATGGTTGGCGTCTGCCTACTGCCAGTGAACTGTTGCTGTCATTCGCTTATGAAAATGCTTTGGGTGGCAATGCGGAGAATTATAATAATCATGACAGCCAGAATATATATGGGTGGTATCAAAACTGGACTGGTAATTACTGGACTTCATCATACTATGAGGCTAAAGGCTCTGCTACCCGTTTTTGGATGGAAATGTCGGCAGGTTATCTGGATTCCGCACCTGTTAGTAATAATAATTATTTCCGTTGCGTGAGGAATAATGCAAATAGCGGAAAGAAGTACCCTTATCTGACGGTAGAATCCTCAGGGGTCACTATTGTCTCTCGCGATGGCAGTGGAGGAACAGATCCTTCGGTGTTATTTGCTTCAGGTGAAACTCCGGGTACAAGTGACGCGATGAATAAGATTGCTCCTAAGTTTCAGATTGAAAATACCAGCAGTAATGGTAAAACTTGGTCGGAAGCAAAAGCGGCATGCGAAAGCAAAGGGAGTGGTTGGCGTCTGCCTACCCAGCGTGAGATGTATTTGGTACTCAGTATGGGAGGGACCGTTACCAGTATCAAAAACCAAGGTTTCGGTAGTTCAACTACTTGGACAGGGAGCGGATTCGAGAAGATTAGCGCTGTGCATTGGACATTGACTTCACGCGATGGCGGCTATTGGGTGGTCGGACATAATAATGGTGAATTCGGCGCATGGACTACGGCAGAATCTACAGATTGGGCTTGGTATCGTTGTGTGCGCACAATAGAATAAAAGCTAAACGAGCTGTATCAGAATATTGTTTGTCTTCATTCTGATACAGCTCGTCTTTTCCCCTTTCCTTTATATCCTAAAATTTACAATTGTTTACAACGTATTGATAACTTCCAATTGCTTTTGCAAGAAAGCAATACGCTGTGCTTCTCCACTTTCTGAAACCAGAATAGAGTGACGCTTCAACGATTGAATCCAATTGCGTTGCATCTGGCAGATATACGAGCTTTGCGAATCCATCGAATTGATAGAATATACTCGCAGTAGGCTGACTTGGTAATCATGTTTCTCGATATAACTGTAAGTGGCTTCGAAACTGATATTGGACAGATAGAAAGATACTTTCTTGTTTTCGCTGAACTCTCCCTTTATGGACAGATGTTCTACCACGCCAAGTAACTGAAGAAGCTCTTCCTTCAAATGCATGACATCGTCTTTGCTTATCAGGTTCAGACTGGCAAAGTACTTGATTTCCTTCACAAAAGAATAAAAGATATTTGTGTCCCAGATGAAAAACGTTTTTGGACACTGTCTTATACTTTCACTCAGCTTCTTATGTACATTGACGATCCGGTCGTCCACATACATCTCTTCCAAAGAATGTGGCGTCTTTATATCTCCGTTCTGATACATCCATCGGCAAAGACGGAATTTAGACAAATTCTCATAGGAAGAATAAAGTGTAAAGGGAAGGGAATTGGATGCAGTATACACCTCCGTTGTATTATCTGTTTTCACATAGTCGAAAATTTGCAGATAACGGTTGACTATTTCGTAATAGCTTTCCAGCGCACTGGTAGCATGAAGTAGGTTCAGGTCGAAAGTGACTTTGTTGGATACATGGCTGCCGACAACCTGGTCGATAGAAATACCGAGTTTTTGAGAAAGTAGCGCCACCTCGTCTATTGTAAAAGATACCTCACCTCTCAATCTACGATAAACAGCTTCCTTTCCCATACACAAAATGTCAGCCAAAGTATTGGCCAAGTTCATATCTTGAGGAATCCGTTCCCTCATTGTAGATATTAATTCGTTTAGAATACCATTTTTCATTGTTTGTTCCTTTAATTTTAATGTTAATAATCTCTGTGATACATTCTATGCAAAATTACGTCTTGTGTTTGAAAGATTTGTGTGGGAAAACAGGGATGAATGTGTATGTCTTTTTCTGATTGGGAATCAAGCGGGGGTGGCGGGAACAGGGAATGAAAAAAAGTAGATAAGAATCTTATCTACTTTCGTTTATTGGAACTGGATTTTTTTTAGAGTTTTAATCTACGAAACTAAAATTAAAGAGCATCAATAATTTCTCGCTGTTGCTTGAAGAATTGAATACGCTGCATTTCGCCGCTTTCGGATATCAAAGTAGAGAACTTTTTCAGGGACTGGATCCATTCTTTCAGGGTACAGAATATTTCGTTGTCCATCGTGGTAATAGAGTTGATGGAATAAATACGTATCAGACTCAGTTGCAGATTATTAATGTCTATATAGCTGTATGTTGCCTCGAAGTTGATATTCGACACATAGATGCGTACACGATTGCCATCGGCTGTCTTGCCATTGATAGCCAGTTCTTCCAGTTCGTCCGCCAATAAGAATAATTCTTTTTTGATTTCTTCTTTCGTTTCGTCCGAAATGAGATGGATGCTGGCGAAGTATTGGATATCGTTAATGAGATGCTGGAAAATCATATTGTCCCATATATAGTCTATGGAGTGGATATGACGTGTCATTCCTACATAGTCTTTCTGGATATTGACCAGTTTCGGGGGAATCTCCAATTCTTCGAAACTCTTGCAATCAATATATTTATTCTGGTACATCCATTTGAATAAACGGAATTTTGCCAGAAGCTCATGTTTCAGATAGAGAGTCTGGGGAATAATGTTGGCGGAAGTTCCCATGGTGGAGTTCGGGTCGTCCGGCATTGTGTTGACCAGCGTGACATATTTTTCCAAGATATTGTAGTAACTCTCGAACGGGTCGTCATAATCTACAATGTTTATATTGAACATGGCGTTCGATTTGAAACTCAGCCCTATAATCTTGTCTAGTGATATACCCAGTTTTCTGGAAACAAGAGCCGACTCTTGCAAGGTGAAAGGCACTTCACCGCGCAATCTTCTATATACTGCCTCTTTTCCTATGTATAGCGTGTCCATCAACATATCTGCCAGTTGCCCTTTGAGCGGAAGCTTTTCCTTCATCGCTTCTATAAGGTTTGCATTTGGATTATTTGTCATCATAATAGTTCTAATAAATAATACTTTTCTATTATAAACATTTGTCAGTGGCAAGTTGTTTCAGAATGTGGAACTATTTAATTCTTCTTTTTTGGAAAATATCCTTTCCGAAAAATTGTATATATAAAGCAAATCGGTTACATTTGTGACCATAAACAAAACGGAGAGGCAGTGTCTCTTTAGTAAACAATAGAAAAAACGAATAATGAAAAGAATATTGGTAAGTGGGGGAGCCGGTTTTATAGGCTCACATCTTTGTACACGGCTTATAAACGACGGTCACGAAGTGATATGCCTTGATAATTTTTTTACGGGATCGAAAGATAATATTGCTCATTTAATGAATAATCATCATTTTGAGGTAGTGAGACATGATGTTACTTATCCCTATTCTGCCGAGGTAGATGAGATATACAATCTAGCTTGTCCTGCATCTCCTATCCATTATCAACATGATCCGATTCAGACGGCTAAAACATCTGTAATGGGAGCTATTAATATGCTGGGATTGGCAATGAGATTGAATGCCAAAATATTGCAGGCTTCTACCAGTGAAGTGTACGGAGACCCCATTGTGCATCCGCAACCGGAAAGTTATTGGGGAAACGTGAATCCGGTGGGTTACCGCTCCTGTTATGATGAAGGAAAACGCTGTGCGGAAACTTTGTTTATGGATTATCATCGTCAGAACGATGTTCGCGTGAAGATAATCCGTATTTTTAATACGTACGGCCCGCGTATGTTGCCGAATGACGGGCGTGTGGTTTCTAATTTTATTCTGCAAGCATTGAATGATGAAGATATAACCATATATGGGGATGGGAAGCAAACACGCAGTTTCCAGTATATTGATGATTTAATTGAAGGGATGATACGAATGATGGATACGGAAGATGATTTCACAGGGCCTGTGAATCTCGGTAATCCGAATGAGTTCCCGGTTCTTGATTTGGCGCAAAGGATAATCAGCATGACCGGTTCGTCTTCGAAAATAGTATTTAAGCCTTTGCCGGACGATGATCCGAAACAACGCCAGCCGGACATTACGCTGGCAAAAGAAAAACTTGATTGGGAGCCTACCATCGAACTGGAAGATGGGTTGAAGCGTATGATTGAGTATTTTAAAAATGTTTGATGTGTAAAAAAACTATTATAACGCGATTATTATGAATATGGAAATTAATCCTTCTGAATATAAAGTACTCATTGTGGACGATGTGATCTCAAACGTGCTTTTACTGAAGGTACTTTTGACCAATGAGAAATTCAATATTGTGACGGCTGGCAATGGCACACAAGCATTGGAGCAGGTAAAGAAGGAAAAACCGGATCTTGTATTGCTGGACGTCATGATGCCCGATATAAGTGGCTTCGAAGTAGCACAGCAAATGAAGGCTGATTCAGAAATGGCTGAAATTCCTATTATTTTTCTTACTGCACTTAATAGCACCGCGGATATCGTGAAAGGATTTCAGGTGGGTGGAAATGACTTTATATCAAAGCCATTCAATAAAGAAGAACTGATTATTCGTGTGACACACCAGATTTCACTGGTTGCGGCGAAGCGGATTATCGTGGCACAAACGGAAGAGTTGCGAAAGACAATCATGGGACGTGATAAACTATATTCTGTGATTGCACATGACTTGCGCTCTCCAATGGGTTCTATCAAGATGGTGCTGAATATGCTGATTCTGAATCTTCCGAGTGATACTATCGGTGATGAAATGTACGAACTGCTGACAATGGCTAATCAAACGACTGAAGATGTGTTCTCATTGCTCGATAACTTGCTGAAATGGACGAAGAGCCAGATTGGTAAGTTGAAGGTGGTTTATCAGGATATTAATATGGTAGAGGTCGTAGAAGGAGTGAGTGAAATCTTCACGATGGTAGCCAGCTTGAAAAATATTAAGATCGTACAGGATGTGCCAGTGACGGACGTAGCTGTACGTGCTGATATTGATATGATTAAGACGGTGATTCGTAACTTGATAAGTAATGCTATCAAGTTCAGTAATGAAGGCTCGGAAGTGGTGGTATCGCTAACTGAGGAAGACAGTATGGCTATTGTAAGCGTGAAAGATAGCGGGTGCGGTATCGACGAAGAAAATCAGAAGAAGTTGTTGCATACGGATACTCATTTCAGTACTTTCGGTACGAATAATGAGGAAGGTTCGGGACTCGGACTGTTGCTGTGTCAGGACTTTGTTGTCAAGAATGGCGGTAAACTTTGGTTTACCTCGAAGAAGGGAGAAGGTTCTACATTTAGCTTCTCTATTCCGTTGCTGGAAAAATAATAGTTTCAACGTATTTCTCTGTTGAGAGATGATGCTTTGAGACTTCTTTATATATTATAATTCAGGCACGGATTACACGAATTACACGGTTTATAAGATAATTGGAAAAACCGTGAAATTCGTGTAATCCGTGCCCAAATTATATTCTGAAAATAATCTATCGTTTACAGATTGCCTTAAAGTCGCAGTACGAACATTTCTTTATATCTTCGGTTTGCGTAAAAGCTTCTTTCTCATCGAAAATCTCTTCTAATAGTGCTTGCAGGCGTTCGCGGAATTCGTCCTCAAAAAAGGCGAAGTTATTTACCGGCATTTTCGGTTTGCGGGGTTCTCCCATTTCAATAACGGGCGAATAACTTTCCGATGCTGCGCGGTGGATATAGAGTAGGGCAGGAGCTACCATCAGCGATTGTTTCCGGCTCATAATGGCAGCATAGAGAAATGTCTGGAAGATATAATTCGGACGTGTTTCCGAAGGGGTAAACAACTGCTCTATATTGGCTGGTGTTTTGGGGCTTCCGCCGGTTTTGTAATCAACGATTCTCAAAGTTCCTTCCTTAGCGTCCATGCGGTCTATCGTTCCACCCAAACGGAGAGTGAACGGGCCTTGTCCGGTGCGGATAGTTATTTCTTCTGAAACTTTCTCTTCCATGGCGATCATTTCAAAAGGGGTATATTGAAGGTCATTGCGTAACAACTGTTTCAGATAGGAGAGAATGACTTTGGAGTTGATAAGTTGCACGCCATTGTATTCGGGTTTTTCTTCAGGAGCTACCTTGAATAGTTCTTTCTTGAATGCCCGGTCAACATAGCTTTGCAGTTTGACCTCATCACGGAGTAAGCGTTCCAAGTCTTCTTTTTGTATCATATTTCCGTTGGCTGTCAGCTCGGTATATGCCAGTTGGGCGGAGAGGTGGAAAATCGTTCCGAACAGAGCGGAGTCGATTTCTGCACTGACTTCATCAGGAGTCTTTAGTCCTGCCACATACCGGTAGTAAAATCTCAGCCGACAGTCGAGGTATGCGTTAAGGGCGGAAGGGGAAAGAATGACGGATTTCGGGTTGGTGCTGTCGTAAGCACGGTAAATTCGTCTTAATACTTCCGGTGTCTTCTCGATTTGTATCTCTTGATTGCTTTGCGGAGATTGTCCGGCTTCCAGATATTCACGGGTGATTTCGTGAGGCCCTTCCACTAATAATTGTAGCATGAAACGGGATTCTTCTCCACGATTCAAGCCGTCTGAAGAGGTGTTGTAGAGTAAAGTGATATTCTCTGCCCGTTGTATCAGGCGGTAGAAGTAGTAGGCGTAAACCGCATTTTTGTGTTCGATGGTCGTCATGCCGAAAGCCTTTCGAAGATTGTATGGGATGAATGAGGATTCTCCACCGGATTTGGGCAGTTGTCCTTCATTGAGAGATAGCATCACAAGGTTGCGGAAGTCAAGATTACGCGTTTCCAATACGCCCATCACTTGCATTCCGATGGCAGGTTCGCCGTGGAAAGGGATATTCGAGGTAGTCAGTACTTTGCTAATCAGCCTTTTTAATGTGTCGGTGCGAACGTTCAGTTCTCCACTTTCAATCAGGCTATAGAGACGGTTGATTTTAAGATGGCTCTGGAATAGGGATTCTCTATAAAGTTGATTGAAAATGTCATTGTATTCTCCTTCTTTGCGGTACAGGATGGAGATATCTTTGATTAGTCCGACAAGGTAGTCGCATAAGTCCTTAATGCCGCTGCGGGGAGTGAAGAGATTGGCTAGGAAGTCATCTTGTTTTAATTCCGAAGGGAGTGGATAGAAGCGGTTTGTCTTTGTCAGTTCATCTTCCAGTGAATCGGCATGAGTTGACAGTTGTTGAGTGTAGGGATGTTTCAATATAGCCGATACTGCTTCGTAGGTAAATCGTCCGGTATCGGTACGATAACCATTGGTCTGCAATTCCATTGCTGCGTTGATAAAGCTGTATACGGGAGTTTGCGCCAATGGGAATCCCATAGTGATATTGACGTTCTTCACTTCTTGCGGAATGGAGTGGAGTACGGGAAGTAACAGTGCTTCGTTACAGAGTACTACTGCATTTTCTTTTTCTTCACATTCACTATTAGAGAAGGTTGTACGTATCCATTCGGGAAGGAAGCGCGCTTGTGCATTTTCGGTAGATGCGGAAATGTAGCGTATATTCTTGGGTGTTTTGAAAGAGTCGAAATAACTATCCGGAAGCTCGTTTGGGAAATCCTGTAAGTTACGTTTAAGGAATTCTCCGGCTTCATGCTTCTTGATTTGTTGGGTATAGAATATATCATAATCCCAATAGAACATGGCTTTATCTGCGTCTTGCAGCAGTTTGAAGAATTGGTGTTCTACTTTATTCAGTACATTAAAACCGACGAATATATATTTATCATACTTGAGCCGGTCAGTATCGAGCTGCTCGATGACATTCCGGTAGAGCATACCTTCGTAGGCAATGCCTAGCTCTGCGAGGTTCTCCTGATAGCGATGATAAATAGAGCTTAGTTTGTCCCAAAGGGAAATAAATTTCTCCTTAAGTTCCGTCCGGCGTTCGATAGAAAAATTCTGGAAGAATTGCCGGATAGCCTCTTCCTGCTCTTTGTCCAGAAAGTCATAGTCATCCATCAGGTTCTTCAAGTCTTGCAGATTGCTGAAGAGTTTGTCTGCATCTACCATGTTCTTATCTACATCATCGAAGTCGCTGATAAGCAGTTCTCCCCAAAAGTAGAAATCATCCAATGTCTCCTGGCTTTGTGTTTCTTCCTTGAACACTTTATAAAGTTCGCAAACTAATCGGATAGGGTCACCGGTTTTCTGTACGGATAGTTTCTGAAACAGGTCGCTGATACTCATTGCAGCGGGAGCCCAAATTGGTTGGTCGGATTCTCCTGCCAAGTATTCATTGAAAAACAGGTTGGCACGCTTGTTCGGGAAAACGAGCACTGTACGTGACAGGTCGTTTCCTATTTTGGAATATAAATCGTGAGCGACTAGTTGGAGAAATGTTTGCATATTGTTTAAAATGTTTTCTGGTTAAAGTATTTATTGCAGCCGGAACATGACTGGAATTGTATAATAAACGGCAACTTTTGTACCGTCAGCCAATTCTCCCGGTTTCCATTTAGGCATTGAATTGACAACTCGTAAAGCTTCTTTATCTAAGTAAGGGTCTACACCACGCACAACTTTAGGATTGACGATATTGCCGTCTTTGTCTACGATAAATTGAACGATGACGCGCCCTTGGATACCTGCCTCTCCTTGTGCAATCTCTTTGGGATATTGAATCTTCTTGGTTATAAATGACATGAGTTCCTGCATTCCGCCCGGAAATTCGGGCATAACGGCAGATACATGCAATGTATCATTTTCTGAAGGCATCTCGTCGATTTTGGGCGGAATCCATCCGGGGAGAGAAACGGACTCGATGGTGTCTGCTCTTATTTCTCCTTCTATTACTTCTTCTTCTGTTACAGGTTCGATAATTCCAAGAACTTCCGGTACGGGAGAGGGGGTATCTTTAATTGATGCCACAATTGTGTCTTCCTCTGTAATGGGAATAACGTCTCCAAACATGCATTCGTTGGCGATAGTATCGTTTATTATTTCTTGATTCGTTCCTTTATTGGCAGAGTTTGTACAAGAAGTCATCGGAGACATAGCTACTAATCCTGCGGATATACCTAGCACGGTGACTGCTTTCCCAGCTATTCGTTTTCGTTCGAGTTGTTGTTCCAAATAACGGACTTCTGCTTCACATTTTGGACAAGTACCCAGACAATCACCCTGATATTGGCATTCGGAGGTGATGAATTCGATATCATTTGCTTCTGCTATCTGTCTGCGGATATCTTTTAGAATCTTGCAGGTTTGTTTTCCTCGTTTCATGGCTGATAGGATTTTGGAGTTTTATAAGTGAACCGGTCGAATTGGGTGATTCCCATTTCTTTCAAGAGTTGTATGCTATGCTCAATATCATTCTCTGTATTGTAGTGGGGAATGAGCGGGGTACGGACGATGATTTGCTCTGCTTTACCATGCTCGATTAAATATCGGAGGTTGCAGAATACATTCTTATTGTCTTTACCTGTATATTGTTGATAGATATCGTTGTTGGTATCTTTAATGTCAATGATATAATTATCAATGACTGTGATAAGTTCTTCTATATTTTGCGTCGGAACATTGAGAGAGGTCTCGACGGTAATTCTCCATTCCGGTCCGCAAAGCTGACGGAATTGCCGGATAAACTTGCTTTGCAGCAATGGCTCACCACCGCCAAAAGTGACTCCGCCGCGACTGGCCAGAAAGTATAGTTCGTCTTTACGTACTTCTTCATAGAGCTGGTTGCAGTCGTAGTTCTTCCAAATGCCGTCAGGTTGTAGACAAGTTGGATTGAGACAGTACTTGCAATGTAGCGGACAACCGTGAAAAGCCACTAATGTTGTGACTCCTTCACCGTCAATGGAAAGTCGATGACGGGCAATGCCTATGAGGGGTACTGTTTTCATCCTTTATACTGTATCTATACTTTTTCTATTCTTTCTTCGTCTACATACCACAGATATCCAGTGATATTTTTATATCCCATTTTGGTGAGCAGTTGCATATATCCTTTCACCTGTTTATTGTATTTGGGATTCTCTTTGCCGAATTTAAAGTCGACGACAACTACCTGCCCGTCTTTCATCATTACACGGTCGGGACGGCGAGTTTGCAAGACTCCTTTTTCCTTGTAAATGATGGCACATTCGTTGAACAGTGTCCATTCTCCTGAATACCAGTCTTGTATCTCGGGGGATGAGAAAGCCTTTTGTGCGACTTCACGTGCCATTTCCTCTTTTTCTTCGTTTCTGATTACTCCTTCAAAGATAAGCCGGTCAATGGCGGGTTCAATATCCTCTGCCGTTTCGATAACGGAGAATAGGGTATGCAGCAAACGTCCGCGATTGATAAAACGGTCGTCGGATTCCTCTTCTTCAATTCCTTGTATGAAGTCCGCTGAGCGGTTGGACTGGCGGAATTCAATATCATGGCGCATGGACTCCATTTGAACAGGTAGCTTTTCCGGTTTCTGAGTAAGCTTATTGGTAGAGGTCTTAGCTTTATCTTCTTCCGAAGGGCAGAGTTTACCTTGTTCATAACAGTCTTCTTCCCAATCTATCCCTTCTTTGAGCGCTACGACAGGGAGTGCGTTTGCCAGTAGTTCCGACATTGTACCTTTCTGGGCTTTTTTGCTCCAGATGATAAGATTCTTTCCTGCCCGGGTGAAAGCGACATACAGCAAATTTAAGTTGTCTACCCATAGTTGCAAGCGTTCGTGCAGATAGTCGTTTCCATATATGGATTCCGCCATCTGCGTGGAGTAGTTGATAGGAAGAATATCCAAAGCGTTGAAGGGGGCTGCCTGAGGGGCGCACCATACTAATTGGTTATTCGTTTCATTCTCTAATTTCCAGTCACAGAAAGGAAGAAGCACTGTGTGGAATTCCAATCCTTTGGATTTGTGTATGGAGAAGATTCGGATACCTTCTACCTCTCCGCTTGGAATCGTTTTGCTGCATAATGTTTCATCCCAATAACGGATGAATGCGTCAAGCTCGGAAGAGTTGTTTTGCAGGTAATCCGTTACTGCATCAAAAAAGGCAAACAGGTAAGCATCCTGGGCCTTGATATTCTTCATCTCGAAGATGCTGAATAGTTCTTCTAACAATTCATAGAGAGGCATTAGCCTCAGTTCTTTTATCCTTTCAAAAAATGCGGATGGAAGATAGTTTTCGACAGGAAGAAGCAGGAGGGTATTCCAGTCCAGCCCTTTTTGTAAAACTTCGTTCTGATAGGCTACTGCCAGTTGGGCACGGGCTATCTTATTATTTTCGTCCGAGAGATAGCGCAAAGCATCCATCATCATACAAATAGCCAAGGAAGCATTCAGGCGGAATGCTTCATCCGATACTATTTTGTAATGCAGTTCTTTGTCAAAATAATCAGCGATGCGTGGGATGCTTTTGTTCTTTCGTACAAGGATGGTTATGTCATTTAGCCGTACACCGTTGGCAAGCAGATGTTCTACTTCTGCTCCCAGGCTGATTAGTGTCTGTTCGGTATAGTCGTGCTCTTCGTCGGGTTCGAGAAAAGAGACTTTTACATATCCCTTTTCTGTACTTCGGGGAGATTCCTGCACGACGTCGGCATAGGCTTTTTGCAAGTCTTCGCAATCTTTGCCCAGCTGTTCTTTGTAGACTCCGTTCAGATAGTCGGCAGCGGCTGTGAATATATGGTTGTTGAACCGGATGACAGTGGTCTCACTACGCCGGTTGGTAGCCAATGTCTTGACACGAATCGGGAAATGTTCGATATGGTCGTTCAGTCCGTTGAGAATTCCCCAATCCCCATTTCTCCAACGGTAGATAGATTGCTTCACGTCCCCGACAATCAGGCTGTTTGCCCCTTGGGATAATCCTTCGAGTAAAAGTAGTTTGAAGTTGCCCCATTGCATTCGGCTGGTATCCTGAAACTCGTCTATCATGACATTGCGGATATTCGTCCCTATCTTTTCGAATACAAAAGAAGAATCGCCGTCTTTTACTAATTGATGGAGTAGGGCGTTGGTGTCTGATAGTAGGAACCGGTTGTTATCGTGGTTCAGTTGGCGTACTTCTTCATCGATATTGGCGAGAAGTTGTACTTTATTGAGATGTTGCAGGGACAGCCGGCAACTGTTCAGCAGCATATTGTTTCGTGGACGTAACTTTTCGGCATCTTCCAGAATTTGCATAAGGCTGGAATTGGCCAAGTTAATGATGTCCGCATAGCGGGGTGAAGTCTTGGTTGCCCAGTTCTTGGCATCTTCCAGGCATTTCTCTACTGTGGTATTACGTATATCGTTGCTTAAAACTCCATTGTTGAGTTTACGGAAGTAGCTGCCGATTCCTCGTGAGCCACCTTTCAGGTCATCGGCAGCCAATGCGTGTCTGTCCAATTCTCCTTCGAATTGGTCGTAGAAGCCTTTCATTTGTTCCAAGACCTCGGTTTCCAGGGCTTTCAGGTGTTTACGGTATTCTTTGATAGTACCTGGGTTGCGCAGTCGTTCACGAAGTTTTTCTCCTTTCTCAATATAGCCTTCATCAAAGATATTGCGTCCGAAACTCTTGACTTCGTCCGATACGTTCCAACGTTTATCGTCGGCAATCCGTTCGTTGATATAGTCTAACAACCAGGCGAGGACAGGAGAGGTAGGACCTAACTTTTCAATCATACTGTCTACTGCATCACTAAGTACTTCGGTGTTGTTCAGTTCTATATTCAGGTTCGGACTGAGTTCCAGTTCCCGTGCCAGGTTACGCATGACGGACTGGAAGAAAGAGTCGATTGTCTCTACCCGAAAACGGCTGTAATCATGCAACATATAGCTGAGGGCAACACCTGCTGCTTCACGTATTTCCTGTTCCGTTTTACCAGTCTCTTCCTTGATACGGTTGAGATAGGCTTCGGAATCTTTATCACTCGTCTGGATGCCATAAAGCTGGCTGAGAATGCGTTCTTTCATCTCTGCCGTGGCTTTGTTTGTAAAGGTTACAGCCAGAATCTGACGATAGGCACGTGGATTAAGAATAAGTAGCTTAATATATTCTACAGCCAGGGTAAATGTTTTTCCCGAACCTGCAGAGGCTTTATAAACAAGGAGTTCGCTCATTATCTAATAATAGAATGAATTAATAAAACTTTTTCAGAAAATCAACTCCGAAACAAAGTATGAATAGAGGCAGATAGTCTTTTAAAGCTACTCGCAGTAACTTCAAAGCCTGCCCGATTCTGTAATTGACAGTTTGTGGAGAAACCTTGAGTTTTTCGGCTATCTCTTTGTGAGTTAAACGATGATTACGGTTCATTTCATATGCTTTCCGATATTCTTCAGGAAGTTGTTTTAACGCTTCTTCGTAAAGTCGCAGGAGTTCATTTTCTAAATAGAAATCCGGATTGCTGAATTCACCTTCGTATTTTTCTACTATTTCCTGATGTACTTTCCGTTTAATCTCAAAATGGGAGATACGGTTCAGTGCTTTGTTTTTGACTATCGTAAAAAGAAGGGTTTTCAATGTCAGTTCCGGCATGAGACTGGAACGGTTTTCCCACAACCACATCATTGTTTCCTGCACAATTTCCTCAATCTCTTCCTGCTCGGCAACGTACTGCGAGCAGAAGGCGCACAATCGTCGGAAGTAATGACGGTAGACCGCGTCAAAAACTTTTTCTTCGCCTGCTTTCAGAGCATTGATGACAGATTTATTGTTATTAATATCTAGAAATATTGGAGATTGTGACATTCTCTTTTGCTTTTGTAAGACAAAAATAATGAAAGAAGTAGAGAAAAGAAATAAAAACAGGAGAAAAATATTTTTTTCTTTTTGAGTTTAGTATATTTGTGCAGCCAACTGTATTACTACAAAGGTATTATATTTTTTATTGTAAAAAGATTGAATAGACATGGATGAAATATTCTTGTTGAGTTATCTACGGGGTGAATGTAATGACGAGGAAGCCGGACGGGTGGAAGCCTGGTGCAAGGAAGCGCCGGAGAACCGGAAAGTTCTGGAACAGCTATACTATACTCTTTTTGTAGGTGACCGGGTAGCGATGATGAATGCCGTAGATACAGAGGCGTCATTAGATAAATTTAAATCGGCTGTTCGGGAGAAAGAAAAGAAGGCCAAACGGAAGAATATGTCAATCCGTTGGGGACGTTATAGTACTGTGGCTGCTGCTTTCCTTGCCGGACTTGTTTTTGCAGGCGGGCTTACTTGGGGGCTGGTATCTAATAAACTTTCGGACTATGAGGTGCTGACTGTTGCAGGACAAAGAGCACAGACTGTACTCCCGGATGGCAGTAAGGTATGGCTGAATGCATCTTCAAAATTGGTTTATCATAACTCTTTCTGGAGTTCGGACCGCCAGGTTGACCTGTCAGGTGAAGCTTATTTTGAGGTGGCTCATGATAAGCATGCTCCGTTTATAGTAAACAGTAAGCAAATCAAGACATGCGTGTTGGGGACTAAATTCAATGTGCGGGCACGCGAAGAAGAGAATAGGGTAGTGACTACTTTGCTTCAAGGATTGGTTCGGGTGGATTCTCCACGGACAGAGGATAATGGCTATTTGCTGAAACCGGGACAAACATTGAACGTGAATACGGATACTTATCAGGCTGAACTGATTGAGTATAACCAACCTACGGATGTTCTTTTGTGGATTAACGGCAAACTGATGTTCAAGCAACATTCGCTATTGGAAATTACCAATGTCATGGAGAAGTTGTATGATATTAAATTTGTTTATGAGGATGATGCTCTGAAAACTGAACGATTTACTGGTGAATTCTCAACTGATAGCACACCGGATGAAATTCTTAATGTTTTGATGCATACTAATCATTTCAACTATAAGAAAAACGGACGGGTGATTCGGTTGATAAAGAAGAAATAAAACGGAGATATTTATAGAAGAAAAGAGTGTTTGAGATAGAAGGCATGTCGGGTTAGCTGGCATGCCTTTATTGTTATAAAAATAGATAAGGGGGCACTTTTTATACTTGGGGATTTAACAGCTCTACTGTCTTATTCATAACCGTGCGGATTTGAATTAAATAAGCAAATTCATCGGTGCAGAAATTTCCATTTAACTAATAACCGTGTATGAAAATGCTCGAGTATGAAATCACTCAAATTGATAAACTGAAATAATAGGTTAAATACCCATGAAAATAATGTGAGCCTAGATAAGCACATCGCTCTTTCTACAGTTGATTGAACGATGTGCTTGGTTTAAGAGATTTTAATTCTCTATCTTAGTCTTTATTATTCGGCAGGGAATACAAACATTTTGCCACCGTTATCATCAAATCTGCCTTTCATCGGAAGATTCAGATTATCCTTATCGCCGTTGTAATAAGTAGCCCAGTTCCATATCATAGTATCATCCTCTGTGATTTCACCGGTCTCGTGATTACGTTTTAGCCCGTTACACGGATAGTAAAGCAACAATCCTTTTTCGTCCGGATTTACCATTTTCCAAGTAAATGCTTTGATTTGCTGTTGAGTGCGTGCGATATCCCAGAAACGAACTTCGCGGATATATTCGTTGGCGCCCCCTATCCAGAAACCAATCAGGCCATACTCTCCGTCCCTAATCTCACTGGATGCTACCAGATCGCCATTTACATACACATAAGTTATTTTACCGTCATACACAAACGTAAGCATATACCATTCATTGGGTTTAGCGGCAAATTTATTCTTCGGAACATCTATTTGGGCAGAACCCGTTTTTATTTGCAATTGATTGGGGTCAATGGTTACATCTCCAAACCGAGTGTAAATTTCATCATGAGGTCCGGCATTGGCAACCAGTTTTGTTCCCCCAATAGACCTATTGTTGGCATTGTATGCAGAACGCTTAACCATAGCTTCCATAGTCCATTGTTTCACCTTAAAGTCCTGTGGGAACATTTTGTCACTCTCACTTCCTGAGCCATTCATAAGAAGTACTTTGGTACGCGTACGTTTCTCTAGAATAAGCAACGCTTCTTCTTCACCCGGAATCGGAGAGGCAGAGCCATTAGACAAACGGATAGGCAATGCATAATCTCCTTTCAATGAAAATTTCAGATTTTTCAATGAAACCGGTATGGACTGCATAGCCAGATTGGGTTTGAAGTTCATAACAGTCGGCATCTCATACATTTCGGGCGGTAGCATCAGATAGGATGTGTTATTCTTCTTGTTGTATTCGTCAAGTTGTGTCTGGTCACCAACGATTAAAGGAACATCGAAT
Source organism: Bacteroides faecium (assembly GCF_012113595.1). Classification (NCBI taxonomy): domain Bacteria; kingdom Pseudomonadati; phylum Bacteroidota; class Bacteroidia; order Bacteroidales; family Bacteroidaceae; genus Bacteroides; species Bacteroides faecium. The sequence continues at coordinate 4,667,847 of NZ_CP050831.1, forward strand.
GCTTTGTCCTCCTTTACCGTCAATCCGACTTTCACATCTTTGATGAAATATTCTCTACCCTCTTCTACGAAAATCTGAATAGGACCCTCAGCGGCAATGTATGCACCTTGACCGCTTCCGTTATCTTTTTGAGATTCCGTATATAATTCGTTCTGGCAACCTGCTAGAAGCAATGCACCGAACAGAGTCATAACTATTTTTTTCATTTTTCTTTCTGATTAAAAGTTTATTCAAATTTGCCGGGATAAACCTGGTTACCATAATAAAGAGCAGTTCTCAACCACTTGTAAGAAGGTTCGTTGGCAAAATCATACTCCATGTGATAAGTACCTATGCCACCGATTCGTTTGCCACTAGGCAAGTCCATCGTTGCATAATCAAAGAGTTGTGCCCCATAAATATACCTGAATTCAGGACGCACAGAACTGGAATAATAGGTAATGCCACCGGTTCTCCAACCTTGTTCAAACTCAGCTGTGATAATGGTTTTACGCTCCCAATCCTCTAAATGCGGATGATTGATTTTCCTGATAACACTATTTGTATTACTTTCCCAATAAGCCTGATAGATATAATGATCTATTAATTTAGATGTTTCTGTAGACAAAAGATCCGGTTGCCCATCCATTACCAGCATTCTGCCTGCAGGACGTAAACGGGCACTCAAAGTTTCTATAAAGGCTTGCATTTTTGTATTACCTTTCGGACTTATTTCCTGACCATTAGCTATGGTTCCCGAATGTCCATATCCCGGTTCGTAGTCAATATCAAAACCATCTATATTATATTTTTCAATAGTGTCACAAATAGCATTTGCATAAGCGATACTTCCTTTTACAGGATCACCCTCACCTAGTTCTTCTACCCAGTATTGGTGCATATCCTTACCTTGTGGAGTAATGGCGGAACCAATATCCTGAACAATCCAACAAAGCAGGGCTTTCCCTCCTTTTACCTCTTGGAAGAATTTCAAGTCTGCTTTCTGTTCGTCAGATAAGTAACCTCTGGCCCCCCACAGCGAAACAAAATCTACACTATCGGGCAACATCTTCAGATAATTCTGAGGATTCGTACCTTTACCGGTCCAGTTTCCATACCAGCCGAAACCCTTCACATGAGGAGTTTTACGGTACTCTCTGAGTTGGCGATAATATTCACGTTGCGAAGGCATTAAATCCTCCTCTCCCTGTGCTTCAATAAAAGGGATGTGGCGTGTTATATCTTCTTGTTCGGGGAACGTCACACGCTCTGTCTCTGTCCAATCAGAACAGGCTACAAAGCTCAAAGCTGCAATACCAATGTATAAATAATTACGTAATCTCATAATATTAATTGTTGTTCATTGATTATTAAAACAAGTAACTGAATGGTTATTACTGGACAGGCCTGCCGGAACGTACCCACCAAAGTTTAGTGCCCCCTTTATCCGGACCATTTAGCAAAGTAGAAAGAGACGACATATTAGGGTTGCCCTGATGTTCCTTTGTTGAAAAGCTGAAACGTTCCGGTGTCCGGGCTTTTGCATCTGCACCTATCTTATTGGGCAAGTTGCTGTCAAAGAGATCTGCCAGATAAGGATAACCTGTTCTGCGATATTCCGTCCACGCTTCTATTCCATTAGGATAGAGAGCAAGATATTTCTGAGTAATGATCTGTTGCAATTTTCCTTCTTCCGAAGCGGCGGCATCCCATTTGGGAGAAACGTTTCCGGCAGTGATGTCAAAACCGTAGGGATTAGAATAATTGGAATAATGATAATCACTCGTTGTCAACGCTGCCGGTTTCACACTGCCTTTGCTTAAGTAGGCAGTAGCTACTGCATCCGTAATGCCCCATTCTTCCATAGACATTTTCACGCCCGCTTCATACAAGTTCTTTACGTCTTCTGCTATCAAGTCATACAATGCCGCTTCAGCTTTTAAGAAATAAGTTTCGGAAGCTCTGAACCAATACAAAGGATCTGCATTTTCCACTTTGGGAGAAGATGCAAATTCTGCGCTATTCTTACCTGTTCCCTGTCCTTGAGTATTGCCGGGAGCAATGCAATAATATCCTTTTGTTTCGTTATATGTACCTTCCGTGTAGTACTTTTCCAAACGCGGATCGCTATAACCGGTAAGATAAGACCAAGCCGTGGCACCCATCCGGTTTTCTTTATAATCAATTGTGGCGATGAGAGAATTGAGTAACGGGTACTTGCTTGTATTACCGATTTTAGCTTCGTCAGCTTTGCTTTCAATCACGCCTCCATTCTTAGGGTCCAATGCTTTCGCAATATATTCTTTTGCTAAAGCTTCATTGACAAAGTGAACGCGGACTGCCATTCTCAGCATTAAGGAATTGGCGAGTTTCGTCCATTTCACGGGGTCCCCATCATAGATTAAATCATATTTGGGCATAATCTTCGAAGTCGCTTTGTTGAGAACATCTGCACAAGTAGCCAAATCTTTCAGCATAGCCTTATACACATCTTCCTGTTTGTCGAGTGCCGGAGCGATGTCACCGTTTCCTGCATTGGTATATACGATAGGACCGAAACAATCGGTAGCTCTTAACCAACCTGCAACTTTCACTACATTAAATATAGCCATAATTTCTTGTTTCTCAGGCTCATCGCTCGTCCCGATTTTTTGGTATATCTGCACCCAAGGCTGATATACTTTCATGTAAAGCTGTTCGTATGCATAGTTCATTCGATTGTCTGCAAAATCCCAAGTAGCTTCCGTGCCCAACCTCCAGTTGTTATTCATCCCGAAATAACCTATATACTGACCGGATGACATCACGTCCGTAACCGCCAGGTCATTGCCCGGTTCGGTTGTCTTACTCGGCGAGCCGATAGGAATAACCCGCTGTTGCATATCCATCAACTGTGTGCCGTATATCAATCCGCCTGCCTCCAGATCTCCATCTGTCACACCCGTAGTACTTTTATTTATGTCAACATAATCTTCACAAGCAGTTAAGAAACTTAGCGAAAAGATTAATAATAAGTATTTCTTCATTTTCATAATATCAATAATTAGAATCCAAATTTCAAACTAAATCCGTAAGTACGACTGCTAGGCAACATAAAATAGTCGTAACCTTGACCGAACGTACCCGTTGAAGCAGTTAGTTCAGGATCATATGGAGCTTTGTTGTAAATCATCCATAAATTGGTTCCATATACAGAGACGTTCACGTTTTTCACCACATTACCAAACCATTTGTTAGGCAGCGTATAGCCTATGCTGGCTTCCTGCAAACGGATATTGGTAGCTGAATAAACATAATAGGAGTCTAAATCGTAGATTGTTCCATAATAATCTTGCGGCTCCATCTTTATATTACCCAGCATTACATAGCCTGTCTCCCGCGCATCTGCAGATGCTTTTGATACGCCGAAACGGTCAAGCGTAGCTTGAGTTTTAGAAATCACGTTGCCGCCGATTCTTGCAGTAAACATCACGCTAGCATTAATGCCTTTATAGTTAAATCCATGTCTCCATCCCAGATTCCACTTCGGATTGACGGTACCTATTTTAAACGGTGTGGTATTCTCCGTGGCTATGGTTTGTCCGGGATTGTAAGGAATATAACCTTCGTCATTTTTCTCTACGCGCCGATCGGCATACAAAGCACCCACTTCACCACCTTCACGAAGACGGAAACGACCGAGTTTGATATCACTCAAATCCATCAGTTCGCCACTGACAGGATTCTTCACGTCGGAAGCCAGCTTCTTTATCTTATTCTTGTTGGAAGTGGCGGTGAAAGTCGTATTGTAGTTAAAGTCACCGAATGTCTGGTCGTAACCTAGCGTCAATTCGATACCTCTATTCTGCACATTGCCGGCTTGCACATACATGTATTTATATCCGCTGGTTCCCGGCATATCCGCTTTCAACAACTGGTTGTACGTGTTAGACTGATATATCGTAACCCCTAAAGTAACGGTGTTGTTAAACCATCTGGAGTCGATACCCAATTCGTAGGAGCGGGTACGTTCTGCCTTCAAATCACTTAAAGGATAATATTCGAAAGGAGCTACTGTACCATTTTCCAGTTTATGGGTAATGGTTCCCGGCGTCAGACCCGTAAATGGAATAGGAGAACCTACTTCGGTATAAGAACCTCTGATTTTGAAATAGCCTAATACCGGTTGTATGCTTTCACGAAGACTGTTCGGTAAAAGCTCGGTAACGATAGCCGAAAGACCTACCGACGGATAGAAAATCCATTCTTCTTTACTGTTCACCAGTTGCGACGGTTTATCGGCACGGCCGGTCAGTGTGAGATACAAAGCCGAATTCCATGAAAGTTCTGCCGAAGCAAAAGCTGCGAAGTTTTGTGTACGCGAATCGCCTCCTGTCTCATAAACACTGGCAACGGCTGAATTTACATTTCCATAAGTAAATTTATTGGGGACAAGCAATAAATCGCCGCCATAACCGTGACCTTTTGTATCATATTCCTCGAAAGATGCGCCGGCATTGACCGTAGCGTGGTAAATTTGGGCAAATTGCTTGTCGAAGTTTACCATAATATCGGCATATTTCTGTTTATAGAACTCATTGGAGTATCTATATCGGCCGTTGTCTCCCGCAAAGGTGCTGATGGTGGAAGCGTAACGCTTGTCTTCTGATTCGGAATATGTATTATCAATGCGGGCACGACCTGGAACATTCAAGTACTCCGTAATGTCATATTTCAGATTGGCATAGAGCATATAACGGTCTTTTGCTTCAGGACGCAAGTTGCGATAAGCAATCCAATAAGGATTTTGCACGTCCATACCCATGCCTCCCGGTTGCCAGCTTTGTTTATTATACCCTAACTCATTGTTGTAGCGTTCAAAATATTTTTCACTTTCAAAATTCATCCCTCTCGGATAGAGGTATGCCCCCACTATGGGATTAAAGTATGTACCGAAGGATATCATGTTGTTGTAGAACTCGCGCACATAACTGGCGGATACATCCAAAGTCAGTTTATCCTTTAGAAATTTAGCCGTATTGCGGAATGTTACGTTATACCGATGATATTTGTTATTTTCTACCATGCCGGTAGAGTTGACGGCCGATGCGGAGATATAGGTCTGGTTCTTTTCCGTCCCCATCGAGAGATTAAACGAATTGTTGAATGTAGCTCCGGTATTAAAAAAGTCTCTGGGTTCCCATGAAGACGGTTTTTCCATTTTATCGCCCCAAGAGAAGTAATCACCTGTCAGATTCCCATACGTATTTTGAAATTCCGGCATTACAAAGGGATTTGCGAACTCGACAGAAGAAGATACGTTCAGACGCATTGTACCTTCGGCGCCTTTCTTGGTATTAATCAGGATAACGCCATTGGCGGCATTGGCTCCATACAATGCGGCAGCCGACGGTCCCGTCAATACGGATAGGCTTTCGATATCGTCGGGATTGAAATTGGCGATGCCTTCACCGGACGTTGCTCCTCCGAAGCCGGTTCCGTCTCCCGAACGGTCGGCTTTATTTCCGATAGGAATACCATCCACTACGTAGAGCACATTGTTCTGACCTGCGATGGATTTGTTACCACGCATCACAACACGAGTACCACCACCTACACCAGATGCACTACGCTGTATGTTGACACCGGCGACTTTTCCATTCAGTGAGTTCATAAAGTTGGCATCTTTGACTGCCGTCAAGTCGTCACCTTTCACTTGCTGAACGTTATAGCTCAGTGCTTTCTCCGAGCGCTTGATACCCAATGCGGTAACAACCACTTCATCCAAAGTTTGAGTATCTTCACCCATTACAATTTTCAGGGGTTGTGTATTAGCCAGCGTGATTGCTTGGGAGAAACTGCGCATTATTGAAATCGCTTTCTGATTTTAGATAACTTTTATCATTTCTAATTATGTATATTTGATTTAATACTTTATTCTTTCATTTTTCAACAAACTGTCTTGCCCACAAGAAGTATGAGAACATACTGTTTCTGAAAAAAAGATAGCATATCTTTATAGCCTCAATGTGCTATTTTTAAGATTTCGTGGGAAAACAACTATTCTAGAAACAATGAATTAGAGAATAAATTGCATAAATGATAGAATTAATATGCGGAAATGCGGACTAATATTGCATAAAGTCATACATAATATGCATCTTTGCTTATGCAAAAGCCTTCATTGCTTTAAAACAAACGAAGTGTTCCTCGGTGTGCATCGATTCCTACCTCACCGAGGAAGGAATCGATGCACACCGAGGAAGTTGCAAAGAGGTTATGAAAAGTGATTTTATCTTCTAGTTCATCATAGGTATATAAAAATCAAAAATGTCAAAATGATAATATGCCAATCATAAACCCTTTAAATAGTAATTAAAAGCTTTAAAATTCATGCTATTTAATCAGAAAAGATTTCAAATGATAAAGATATGAAATTTCGTATTTGTAAATGCCGGAGCTTTTCTACTTTTATTAATATGATTGGTGCAATTATTACTTTCTCAGCAGTTTTAATATTCATTCTTTAAGAAGAGTTGTTTTTTAAGTGACTGATGATAAAAACCAGGCAGATATTGTTTTTACATAAAGTGTTTTATTTATAATATTTGACGCAAAATTATTAAATACTCCACGCAATATATTTAGTTTGTAACTAAAAACAAAACTAGAAACAAACTTTTATCACTCCAGATTTTTCACAGTCTGCTTTGTTGACTAATTAGAAAAATAATGTTTGTACATGCAATTTGCATGCATTGCCTTAGCTCAAAGATTAAAATCAGTTAGCAATTGAGCATTCTTGATCCTTTCTTCTTTCTCAAAATAGGCTAGGTAGTTCTCAGTAACAGTAAGATTAGAGTGTCCCAGACTTTCGGAAATATAAGAGGTTTTAGCACCAGCGCGTTTTAATACTGTAGCAAACGAATGTCTTGCAGTATAGGTCGTTAATTGAGCAATACCAGTATTTTGAGCTATTTTTTTAAGTCTTCTGTTACATTTGGTAACAATACGCCGGACTAACCTAATTTTTTCAAATGCATTTTCAGTCCCTTTGGCATATTTAAAGATATACGTTTGAGGGGTATGTTGCGGATTCCCCCATTTATGAATAATGTTCCACATTTCCGGAGTTATGGTTGCATGAATCTCTTTATTATGCTTTGCAGTCCTTGCTGTTTTTGAACGCATAAAACAAATTTCATCATTTACAATATTTGAATATTGAAGAAATAGTAAATCCATAAAATTAATGCCATTACATAAATAAGAGAAAAACCATAAATCCCGAAATTCTTCCAAATCGTTAGTTTCATCTTGATATGACATAACCTTCTTTATTTCAGGAAGAGTGAGAGCTAATTTACGTCCGCAACCTTCAGGTATTTCATATTTATTTTTCCCAAAAGGAAAAGATGATTCTTTTAGAATACCATCGCGTACAGCCCGATTTAATACACATTTCAAAGTCCGAAAATAAATACTGATACTTGAGTAGCTTTTACCTTCTGATAAAAAGAAACGTTCACAACGCTTAAGCCAATCTATTGTAATTCTATCTAGAGGAACATTTGTTCCACCAAAACTCTCTAAACTTTTTAATGCACTTTGATAACTCAAATATGTACTCGCTTGCTCATTATCCTTTAATTCTTGCATTTTTAGATTAAAGGCACTGCGTAAATTTACATCCTTTATCTGTTTACCTAACCTGAAGCTCAACGTCTCAATATTAAATTCCCCTTTCTGTATAAGTTCATTTACTTGTTGCTTAATATTAGAAAAACTGCTTTCTATGTCAGTCCGTATTTCTGTCAATAATCGGCTTTTTGCTTTAAGCAACCTTTCCCAGTCTTCTTTCGACAGTTCTTTTCCGGTTGAGTAATATTTTTGTTTTCTCCTAAATACTACTTGAACCTTCACAGGAAACAGTCCACTCTTTTTGGCTCTTCTGGTATCTAATATGGTTAATACTGAAACTCCATCTCTTGAATATTTGAACATAAAATGAATGTTTATATCTATACATTAATTTAAGCATAAAATGAATTGTATGCAAAATGCATGCAAAGGTAATAAATCAGCCGGATTATAATGAATGCATAATATTCTATTTATCAAATATTTATGTAGATATTTTTTGATTATAAATTTGATTTTCTTATTTATTTTCAAAAAAAATCGTATCTTCGTTTAGTAAGGTTACAATATAAAATGTACTACTATTGAATAAGCGCTTATGAAAAAATGTTTTAAGTGTAACCTTTAAATTTAGTGATTATGAGAGACAGAGATACATGAAACCTTTGTATAAGAAGCGATAACGCCGTGTATCGTTTTATTAAATTTTATCTAAAAACTATTTCTAATTAATAAGAATAAGATGAAAGAAATTATAAAACACAAGTTTCCGTACTTGTTATTCTTCCTTTTGTTGTTTTCGTGTTTTGCTTCAGTTTATGGGCAAGAACGAACGATCACTCTTAATCTATCAAAAGTACCCCTAAACACTGCATTGAAAGAAATAGAGAAGCAAACTTCAATGTCAGTAGTATATAACACAAATGATGTCGATATTAATCGCATCATATCTGTCAAAGTATCAAAAGAATCTTTGAATAATGTAATGAATCAATTATTCAAGGGCGTCAATACCAGTTTTTCAATAGTCGATAACCATATTGTACTTTCTGCTAAAAATACTAAAGTAGACCAACAGAAAAAAACACCGATTGCCGCAAGTGGTACTATAACAGACGCAAAAGGTGAACCGTTGATCGGAGTTAGTGTCTTAGTGAAAGGAACTTCAAATGGTACTATTACTGATATGGATGGAAATTTCAAAATACAAGCTACAAAAGGTGATGTACTTGAAGTATCCTATATCGGTTATGCCTCCCAAGCAATCACGCTAGCCAACGCACAACCTCTGAAAATTGTAATGGGTGAAGATACTCAAACACTGGATGAAGTGGTTGTTACAGCTTTGGGTATTAAGCGTGAGCAAAAGGCTTTGAGCTATAATGTTCAGCAAGTGAAAGGAGATGAGTTGACCACTGTGAGAGATGCGAATTTTATAAATGCCTTGTCTGGTAAAGTTGCAGGTGTTACTATTAATGCATCTTCGGCAGGTGCAGGAGCAGCAGCACGTGTAGTGATGCGTGGTACAAAATCGTTGGAAAAAGATGACAATGCTCTCTATGTTATTGATGGTATTCCGATGTTCAATGTCAATTCTGGTGATAATGCTGGGGGGACAATGAATAAACAGCCGGGAACTAATAGTGTAGCTGATATCAATCCGGAAGATATTGAGAGCATGACAATTTTGACAGGGCCTTCTGCTGCTGCATTATATGGTTCGGATGCTTCCAATGGTGTTGTTTTGATTACAACGAAAAAAGGAGTAGCCGGTAAGGTCAAGGTTACATATAGTAATAGCACTAGTTTCTCTTCTCCATTAATGATGCCCAAATTCCAGAATATTTATGGCAATCGTGAAGGAGAATCAATGAGCTGGGGTGGATTGTTAGAGACACCCACTAATTTCGATCCTTCGGATTTCTTCAATACAGGTGTGAATGAGATGAATGGCTTCACAATGACAACCGGTACGGAACAAAACCAGACCTATGCTTCTATATCGACTACCAATTCTACAGGTATTTTACCTAATAACGCATATAATCGTTACAATTTCTCTATCCGGAATACCAGTAAGTTCTGCGATAATAAATTGAGCCTGGATTTGGGTGCACAATACATTATTCAGAACAATAAGAATATGGTGGGAAGCGGACAATATTTCAATCCGCTAGTTTCACTTTATCTTTTCCCCAGAGGAGAAAATTTTCAGGAAGTACAGATGTATGAGCGTTATAGTGAAGCGCGTAATATAATGACACAGTATTGGCCGGAAGCTATTTTTGGAACAGCTTTGGATATGCAAAACCCGTATTGGATTATGAACCGTATGCAGAATCGGCTTTCAAAACGTCGCTATATGTTTAATGCCAGCTTAAAGTGGGATATCACAGACTGGGTAAATGTAACAGGACGTGTGAGGGTGGACAATTCTGACCAGGATTCGTTCGAGGAATATTATGCAAGTACGAGAGGCACTTTTACTGAAGGTAGTTCGAAAGGATACTATGGACATACAAAGCAAAATGACCGTTCAGTATATGCCGATGTGTTGGCAAGTATTAATAAAAACTTCTGGGATGATAAGATTTCCTTGAATGCCAATATCGGAGCTTCTATTAATGACATGCAGGAAGATGCCATGTATGTGAAAGGCGGATTAGCGCAGATTACTAATAAATTTCATATCGGTAATATCAATATGAATACCTCAAAGCGAAATGAAAGTAAATGGCATGATCAGGTGCAAAGTATTTTTGCCAGTGCCGAAGTAGGCTGGAATCACCAATTGTATCTTACGTTGACCGGGCGTAACGATTGGGCTTCGCAACTGGCTTTCACAAGCAAAGGCTCTTATTTTTATCCGTCAGTAGGTCTGTCATGGCTGATTAGCGAATCGTTTAAGTTACCGGAAGCCATTTCTTATTTAAAGGTACGTGGTTCATGGGCGGAAGTAGCCTCTTCACCTAGCCGTTATTTAACGCAGATGCAGTATACGTATAATGAGCAGACTAATACTTACGAGTATCCTGCTAACCATTATAATACAGACTTGAAACCTGAAAATACAAAATCATGGGAGTTTGGTTTGAATGCCAAGTTCTTGAAGAATCGGATTAATTTTGATATGACATTGTATCGCTCTAATACTTACAATCAAACATTCTATGTAGATGCTTCCGCTTCATCAGGATATAAGAAAAATATTGTTCAAACCGGAAATATCCAGAACCGGGGTATTGAATTAGCAGTTGGTTACTCGGATACATTTAATAAGGTGAAAGTTTCTACCAACTTTACTTATACAATAAATGAGAATGAGATTGTCAGTCTGGCTAATGGAGCAATTAACCAGGATACGGGTGAAGTCATTCATATGGATTATTATTCAAAAGGTACATTGGGTATTAGCGGTGGTCCTACTTTACGGCTATATGAAGGTGGAACAATGGGAGATATCTATATAAACCAGCGTTTACGCCAATCTCCTAACGGATATATATGGAGGGATCCTGCTGATGGAACTGTTGCTATTGAGAATACAGAGTATCGTAAAATAGGTTCGGTCCTTCCTAAGTATCATTTGGGATGGAATGGAAATGTCGCATGGAATGGCTTGAGTTTAGGCTTTGCTTTCACTGCCCGTGTCGGTGGACTGGTTGTTTCTGATACACAGGCTATGTTAGATAATTATGGTGTTTCCGAAACATCTGCCATTGCCCGGCAGAATGGTGGAGTTTGGATTGGTGACAGCCAGGTTGATGCTGAAGATTATTATAAGAAAGTTTCTACTGCTATTGGCACATACTATACTTATAGTGCAACGAATGTGCGTCTTTCCGAATTGAGCTTGAGTTATCAACTACCTAATAAATGGTTCCGAAATAAACTGAATATGACAGTAGGTTTGACAGGAAAGAATTTATGGATGATTTATTGCAAGGCTCCGTTCGATCCTGAAAGTACTTCATCTATTACTAGCAACTTCTATCAAGGTGTGGACTATTTCCAGCAACCTAGTTTGAAGAGTTTTGGATTTAATGTGAGACTTTCATTCTAAATGTAATTATGAGTATGAAAAATATGATGAGAAAGTACGTTAAACTATCAGCATGCGTTTTGATGGCTTCGCTGATGACCGGATGTACCGGTAAGTTTGAAGAATATAATACGAATCCTTTTGGACCGACTCCGCAAGATATGCTAGGAGATAATGCTGCAACAGGTTCACTGATTCGGAGTATGTTCCCCGCCCTGGTACAGGGACAGCAGAATAATTCGCAAATGCTGGATCAGATGATCGGATCTGAGTATGGTGGAGAAATAGCCTGTATCGCAACGTGGAATAATGGAGGTAATTACTATACATATAATCCACGCATAGGCTGGTATGGTAATATGTTTGATACGACAATGCCACAGATTTATACAGGATTTTTCCAGATCAGGGATTTATCGGAAGGAAAAGGTTTGGCGTATCAATGGGCACAAATATTACGTGTTGCCGCTTCGGTAAGAATCAGTGATTGTTACGGACCGATTCCTTATTCAAAAATCACAGGTTCTGCTTTTACTGTGGCTTACGATTCGATGGAGGATTTATATAAGAGTATGTTTACAGACTTGGATGAGGCTATTGTTGCTTTCAAAACGGCTGTTTTGGGTGGTGAGGATATGTCTTCATTAACAGAATACGATCTTGTATTTGGCGGTGACTTTAATAAATGGGTGAAATTTGCCAACACATTAAAGTTGCGTATGGCTATGCGTATCTCTAATGTTGCTTCAGAACTGGCCAGGCAGAAAGCGGAAGAAGCGGTTTCTGATGTGATAGGAGTTATGACTACCTCTGCTGATGCTGCATACAGTAGCTTCAATGATGGTATGAATCCTTATTATCGTGTCGCTTTTACTTGGAATGGTGGAGAATTTCGCGTTAGTGCTAATATAACTTCTTATTTAAGTGGATATGATGATCCTCGTTTACCGGCTTATGTTAATGATTCACAACTTGAAAGTGGTGGTCGTATTGGAGTACGTAATGGTATTTATCAAAATGATGCAACACAAGCTAAATATGCTACTTTCTCCCGTCCTAATATAAAAGAAACAGATAACCTTCTGATAATGTCGGCTTCTGAAGCTTATTTTTTGCGTGCTGAGGGTGCATTGAAAGGTTGGGCTATGAACGGAACGGCGAAATCTCTTTATGAACAGGGAGTGCAAGTATCTATGGAAGAGCGTAAGGTGACTATAGGTGATTATCTGGCAAGTACAAAGAAACCTGGGAATTACGTAGACCCGACAGATTCCGGCAAGAATAAAACAGCAGTATCTGAGGTTACTCCAAAATACGATGAATCAGCAGAACTGGCAGTTAATTTAGAACGCATTCTTGTACAAAAATGGATCGCTAACTTCCCAAATGGCTGGGAGACATGGGCTGATATTCGTCGTACTGGTTATCCGAAACATTTTCCGATTGTTAATAATTTGAATACGGATGGCGTGACTGTTGAGCGTGGCATGCGTCGTTTACCTTTCCCGCAGTCGGAGTATAATACAAATTATGTCAATGTACGGGCGGCTGTATCAATGTTGGGAGGTGCAGATAACTCTACTATAGATATTTGGTGGGCAAAAAAGAATTAATAAATACTATAAAATTGATTGTTTATGAAAATGAGTAAACTGAAAAAAGTAATATATGGAGTAGGTATTAGCTTGTTCTTTTTACAGGGATTCCTGAACTCAGCTTGCAGTGATTGGACGGAGATTGAAGCAAAAGATTATTTTGTACCAGTATCGGAAGGATATAAAAGTAGTCTAAAAGATTATTTTAATTCTCCCCATAAGGTTATGTTCGGTTGGTTTGGTAACTGGACGGGAACAACCATGTCCTCTTCTTTATGTGGACTTCCTGACAGTGTAGACTTTGTGAGTCTTTGGTTGTGCTGGGGGAATTTGACTATTGAACAACGAGCAGACTTGAAAAAATTTCAGGAGAAGGGTTCAAAAGCTGTACTTTGTTGGCGTGCTGGTGATATTGGAGACAATTTAACCCCGGGAGGTAACGCTGCTGATGTAAAGAGAGAGTTTTGGGGGATTGACCCTAATGATGAAAACACTTATATAGAAGCAGCAAAGAAATATGCTCTTGCTATTGTTGATACCTGTAATAAATATAATATAGATGGATTTGATTATGATATTGAGGATTATGGAACTTTGATGTCTTCAACTTACCCCGAAAGAGCTAATGCATTTATGAGAACTCTTCGAGAGGAATTTAATAAAACGGGAAAAATGCTTGTCGCAGATATTCCTGGTAATAGTGGTTGGTTGGGATTTTATAATCTTTTAGCTGACGATGTAGTACAAAGCTTGGACTATATTGTTTGGCAAACTTATGAATTAGGACATTCTGGTTTGGATAATTTCTTTACTGGTTATGGCGGAGTTGCTAGTTATCATCCAGAGATATTTGAAGAGGTACTGAGAAAGTCTATTGTAACAGCCACTTTTGAGAGGGCTAAAGATAAATATCGTTTTACGGAACAGCAGGATTATCATCCTTCATATGGAATAGAGCATGCAGGTATGGGAGCTTATCATATTGAATATGATTATCCGGGAAATCCAGATTATTCGACCGTAAGGGCGGCAATTAGCGCTCAGAATCCGCCTATCAATAATTAAAGAAGAAAGGAGATTTGCTATGAATAGAAAAACATTATTTAAACTGATAGTACTTGGGGGATTGACCATCGTACAAATGGCTTGTGAGAATGCAGAAAATGCAGTTATTGGTAACTTGATATATATCAATGAAGCTTCTGCTGCAAAAACGAAAGAAGTAACTATGCAAGATGAAACCACTCGTGCGTCTATAACCGTCCGTTTAGCTAAAACTATGGGACAGGATGTAACTGCTGAATTATTTTTAGATAAAGCAGCATTAGATGCTTATAATAAGAAAAATGAAACGAGTTATAAATTGCCGGAAGTAAAATATATTAGTTTCCCTGAAAAGGTTACGATTACGGCAGGTTCTATCAGTGCTGAGCCTGTTAATATTGATATTAAAACCTTTGAGACTGAGGGTGCCCAATATGCTATTCCTATCAGTATAAAGAATGCAGATGGAATAGATAGAACAGAAAGTTCTTCAAGCTTTCTGGTGGTATTAGTGAAACCTTTGAAACAATTAGTTCCGAAATTCCACCCCTATAATTCAATGCAAGCTGCACCAGGTGAGAGTTGGGGCATGATTTTGCCTAACTATACATTGGAGTGGTGGTGCAAGATGAGTGATTTCTCTATTAATAACCAAGCTATTTTTAATTCTGGTGGTAGCACTGAATTATACATACGTTTCGGGGATGTAGTTTATTCCAGTGGCGGGCGTAATTTGTATAATTTCTTACAGATAAAAACGATGGGAGCTCAGTTTGATACAGGTGACCCAACTGCTGGAAATGGTTTGGAAGCAAATGAATGGTATCATTTTGCAGTTACTTATGATGCTGCCACGGGTACTTCATTGCTTTATAAAAATGGAACGCAGATAGCATCATTAGTTACTGCAACCGGACAACCAATGATAATTGATAAACTTCAGATGTTTTCTTCTACAGAATTCAGAGATGCTTGTGATATGTGTCAGGTTCGTTTGTGGAAAGTAACTCGTTCGGCTAATCAGATAAGGAAAGGTATGTATTCTGAGGTAGAGTATACAAATACAGATTTGATATTGTACTTGCCGATGAATGATGGTGAAGGGGCTACTACATTGCGTGATGTAACAGGTAATGGACACGATGTAGAAATTGGTAATTTGAAGCCAAGCTCTCCTAATCATGCCGATGTGACTTGGGAAACTTATACGTTTGCTCTCAATAATTAAATCTGGAATTTTATGAAAACATTGTTTAAAAATTTATTGATGTATATACCGCTGTTAATATCACTTCTGTTTATAGCAGCTTGTAGTGATGATGAATCGGCAGACCCTTATGATACCAATTATGTGTATATCTATTCCCCTGCTAATACAGATAATGTATTAGAGTATAAAGGAAACGGGACATTTTTAGTTGAAATAGCGCCTGAATGTATAATAAATCCGGTGAGATGTACTAAACCTGCTCCTAGAGATTTGACAGTTCAATTGTCTATCGATCCTTCTTTAGTAGAAAGTTATAATCAGTCCAATGGTACTAACTACACTTTATTGAAGAATGTTCAATTAGAGAATGAAACCTTATATATCAAGCAAGGAGAATATGAATC
This sequence comes from Bacteroides faecium, assembly GCF_012113595.1. Classification (NCBI taxonomy): domain Bacteria; kingdom Pseudomonadati; phylum Bacteroidota; class Bacteroidia; order Bacteroidales; family Bacteroidaceae; genus Bacteroides; species Bacteroides faecium. Next base: position 4,683,741 of record NZ_CP050831.1, read on the forward strand.
GGCTGATTCACTGAAAGTGCATTATACAGATATGAGTGAATTTCAGAATGGTGCGGAAAATTATATTCTTCCCATTGCAATTACTGCTATTAATAGCTCTGATGTATCACTTAGTGAATCAAGTCGGATTTATTTAACATTTACCTCTCACTGTCGGGTAAATCTTGTGGAAATGAACGTTTCGTCAAATAGTATGGAATTAATTTATGAAAATGGAGAATTTACAAATTTGATTGGACAATTGGAATTGAAAAATATATTCCATTCTTCATGGGCAGCGGATGATGACATATCAGTTTCACTAAAGATTGATCAAAGGATGGTAGATACGTATAATGCATTAAATGGTACAAATTTGAAATTTATGCCGAATGCAAGTTTCGAAAATGCAACAACTGTTATCAAAAAAGGAACTACAAATACTGAAACTCCGATTGTTATAGCTTTTTCGGATGACATGGCAAGTGTTGAATTTGGACAGGGATATTTACTTCCTGTTACTATTGCAAAGGTGGATGGTATAGGTGCAGCAATTGGAGAGTCTATAACTACGTATATAGTTTTCAAAACGATTGAAAAAGTTACAATATCTGTAGAAGATGCTCCGGTAGGAACGGCTATTAGTGATTTCACAGATTGGAATCTTACTGTAAATGGACAAACAGGTGTTTATGGAGTTCCTTGGATGAATTTGATAACGAATCCGGGAGGCAATAGGGTGAGTGCTTGGTATACTTCAAGTGTGATGGAATTAGATATGGGGAAACAACAAAAAGTTTCTTCTATCCATATTGAATACTATAGCAGAAGTCTTTATTCAGCTACAGAGGCTACTTTTGAATTTAGTATAGATGGTGTGGATTATAAAAGAGGAGAATGCAAAATGGACGCGGCGATTGTACAGAATTTTATATTGAAATATCCGGTAGAAGCACGCTATATAAGAATTAGAAACGTAAAAAGTAATAGAGGGGCATATCCTATTGGTTTGATATTTTATACAAATGAATAGGATTATGTTTGTTAGATAAATATATCGAAGAAGAGTCTCTTTGATTAGAAATTGTGATTTAAAGGCTGTATCGAAAGTCAATATTTATACTTTAATGTGACTTTACGATACAGCTTTTTAAATTCTTAATAAGCATTAAAAGAATAGAGTTTGATTTAGTCCCATGATTCATTTAGTTGTATTCTTTATATAACACCATTAATAATAAACATGAAAAACATGAATCTGAAGCTGATTTTGAGAACACTATTGTTCTTTTTGAGTATATTGATGTGTGCGTCTTCTGCATATGCTCAAATTTCCTTAATGAAAGACGGAAAAACAAAGGCAAAGATTATATTGGCGGAAGATAGCCAAATGAATAGGGCAGCTGCTAATCTCTTTCAATCTTTCTTTCAGAAGATAACAGGTAAAACTTTACCTATTGTTATAAAACAGGTTCCACAAAAAGGAGATATTTTTATTGGTGGGGAAACTTCTCAAGGAGTGACGGAAGATGGATTCCTCCTTTCTACTAAAGATGGTATCTTGAGAATCTCCGGACAAGACAATGGAGTTGTTTATGGAATCGTAACCTTATTAGAACAATATTTAGGCGTTGATTACTGGGGGGAAAATGAATATTCTCTCACACCACAGAAAACAATAAACTTGCCTCTGATTAATAAAATAGACAATCCGGCTTTCCGTTATCGCCAGACGCAATGTTATGCCATCCGTACAGATTCTGTCTATAAATGGTGGAATCGGCTGGAAGAACCCAGTGAAGTCTTTGCTGCCGGTTATTGGGTACATACCTTTGATAAATTATTACCTTCCTCTGTCTATGGAAAAGAACATCCTGAATATTATTCTTATTTTAGGGGGAAACGTCATCCGGGAAAGGCTAGCCAGTGGTGCTTGAGTAACCCGGAAGTCTTTGAGATTGTAGCACAACGCGTTGATTCTATTTTTAAGGCAAATCCTGATAAACACATTATGTCTGTAAGCCAGAATGACGGTAACTATACAAATTGTACTTGTGATGCATGTAAGGCTATTGATGATAGGGAAGGGGCATTGTCGGGAAGTATAATAACCTTTTTGAATAAATTGGCTGCCCGTTTTCCTGATAAGGAGTTTTCTACATTGGCTTATTTATATACAATGAATCCACCGAAGCATGTGAAACCATTACCTAATGTGAATATAATGCTTTGTGATATTGATTGTGACCGCGAAGTGACATTGACAGAAAATGCTTCAGGCAAGCAATTTGTGAAGGCAATGGAAGGCTGGTCTGCCATAACTGATAATATCTTTGTTTGGGACTACGGTATTAACTTCGATAATTATCTTGCTCCATTCCCGAATTTCCATATCTTACAAGATAATATCCGCCTTTTCAAGAAGAATCATGCCACCATGCACTTTTCTCAGATTGCGGGAAGCAGAGGGGGAGACTTTGCAGAATTGCGTGCTTATCTGGTATCGAAGTTGATGTGGAATCCGGAAGCTAATGTAGACTCATTAATGCAACATTTTCTGCATGGCTACTATGGCGAAGCTGCGCCCTATCTCTATCAATATATAAAAGTGATGGAAGGTGCGTTGATTGGCAGTGGACAAAGACTATGGATTTATGATTCGCCCGTCTCCCATAAATATGGAATGTTGAAACCAACCTTGATGCGTCGTTACAATAATTTGTTTGATTTGGCGGAAAAAGCAGTTGAAGCGGATAATACATTCTTGAAAAGAGTTCAACGTGCCCGTTTGCCGCTTCAATATTCTGAGTTGGAAATAGCGCGTACGGAAACTGTAAAAGACTTAGCTGATATAGACAAAAAGTTGACACTTTTTGAAGAGAGAGTGAAAGAGTTTAATGTTCCTACATTAAATGAACGTTCTAATTCTCCGATAGAGTACTGCGAGCTATACCGTAAACGCTATATGCCACAGACTGAACGGAGTTTGGCGTTAGGAGCTAAAGTTTCTTATATTATCCCGCCTACCGGAAAATATGCAGAAATAGGAAAGACGGCATTAGTAGACGGACTGTTTGGCGGAGCTACTTTTGTAGACAGTTGGGTAGGCTGGGAAGGAACTGATGGTGCATTTATCATAGACTTAGGAGAAGAAAAGGAGATTCATAGTGTAGAAACAGATTTCTTACATCAGATAGGAGCTTGGATTCTCTTTCCTTTGAAAGTTACCTATTCTTATTCGGCGGATGGAGAACAATATACGCCTTGGGGTGCGACTGATTTGGCCGAAGAACGTTCCGGCAAGGTCGGATTCCGCGGAGTTAAGACAGAATCTGCGACGCCTATAAAGACACGTTATGTAAAAGTGGAAGTAACGGGAACAAAAGAATGCCCGACCTGGCATTATGGTGTAGGGCATCCTTCATGGTTTTTTATAGATGAAGTCATAATAAAATAAAAAAAGTAGGGGGGAGACGTTAGTAGTTTTCCCCTTTTAGTTGTATTATATATAGATGGGTTAGAAAAATGAATTTTTTCATCTATATACTATGATTTATGCAACAGAATAAAACTGCTTCTCAACGAAACACTATCAGCCCGGCTTGCTGGGTTCCTACCGCTTATTTTGCAATGGGGCTTCCCTTTATTGCTATTAATCTGGTTTCCGTATTCATGTTTAAGGATTTGGGAATATCCGATACACAAATCACATTGTGGACTTCCCTTATTATGGCACCTTGGACATTTAAATTCTTATGGAGTCCGTTTCTTGAAATGTATCGGACGAAGAAATTCTTCGTACTAGTCACAGAGTTGTTAAGTGGAGTATTGTTTGGAGTAGTAGCCTTTTCTTTATTTTTTGATTACTTTTTTGCCATAAGTATATCTACAATGGCTATAATTGCTTTTAGTGGGGCAACGCACGATATTGCCTGTGACGGCGTGTACATGGCTGAATTGAATAAAGAAGATCAGGCAAAATATATCGGAGTACAAGGCGCTTTTTATAATGTGGCCAAATTGGTTGCTAACGGTGGATTGGTTGCCATGGCAGGTGCGTTGGCCGAACATTTCGGGGCAATAGAAGGAGCTTCCATTGATGCGAACAAAGGAGCATATACGTCTGCCTGGATGATAATTTTCGCACTGATTGGAGCCATAATGGTACTGATTGGAATTTACCATATAAAAGTTTTACCCTCTTCGCAAGTTCCGACAAGAACAAAGAAAACGACATCAGAGGTCGAAAGGGAATTGATGGCGGTGATTGCGGATTTCTTTACGAAGAAACATATTTTCTATTATATCTGCTTTATTATTCTATATCGCCTGGCAGAAGGATTTATCATGAAGATTGCTCCATTATTTTTGCGTGCTTCAAGAGATGTCGGCGGTTTAGGGTTGTCCTTGACGGAGATTGGTACGTTAAATGGAGTTTTTGGCTCTGCAGCTTTCGTCTTAGGCTCTTTACTGGCAGGTATTTATGTTTCCAGATTCGGATTAAAGAAGACACTGTTTACTCTTTGTTGTATCTTTAATCTCCCGTTTGTCGCATACACTTTCCTGGCAGTTGTACAGCCTACTAACTTGTATCTGATAGGAACCTGTATAACCATGGAATATTTTGGTTATGGTTTTGGTTTTGTCGGACTGACGTTGTTTATGATGCAGCAGATTGCTCCGGGAAAACATCAGATGTCGCATTATGCATTTGCATCGGGAATCATGAACTTGGGAGTAATGCTTCCGGGAATGGCTAGCGGTTATCTTAGTGACTTGCTGGGATACCGGAACTTCTTTATTTATGTCCTGATTGCGACTATTCCAGCTTTTCTGATTACTTACTTCATACCTTTTACGTATGACGATTCAAAAAAATAAATAATATAAAAAACATTGATTATGAATAAGATTCAAATTCCTTGGGAAGAACGTCCTGTCGGATGTACGGACGTAATGTGGCGTTACTCACAAAATCCGGTTATCGGACGCTATCACATTCCTTCATCCAATAGTATTTTCAATAGTGCCGTTGTACCTTTCGGAGACGGTTTCGCAGGTGTATTCCGTTGTGACAATAAAGCTGTACAGATGAATATCTTTGTCGGATTCAGCAAAGACGGTATTCATTGGGATATTAATCACGAACCTATCAAGTTCAAGGCTGGTAACACGGAAATGATTGAATCGGAGTATAAGTATGACCCTCGTGTGACATGGATTGAAGACCGCTATTGGGTAACCTGGTGTAATGGTTATCATGGTCCTACCATTGGCATTGCTTATACTTTCGACTTTAAAGAATTCTTCCAATGCGAGAACGCTTTCTTACCTTTCAATCGTAACGGTGTACTTTTCCCACAGAAAATAGATGGTAAATATGCGATGTTGAGCCGTCCCAGTGATAACGGGCATACTCCGTTCGGTGATATATACATCAGCTATAGCCCGGATATGAAATATTGGGGCGAACACCGTTGTGTGATGAAAGTGACCCCGTTTCCGGAAAGTGCCTGGCAGTGTACAAAGATAGGTGCCGGCTCAGTACCTTTCCTTACAGAAGAAGGCTGGTTGCTTTTCTATCACGGTGTTATCACTACTTGCAACGGCTTCCGTTATGCAATGGGCTCTGCCATACTTGATAAAGACCATCCGGAAAAAGTACTTTACCGTACCCGTGAATATCTGATTGGCCCGGCTGCTTCTTACGAACTTCAAGGTGATGTGCCCAATGTAGTATTCCCTTGTGCTGCTTTGCAAGACGGCGAGCGTGTTGCTGTTTATTATGGCGCTGCAGATACGGTTGTAGGCATGGCTTTCGGATATATTAAGGAGATTATCGACTTTACTAAACGAACAAGTATCATTTAATAAAGGTATGAGACGTATTTTATTAACTTACACACTTGCTTTCGCCCTTCTTCCCGTTCATGCGGGAGAAGGCGGAAGCCCTCCCGCTAAAAAGAATCTTTTGATAGATTATGTAGATCCTTTTATCGGAACTACAAATTTCGGAACTACCAATCCGGGGGCAATCTGCTCGAATGGCATGATGTCTGTGGTCCCTTTCAACGTGATGGGCTCTTCTGAGAATACGTATGACAAAGATGCCCGATGGTGGTCTACCCCCTATGAATATACCAACTGTTTCTTTACCGGATATGCTCATGTGAATTTGAGCGGGGTCGGTTGTCCTGAATTAGGTTCCTTATTATTGATGCCTACTACCGGAGAACTGAATGTAGATTATAAAGAATATGGCAGTAAATATAAGGATGAACAGGCGTCACCGGGTTATTACTCCAACTATCTGACTAAGTATAATGTAAAGACAGAAGTGTCCGCTACTCCACGTACAAGTATTGCCCGTTTTACTTTCCCAAAAGGCAAAAGCCATATATTGTTGAATCTGGGAGAAGGATTGACGAATGAAAGCGGTGCCATGCTTCGTCGCGTAAGCGATAGCGAAGTAGAAGGCGTAAAATTGCTCGGTACATTTTGTTATAATCCCCAGGCTGTATTTCCTATTTATTTTGTGATGCGGGTGAAAAAGACTCCTGCTGCAACCGGATATTGGAAGAAACAACGTCCGATGACAGGTGTGGAAGCCGAATGGGAGCCGGATCAGGGGAAGTATAAACTTTATACCCGTTACGGAAAAGAAATAGCAGGTGATGATGTCGGCACTTATTTTTCTTTCGACACGGAAGAAGGCGAACAGGTGGAAGTGCAGATGGGAGTTTCTTTTGTCAGCATAGAGAATGCTCGGTTAAATCTGGACCGTGAACAAGCGGGAAAGGATTTTGAACAGATTCTTGCTGACGCACGTGCAAAATGGAATGATGACTTATCACGTATTACTGTAGAAGGCGGAACAGATGCTCAGAAAACAGTATTTTATACAGCACTTTATCATTTATTGATTCATCCGAATATCCTACAAGATGTCAACGGAGAATATCCGGCAATGGAAAGCGATAAGATAATGACAACAAAGGGAGACCGCTACACGGTATTTTCTCTTTGGGACACCTATCGCAATGTTCACCAATTGCTGACTCTTGTCTATCCGGAACGTCAAATGGAGATGGTCCGTACCATGCTTGATATGTATCGGGAACACGGCTGGCTGCCTAAATGGGAATTATATGGAAGAGAGACATTGACAATGGAAGGTGACCCCAGTATTCCGGTAATTGTAGATACCTGGATGAAAGGATTGCGTGACTTTGATGTCGATCTGGCATACGAAGCAATGTACAAGTCGGCTACATTGCCGGGAGCTGAGAATCTGATGCGCCCGGATAATGATGATTATATGTCAAAAGGATATGTACCTCTTCGTGAACAATATGACAATTCCGTATCCCATGCGTTGGAATATTACATTGCAGACTTTGCGTTATCTCGCTTTGCTGAGGCTTTAGGTAAAAAGAAAGATGCGGAAATGTTCTATAAACGTTCTTTAGGCTATAAACATTATTATAGTAAGGAGTTCGGTACATTCCGTCCGGTCCTTCCCGATGGAACCTTTTACAGTCCGTTTAATCCGAGACAAGGAGAGAATTTTGAACCGAATCCCGGTTTCCATGAAGGTAGTGCGTGGAACTATACATTCTATGTACCCCACGATGTATATGGGCTTGCTAAATTGATGGGTGGAAAGAAACCTTTTATCAATAAGTTGCAAATGGTTTTTGACGAAGGTCTTTATGATCCGGCTAATGAACCGGATATTGCCTATCCTCATTTATTCTCATACTTTAAAGGTGAAGAATGGCGTACACAGAAAGAGACTCAACGTCTGTTGGATAAGTATTTCACGACGAAACCGGATGGTATTCCGGGAAATGATGATACGGGAACAATGTCCTCATGGGCTATTTTCAATATGATCGGTTTCTATCCGGATTGTCCGGGATTGCCCGAATATACATTGACGACTCCGGTATTTGATAAAGTAACGATTCGTCTGGATCCGAAATGGTATAAGGAAAAAGAGTTGGTGATTGAGACTAATCGTACTCAACCGGGAACTCTATATATCAATAAAGTGTTATTGAATGGCAAGAAGTTCAATAAATATCATATCACACATGATGAACTTGTTCATGGTCAACGCATATTTTTTGATTTAAAGTAACACACAGTGTTTCATAGGTATCGTTTTTGGGTTGACAGGGCTGTCGGACTTTTCAGGGTTCGGCAGCCCATTTTTTTTACATTTATCCTTATCATTATATCCAATAAAAAGAGTGACGGTATGTGCCTGGTATAGCGTCACTATCCGAGTCGGATACCGTCATCATCTTGTTTCCCTATTTATCATTTCTTTCTTCTTTTGTTTATTCTCTGTTACATAAGCGATTACAAAACATCCCTTTATTCGTCTACTATACAAATAGCGTATAATTAGAATAAAATGAAAAAGAATTTATTTGGACATATCCTTTGGATACTGATATTGGTGGAATGTTTTCCTTTATTGGCTGTTGCTGCGTCACAACAGAAAGAACAGCGTTATAAGATTGCTGTATGTGACTGGATGATTTTGAAGCGTCAGAAGATAGGCTCGTTCCAGTTGGTGCATGAGTTGAATGGTGACGGCGTGGAATTGGATATGGGCGGTCTTGGCAAAAGGGAAATGTTTGATAACAAACTGCGCGAACCTCATTTTCAGCAACTCTTTCGTGAAACTGCCCAAAAGTTCCAATTGGAAGTTTCCTCTGTTGCTATGTCCGGATTCTATGGACAGTCTTTTTTAGAGCGTGCTAACTATAAGGAACTAGTACAAGATTGCTTGAATGCAATGAAAGTGATGAATGCCAAAGTCGCTTTTCTTCCGTTAGGTGGAATAAAAGCAGGGTGGGAAAAGGAACCGGAATTGCGTACGGAAGTGGTCAAACGTCTGAAAGTAGCAGGAGATATGGCTGCTTCTGAAGGAGTCGTTATTGGAATTGAAACCCAACTGGATGCCAAAGGAGATGTAAAACTGCTGAAAGAAATTAATTCTCCCGGCATTAAAATCTATTTTAAATTCCAGAATGCATTAGAGAATGGCAGGGATTTGTGTAAAGAGCTCAAGATTCTGGGGAAAAAGAGAATCTGCCAGATTCACTGTACAGATACAGATGGGGTAACTTTACCTTTTAATAAAAGATTGGATATGAATAAAGTGAAAAAGACACTCGATAAGATGGGGTGGAGCGGATGGTTGGTTGTAGAACGTTCACGGGATAAAGAGGACGTGCGAAATGTGAAGAAGAATTATGGAACAAACATAAAGTATCTGAAAGAGGTGTTTCAACAGTAATACACATTTTCTATTAGATTAGAATTTTTATCCTATTAAAAATCCGGGCTTAAAGCAAGTCCGGATTTTTTTTGTCTCTAAAAAAACGTGCCGGATTCAATCTGTAATCACTCTATTTCTATAAAATTCATTATTTCCGTTATGGTATTAATCAGCAGATTTTTGGTGTATTACATTAAATATATCTATCCGTCCTTTATATGAATCGGATAAATATAGAATTAAAATAATGATAGGAGGAAATATGATATAACGAATATGACAAAGAGAGAGAAAAATGCAATAGATATTGAAGATGTAATATATTATTTTGTTTAAATTAAAATTTAATCTATGAAGAGTAAACATTTATTCTTACGGGTAAAAAGGAATAGTCTGGCGTTTGGAGCGGCTATACTTCTTTTTAGTTCTTGTGTCGATGGATACAAAGATGATAAAACCTTTTCACCGGGAGTTCAGGGGGTAACCTTGGAATCACCCTCAACTGAAGGTTGGACTTTTACAAGAAATGTAGACATTACGTCTCTTGAAGTTACATGGCCGGTAGTGTTTGGAGCCGGAGGATATCAGGTGACGTTCTATAATGTGGACGATCCGGAAAATCCGGTTGTTATCGGTCCGGAAAATGAGGTTGTGGACAAATGTAAGATTACCCGCGATATTACCCCGGATACGAGGTATAAAGTGGTAGTTAAAACATTGGGGAATGATAAGTATAATAATAGTGACGCCGTTGCAGCTACGGAGATGCCTTATAACACTTTGGTGCCGCTGCGTGAAATAATTCCGTCCGGTACGAACTTGGCGACCTATTTCACAAACAACCCTATTGCGCCTCTTGAAGAAGGTGAAGAAGAGGTTGCTTATGAGTTGGTAGCAGGTGGTAACTATGAAATGGACGGTAACGTTGATTTGGGTACGACAACACTGACTATCCGCGGTGACAAAGTGAACCACGCCAAGATAACCATGAAAGGAAACGCTTCATTTATAAATCACGGAGCAGGACTTAAGGTTAAGTTCATTGATTTTGATTTTGATGAAAGTACTTATACCGCTTCTAACAGTAGAGGTCTGGTTATGTTCAACGCAGCAGAAGCAGGTGTAGTCCAACAACCTTATGTTTTCCAGTCTTGTAATTTAACCAATATGCCAGTACCGTTATATTATTGTAATAATGGTTATGGTTTGGCTGCTTTGACTGTGGATGATTGCCTGGTTAGCATCAATGCTGCAAGTACAACCTTTATAGCATTTAACGGTCAGGGTTGGATTAAGGATTTGTCCTTAACAAACAGTACCGTCTATTATACGGTTCCCGGCAGTGCTTATTTAGTTCAAATGAGAGGACGTGTTCCTTCAAACTTCAGTGGTTCCGGCTGGAGTGCATCACTTCGGAAAATGAATAATTGTACTTTCTACAATGTTGGAAAGACTAACAATCGTTTCTTCAATAACGTAATAAATAGTAATAATGCTGTATTTTCCCTGGAGATGCAGAATACGATTTTCGCGGATTGTGTTGTAGGTTCGGCAACAGGAACCGAAGGTGTTTTCAGACGTATATGTAATGCCGGAAATTATGGAAACGTAAACTATACACTTGCATATAATACCTATTATTATAGCGCTGTCCCCGGTGGATTCCTCGATTATGACACAAGTGATGATGCCGGTCGCGACCATTCAGGAACAGCAATCAAAGTAGCGCCACAGTTTGCCGATGCTGCCAATGGCGATTTTACTCTGAGAAGTTCAGAGCATATTGCGAATCGTTGCGGCGACCCGCGCTGGCTTCCGGCAACAGAATGAATAACAATGTATAAACAATAACAGAATACTATGAGTAAAAGATATTTTATTTTAGGCTTATGTCTGCTTTTCATACAAGCCTTTACGCAAATCGTCTACGCCCAGAACTCACGTACGGTGAACGGTTCTGTAGTGGATGAATTTGGGGATCCGATTATTGGCGCTGCAATCAAGATTGTAGACACTACGGTGGGTACGATAAGTGATATTGACGGGAAATTCACCCTTTCCGTTCCGGAAGGAGGACGATTGACTATTTCATTTGTAGGATACGTGACTCAGACTATTACAAATCTGAATAATCCGAAAGTCATTCTTTTGGAAGATGTATCGAAGTTGGATGAGGTAGTGGTAGTAGGTTATGGAACACAGAAGATGAAAAACATAACGGGTTCTATCGAAACCATTTCCACAGAAGAGATAAAAGACCTTTCGGTAGGTAATCTGGGAGATGCGTTGAGTGGAATGATGACCGGTCTGCACGTTAGTGCGGGGGGTGGTCGTCCGGGTAGTACACCGAGTTTGCAGATTCGTCAAAGTAATATCAACACCAGTGTGACTCCTAATTCAACGCGAGGTGGAGATGCGGATCCCAGTCCGCTGTATGTAATTGACGATTTCATATCTACAGAGGATGCGTTCAATAATCTGGATGTGAATGAGGTGGAAAGTATTACAGTATTGAAAGATGCATCAGCAGCAGTATATGGAGCCCGTGCAGCTTACGGTGTAGTGTTGGTGAAAACAAAACGTGGTAAAGTAGGTGCACCCAGTATCTCTTATACGGGACAATTCGGTTTTACTGATGCTCTGAAACTTCCTAAGATGCTTAGTGCTTATGATTACGGACGCATTTATAATGCGGCACGTGGAGCAGGTACTTCTACCGGTGAGTCAGAATCAGATGATCGGAGAACACAATATTTCCAAGCTGACGAATTGGAAGCCATGAGAGGGCTGAACTACGATTTGCTCGATCAGGAATGGAGTGCTGCATGGACGCAACGCCACGGTATCAATATCAATGGTGGTACGGAGAGAGCTACTTACTTCGCAGGTGTTTCTTACTATAGCCAGGAAGGTAACATCGGACGTTTGGATTATGACCGTTGGAATTTCCGTGCAGGCGTGAACGCCAATATCGGTAAGTGGGCGAAGGCTACTCTACAGGTATCGGGGGATATGAGTGAGCAGAATAGCGCCCGCAATGGTATAACCAGTGGCGGAACAGATGCCGACTTCAACTCTTTGATGACTCACATTCCGTTTGTTCCTGCTTATATAAATGGACTCCCTGTTGTATATACAGGTATGGAGAACGCATCTTCAGGCCTTACTGCCGTGCAGTTATTCCATTATGGTGCTGTGCAGAATTCTCCGGATAATACACAAAAAGAATCCAACAATATGTCTATCAACGGTTCATTTGAGTACGATTTCGGTTGGAACAAATGGTTGAAAGGACTGAAAGTGAAAGCGTCTTATTCAAGAAATATAACGAATAATAAAGGAAACGACATTGGTACCAAAATGAGCGTTTATAGATTGCTGAACCGTGGTGGTAGTGGAAATCACCTTTATACAGGCAATGATATAGACATTGCCGACAGTAATTTCGGAACTTTCACGCTGGATAATGGTAATTTGCTTGCCCGGTCAATGAATAAGACGGACAACTACCAGATGAACTTGACCGTCAGCTATGCACGCCAGTTCGGTTTGCACAATGTGAGCGGCTTGTTCTCAATAGAAAAGGCGGAATCGGAATATGAATATCTGACGGGTACTGTTGCCGATCCTTATAGCTTTACCGACGGACAGTCTACTTCTGCGGCTTCCGGCGCAGATCAGACGACCACATTCGGTCGTACGGAATCGGGTATGCTCTCTTATATCGGTCGTCTGAATTATTCGTATGCAGACAAATATCTGTTTGAGTTCCTGCTTCGTTCGGATGCTTCTACCAAATTTGCTCCCAGCAACTATTGGGGAGTATTTCCTTCCTGGTCGGCAGGTTGGGTTTTATCGGAAGAGAATTGGTTCGATAAAGAAAAGCTCGGCATTGATTTCTTTAAAATCCGTGCTTCATTCGGTATCTTGGGAAGAGATAACATACAACCTTGGCTGTGGACTCAACTTTATGCCCGCAATCCGGATGGAGGTGCTATATTTGGAGAAGCCACCAATACATATGCCGGTGCGACTTTCCAAATGCCCCAAAGAGGTGTGAATAAAGACGTGCATTGGGATAAGACCTACAAAACGAACGTTGGTATTGATATCCGGACACTGAACAGCAGACTGGGTATCACACTGGATGCTTACTATGACATGGGCCGTGAGTTGTTTACCACTTTCACCGGAACTTCTTTCTATCCGACAACAGTGGGTACGCAGGCTACTCCTGAGAACTTCGGAGAGATTGATACTTATGGCGTGGAACTTACGCTGAACTGGAAAGATAAAATCGGCAAAGATTTCTCTTATTGGGTGAAGATGAGTACCGGTTATAGCGATAATAAGATAAAGGAAGCCGGTTTCCAGGCTACCCCTTTCTTTGACGACATCATTCGTGGCGAACGTTCCGACCGCGGAGTATGGGGATACGAGTGTCTCGGCATGTTCCGTAGTTATCAGGAAATTGAAGAGTATTTCGCAGTCAACAAAATCACTTCCTATCTTGGCAACTCGAAAGAAAATGTTCATCCGGGTATGTTGATTTATAGCGACCAGCGCGGACAACGCAATGCGGACGGAAGTTACGGTGAGAAAGACGGAGTAATCGACCGTAATGACTATGTGAAAATTTCTAATCGTGTCAACAATCCTTGGGGATTTACGCTGAACTTCGGTGCTTCTTATAAGAACTTCTCATTTAGTGCACAGTTTGGTGCAAATTGGGGTGCTTACGGTCTTGTTCAAACCAATTTACGTCAGGAAAGTTATAATAGTATGGAGTATAAAAATCTGTCCGCGATGTGGAAAGATATGTATGTGTACGAAGACGTATTGGATGCGAACGGTAATGTCGTGGCAGCAATGAACCGGAATGCCAAATATCCGAATCTGAGATATAGTGAGGTGAACAGTCAGGCTTCCACATTCTGGAAAGTAAGTGCAGCTAATGTCAGATTACGTAATCTGACCGTAGCTTACAACCTTCCGAAAGAATGGTTGAAACCTGTCGGCATCAGCAGTTGCCGTTTGAATCTGACTTGCCAGAACCTTTTCAGTTTCTACAATCCTTATGAAAATGGCGTATGGGATACATGGGCAGGCACGTATGGGAATTATCCGAACTTGCGTAAATTTACCTTGGGTGTGAATGTTTCATTCTAATATAAAAGAAGATTATGAAAGAAAAGATAAATATATTTAGTTTGAAGGCGTTGGCGGTAGCGGCAGTAATCAGCTTTACCGGATGCAGCGATGACTTTCTGAAAGACAAGAAAGTATACGGAAGCTTTGACGGTTCAGTCGTATACGAATATTATGAAACAGCCAAAAGTCGTGTGGATTATTTGTATCGCTGTTTGCTACCAAATGCAGTCGGAGGGTCCAATGCTTTGACTGATATAGTCAGTGCGGGAATCAACGATGACTTTTCCAAATGTACGGAAGAATATGGCGAATTCTCCCTTTTTAATGATCCGTCAGCGGTTCTTACGATCCATAATGTACCCGATTATTTTTATGTAATCAACGGCGAGACAAGCCCTTGGGGACGTATTCGCGAATGTAATGATGTCATTGAAGGCGTGACGGGAAGTGAGACTCTTACTCGGGAAGAGAAAGAAGAATTGCTCGGACAGGCTTACTTCTTCCGTGCATGGCGTTATTATCTGTTGGTGAAGATGTATGGTGGTGTACCTATTGTAGATCATGTTCAGAATCCGGTGATTGGTGATGGTAACGGTGAGAATCTGGTGATTCCCCGTTCTTCAACCAAAGATTGTGTAGACTTTGTATGCAATGATTTGGATATGGCATCCCGATACCTTCCTGTACAATGGGACGGTGATAATTACGGGCGCATTACTTCCGGAGCCGCACTTGCCTTGAAAGGACGTATGTTGTTGCTTTATGCCAGTCCGCTTTTCAACCGTGGCGACGACCAATCACGTTGGCAAGCCGCTTATGACGCGAATTTTGCTGCTATCGCTGCACTGAAAGCCGGTGGCTTCGGACTTGCTTATGAAAGTAACGGGGGAGATAACAATGCAAAGAACTGGGCTAAAATGTTCACTGACCATACGGGAAAAAGTGAAGCCGTCTTTGTCACCTTATATAATAATGTATCTCCTATTGCCGGTCAGAATATTAATAAGTACAACTTATGGGAGCAAGGAATCCGTCCGGGTAATATAAACGGTGGTGGCGGCAGGACTGCTACGGCAGAAATAGTAGACCTCTTCCCGATGGCTGACGGTAAAAGACCAGGGGAATCAATATACACATACG
The DNA here is from genome assembly GCF_012113595.1 of Bacteroides faecium. Taxonomy (NCBI): domain Bacteria; kingdom Pseudomonadati; phylum Bacteroidota; class Bacteroidia; order Bacteroidales; family Bacteroidaceae; genus Bacteroides; species Bacteroides faecium. The sequence goes on from NZ_CP050831.1 coordinate 4,699,306, forward strand.
ACAATGAGGGTAGTAAATTCTTTATGAACCGTGATCCGCGTTTCTATCGTACATTTGCATTCCCGGGTGTGGAATGGAAGTTTAATAGTGGGGATGTCGATTTCTCCGGAACTACCATGTCCGGTCTTTGTCCGAGCTATTATACGGATGGAAGTGAATATGAGCTTTGGAACTACTGTTGGTATGTATCGGCTACTGACCTCGCTGATCCGAGTAAAAGTGGTTATGCGGCTGATAAGTTAGGAACTAGAAACAGAAGCGTCTATGTGCGTAAACGTTCGAATGATGATCCGTCTTCTGACTTTAATGTGTTTACAGATTATAGTTCCGGTGATCAACAAGGTTTCAGACGTTCAGCGGCCCCTTATATGGAAATACGTTATGCTGAAGTGTTATTAAACTTGGCGGAGTCTGCTTGTGGTGCCGGTGGAACGCATCATGCGGAAGGAGTTCAGGCATTGAAAGATGTGCGTGCACGGGTAGGCTATACGTCGGCCAACAATTACGGCCTGAATACGGATATTGAAAATGACCGTGCCAAATTATTCGCGGCTATCTTGTATGAGCGTCAGGTGGAATTGGCTTATGAAGGCAAACGGGCTTATGATATGCGTCGTTGGATGCTTTTTGATGGTGGCGTGGGACAAGGATCACTGAATGCAAGTTGGGCATTATCCGGATTTAGCGGTAATACTTGTAATTATCTGGGGGTAACTCCGATGAATGCTCTTGGCAAAAGACATCGTATCGAAATTCATGTGGAGGGAACCGGTGCTGCAAATGACAATAGTGACCCGCTTAGAAATGAAACCCGTCCGGCTGCATTGACATTGAACGAGAATATCGTATCCGAAATAGTTGGAGATGATGAAGTGATTTCCGATCCGGCTGTTCAGGCAATGTGTAACTTCTATAATGCAAACTTCACACGCAAGGATATCAGTCTTGACGGTAACACGCTTGGTATTGATCCTGTTTTCCTGCCGAAATATTATTTCCTCGGATTGCGTCAGAGTGCACAGCAGACTAATGCTACATTGTATCAGACCATTGGCTGGGAAGACCACTCTCATGGTGGTATGGGAACTTTCGACCCGTTGGCTGAATAAAAGTTCTCCTGATTTTCAGGAAGAGGTGATTTGCTGAAACTAAAAGAAAAGCAATTTACCATAGAAGATGAGTCCAAATCATTTCTCCTTTCAAAGGGAGGGTGGTTTGGACTCATTTTTTTAGATATATAAGGCTCTCCAAGGAAAAGTTGAAATAGTGGTTTCAGCTTTCAGTTTCTTCTGTAAGTCCCTGTTTATCGGTATTTCGGCTGAAAGCGCCTGCTTTCAGCCGGAATATCAAATATTAATAATTGAGATGTTGGGTATATATAGCTGATGTGCCGGCTCTGCATGTCCAACAGCCGGGCTTATCTCCTCTGTACCCTGGACATATTATATTATTCCCTGGGAATAGAGCCTCTAACTCATGGGTATAGAGGCTCCAATTAGGGGAAACAGAGGCTGTATTTTACTCCAACAGACCTTTCGTTTTGCACAAATCGAGTGGCTGAAAGCGGAATCGGGTGGTTTCAGGGTGTGCCTTCAGCCGGAATCCCCATGGATAAGGACTCTTAGAGGGAACTGGATAGCTGAAAGCGGGAGAGTGCATTAAAAATTGGAGGCTGGTTGAGCAGTATATAGATACTATTTTACTGCTGGATTCAAGTACTTCTTTAATGTAAAGTATGTATTTGAATCGTCTCACTCTTCTACTTCTTCCTGATGAATGTAGTACTTCATTTTGTGTGGTCTTCTATATGTGTTCCATTCTTGTAGTACAAGAAACATCATTCTTAATCAATTGTAATTGGTTGAGAAAAAGGTATTGAAGGATAAAATTGTCTCAAATTTAATTTTATTCTTTAATATGTGATTACATATATTTTAGTTATTCGTCCTGTTTATGTATGATAAAAAAGAAATATTGGTGAAGTATTTTTGTATTTTTGAACTAAATATGTAAACAGATGGAAAAAGAACAAGTCTTTTCTAGAAAAACACAGAGCAAATATCTAAGCGCAGCGAAGATTATCTGCCTCTCTTTTTTGTTTGCTGTTCCTGTGGAGACATTTGCTGAAAGTGTAAAAGAAATGCCTGCTGTAAATGCAGTCCAGCAACAGGGAATTGTGAAAGGAACGGTAGTTGACACTCAAGGAGAACCGATTATTGGAGCTAGCGTGACAATAAAAGGGGGAACAGTCGGTACAATTACTGATATTGATGGTAACTTCTCATTGACAGTGCCCACAGGAAGCCAGATTGTAGTGTCCTTTATTGGATATACTCGTCAATTTGTCACTCCTAAAGCAGGGCAGGCATTAAAAATTGTATTAAAAGAGGATACAAAGACTCTTGACGAGGTGGTAGTAATTGGATATGGTACGCAAAAGGCGAAAGATGTAACTGGATCTATTGGCGTAATTACTCCAAAAGAAATCGAAGAACTTCCGGTATCAAATTTAGGTGCTGCTTTGGCTGGGCAAATTCCGGGTCTAAGTGTATCTGGTGGTGATAATCGTCCGGGAGTGGGTGCTTCTATTTCTATCCGGCAGTCTTTTAGCTATTCGAAAGATGGTGGAAGTAGTGATCCTATGATTATTATAGATGATGTGATTCAAATAGATCCGAATTCAGGTCTTCCTACTATGGATACTTTTAATGCGCTGGATCCTTCTGAAATTGAAAGTATTTCTGTTCTTCGTGATGCCAGCGCTTCTATTTATGGTTCTCGTGCTTCACAAGGTGCCATTGTTGTCAAAACTAAGCGTGGTAAGGCGGGAGCGCCTAGAATCAGTTATTCTGGTAAATTTGGTGTTAATGATGCTGTAGGTCATCCGAAAATATTGACAGGATCAGCATACGGTCGTTTTGCTAATTCTTTGAATACAGCAAGTGGTAAAATAAACACAGGCAGTTCTGATTGGAAAACCAAAATTTATAGTGAGGATGAACTTGCACAGATGGATCAGATGAACTATAATTGGCTGGACGAAGCTTGGTCATCTGCATTTACAATGAATCATTCTGTAAATGTCAGTGGTGGTAGTGAAAATGCAACTTATTTTGCTGGAGCCTCTTATTACACACAAGGTGCCAACTTAGGGAAACAGGATTATGATAAATGGAACTTCCGTGCGGGAGTTGATGTGAAATTGACCTCAGACTTGAAATTTTCGGCAACAATTGCAGGCTATCAGCAAGATATTGAAAAAAGCCATACGAAGAGTGGCACAGCTATTAATGGATATGGAAAGGTTCAGCCGGGTGAAAGCGGAGAGTATCTTTTGTTATCGCATATGCCAACCTATATTCCTTGGGAAGTAACATTGGACGATGGTAATACATATTATACTTCTCCTCTCCTTAATAGTTACTCAGAGGCTGGTAATGCAAAATCAAATGATAGAATTGGTAGCTGGAACTATTTTCAAATGTTAGATAGTGATGGTAACTATTCCAAAACAAATTCATTTGGATACGATGCTAATTTCTCAATGACATATTCTATTCCTTACATAAAAGGACTGTCGGTAAAAGGTAGTTATGCTTTAAAACGTAATGCTTCTGATGGCGAACAAGTTATGATGCCATTTACGTTGGCTTATTTGAAAGCAGATAATAAGTTGACGGAAGGTAACCGTTTTTTCAGCGATCATCCGTCTGTAGCAGATTATGAATTTAATGAATATACAGGACGTACGCGTGTTGTTTTTACAGATGCTCTTACTAAAAATGAACAAATGAACTTCTACATTAATTATGAAGGAAAATTTGGTTTGCATAGTATTACAGCAATGGCTGCTGTAGAGAAAATGAAATCTTCACAACATTCTAAGCAAATGATTTATATTAATCCGAATCCGGATAGTTATTTAGGAACAGCCGCAACCGCTGGTACGATGGACGTAGGCAATACTGTAACCTATAGATATCAGCAAGGTTCATTGTCTTATTTGGGACGTGTTACTTATAACTATGCAGATAAATATCTTTTTCAGTTTGTATTCCGTACGGATGCTTCGACTAAATTTGCTCCTGCAAATTATTGGGGATTTTTCCCGGGAGTATCTCTAGGATGGGTTGCTTCAGAAGAGAAGTTCTTTAAAGATGTAATGCCTGCTTGGTTTGAATATGCAAAGTTACGTTTCTCATGGGGGCAGACTGGTAAAGATAACCTGAAGGCTTGGAGATGGATGCAATTATATGGTGTAGATGGAACAAGGGGGTATGGATTCGGTGCTAACAGTGGTTATGCAAAAACAGGTATTAAGGCTGATGCTACCCCTAATCCTTCTGCACATTGGGATAAGGATAATAAATATAATTTAGGACTTGATTTGCGCTTCTTGAATAATCGTCTGAGCGCTACAATGGATTTCTATTATGATGTAAACTCTGATATTCTGAATCAAAATATTGGTGGTATCGTGGGAACTCCAATTTTTGCAGGAGGAGCACTTACTGAGGTGAATTTTGGTAGAATTGATGCATGGGGTAGTGAATTCTCTCTTAACTGGCGAGACAAAGTAGGTCAGGTGAAATATAATGTAGGTGTCAACTTTGGCTTCAGTAATAATAAAGTGAAAGAATGGCCGGAACTTCCAGCTTCGTTAGCTGCTAATAACTCCGTAAGGGCTGGCGTTTCAACAATTATGCCTGTTTGGGGGTATAAAGTTTGGCGAGGAACTTCTAGTGGGGATGGTATTTTACGTAACCAAAAGGATATTGATGATTATTGGTCTTATTTGAAAGGAAATGCCAATGGTGGAACTGTAAAGTACTTGGATAAAACAAATAAAAGTGATTTGAAGCCGGGTATGTTAGCTTATCAGGATTTAGGTGGTGGTTTAAATCCTGATGGTACTCAAAAAGGTCCTGATGGACAGGTTAGTAAAGTGGAAGACTATGCAAAATTAGCAAAGAAAAATCGAACTCACGGCTTTACAACAAAATTGGGAGCGGAATGGAAGGGCATAACTTTCAGCATGATGCTTTCTACATCATGGGGAGGTGACCGTCAGATTGACAGAGCACAATATGTTTTCTCTTCTCAACAGAATATGGTATGGTCACCAGATATTTTCTGGCAGGATATGTATGACGAGATGAATAATCCAAATGGCAAGTATCCGAATATTGGTTTGGAAAATAGAATTAGTGGTTCTGTTGACAGCCCGTCTGATTTCTGGCAGATCAGTACATTCCGTTGCTATATCCGCAACTTGAGTGTTGGTTATACTTTGCCGAAAAGATGGTTAACTCCATTGAAAATTCAATCTGCACGACTCAGTGTGACTGGTAACAACCTGTGGGACTTGTATAATCCATATCCTAAAAAGTATCGTAATATGTATGACAAAACGACTACATTGTATCCTACTTTGAGAACATGGTCTTTGGGTGTAAATGTTTCATTTTAAAAATCATAATTATGAAAAAGAAAACGATATTATATAGTGCGCTGTTAGCGTTCGGTTTACTTTCATTTTCCGGTTGTAGTGATCAGTTTCTGAAAGATATGACTCCTTATGATAAGTATTCACCGGAACAAACTTTTGGAAGTGAGGTTATTTTAGATCAGTATATTCAGAATATTTATTATAACTATTTCCGTGTATCAGGTATGACTCCTACACAGTCATATAGCTTAGCTGGTAAATATACCGATTTTACGGCATATACCGAAGAAAAGTGGGGAATACAAACCAAGATTAGTTCCAGTAATATTTTGGAAGAAGCTAAGGATTGTGATTCTTATTTTGGTGCAAATCTGGCATCTAATATAAGCAATGATCCATATTCGCGTATTCGTTATTGTAATGATGTTTTAGAAGGTATTGATAAATATGGTCAAACTCTCTCGGATGGATTTGTGAGAAAGGCAAAGGGACAAGCATATTTCCTACGTGCAATTCAATTATTTGATTTGGTTCGTGTTTATGGTGGAGTTCCAATTGTAAATACAGTCTTAAATGCCGCTGACCGTGAGGCTGCCAAGGCATATAATCGTGAGAGTGTAGAAGCATGCATTAAACAAATTATAAGTGACCTTGACGATGCGGCAGGATTACTTCCTACCCGTAAAGAATGGGGAGATGCAGAATATGGGCGATTGACAAAAGAAGCAGCCTTAGCATATAAAAGCCGTGTACTTCTAGTTTTTGCCAGTCCAATATTTAATAAGGATTGGGATAACTCGGGTAACCAACGTTGGAAAGATGCTTTGAAGGCGACTCAAGATGCAAAAACTTTATTGGATAATGAAGGGTACGGATTGTACGGAGCAACTGGTAAAGATTGGGATGAGATGTTTTACAAAAATGATAATAAATTCTGCAAAGAAGTTATCATGGTGAAAATGCTTGCCGCTTCAACTTCAGGTTCTGATGAACGCAGTAGTTGGCAAAAAGCGATTCGATTAAAGTCAATGGGAAGTAATGGAGCTGGTTTCCAAGTGCCACAAGGCATGCTTGATATTTTCCCAATGGCTGACGGAAAGCCTGCTGTTGATGAAAATGGTAATTTTGTAAATGGTTATGATAAGTTCCTGTTTTTCAAAAACCGTGATCCACGCTTTTATTATACTTTTACTTTCTCTGGAATGAAATGGGGGTATGATGCTAATGCGGATGCTGTTGTATGGAACTATTGTTGGGAAGATGCCAGTGAAAATCAATATTTTGCAAATGTAGGGAGTAGTCCTGCTATTGTACGCAAAATGTCTAGTCCAATTGCAAGTAGTGCCAATACTTATGCTGCCGACGGAACAGACGTTTATGAATATCGTTATGCGGAACTACTTTTGAACTTGGCAGAGTGTTACGCTGCTACTGGTGATGCGTCGACGGCTATTGATGTACTGGGGCAGGTGCGCGCTCGCGTTGGAATTCCTGTTGGTAACAATAAATATGGTTTAGGTAGTGTTTCCGATAAACACGAGGCGATTAAAGCTTGTCTGCGTGAACGTCAGATAGAACTGGCATACGAAGGAAAACGATATTGGGATATTTGGCGTTGGATGTTATATACTGATGATGCAAGTAATAATAATACGACATGTGCTACATTGGGACTTGAACCATTGAATGGGACTCACCGTGTTGGTAAATATTTGAAAGTGAAAGGCTCTACAACAAAGGAGGATCCTATAGCATCTGAAGTTGCTGCGTTCGATACTCCGGTAGATGTAAATGATGAAGCTAATTTACAAGCAAACCTTGAGATTTTAGCTGAATTCTGGACTTCTCACTTTGAGTTCAAAGATACTAAAACACCAGTGGATAATATAAATAATGAACAGGCTGAAATAACTTGGAGAGAAAATTACTATCTGTCTGGTTTACCGGAAAATGTGTTATTGATGAATCCTTGGTTGTCACAAAGTACAGGATGGCAGGATGCATATGGCGCAAAAGGTACATTTGATGCCAGACAATAATCATTGAAACTTGAAAGATAGGGGGCATGTCATGAAAATGATATGCCCCTTTTTTGCTAAAAATAGTTTTATCTCTACTGATCTTTGCAAATAGTTGAACGAAATGGTTAAAACGGATTTTGATTATGAAGCATATGTAGGTGATTCCTATTCCAATGTGTGTGACATTAGGGCTGTTCTTGACGAACAGCCCTATAACTTGGAGGATTACAAAGCTACACAAGCAAGTATAGAAGAATGGAGAAAGAAATATGTACAGATATAGAAATACGGAACAACAGTGAAAATCTGACGATTTATTTTTTTCTACTTTATCACCCATGTTTTTCATTATTACTGATTACAAATCTTTTCTTCTTTCGTCTTATTATTGTATTTTTGAATTAACAACTTCACAAAACCAAATAAAAATGAAGAAGAAGCATCTACTTTTAGCAGCTTTCGCTGCAACAATGTTGACTCCGACCATTGCATGGGCGCAATACCCGCAAATATCCGGCGAAGCCAAAGATAACTATACGAAAATGATGACCGAAGAGCGGAAACGTTCTGACGAAGCATGGGCAAAAGCGTTGCCGATAGTACAAAAAGAAGCCAGGGAAGGACGCCCTTATATCCCTTGGGCTGGTCGCCCGTATGATTTGCCACAAGCTGATATCCCTTCATTCCCAGGTGCTGAAGGTGGTGGTATGTACAGTTTCGGCGGCCGTGGCGGCAAAGTGATAACTGTAACAAATCTGAATGACCGCGGACCGGGTTCTTTCCGTGAAGCATGCGAAACTGGCGGTGCACGTATTATCGTATTCAATGTTGCCGGTATCATCCGTCTGGAATCTCCGATTATCGTCCGTGCTCCTTACGTAACCATTGCTGGACAAACAGCTCCTGGAGACGGTGTTTGTATCGCTGGAGAATCATTTTGGGTAGATACACATGATGTCGTAGTACGTCATATGCGTTTCCGTCGTGGAGAAACGAAAGTATGGCATCGTGATGACTCTTTCGGAGGTAACCCTGTTGGTAATATAATGATTGACCACTGTTCCTGTACATGGGGATTGGATGAAAATATTTCTTTCTATCGCCACATGTATGATCCTAGTGAAGGACAATATGAGAGCAAAGACTTGAAGCTTCCTACTGTAAACGTAACTATCCAAAATACTATCTCAGCAAAAGCATTGGATACATACAACCATGCATTCGGTAGCACATTAGGAGGTGAGAACTGCGCATTTGCCCGTAACCTCTGGGCTAGCAACTCCGGACGTAATCCTTCTATCGGCTGGAATGGTATCTTTAACTTCGTTAATAATATCGTGTTCAACTGGGTTCACCGTTCTTCAGACGGTGGTGACTATACCGCAATGTTCAACATGATTAATAACTACTACAAACCGGGACCTGCTACTCCTAAAGACTCCAATGTAGGACATCGTATCTTGAAACCGGAAGCGGGACGTAGCAAGTTGGATCATAAAGAATATGGACGGGTATATGCCGACGGAAATATCATGGAAGGCTATCCTGAAATAACGAAAGACAACTGGAATGGCGGTATCCAGATTGAAACCCAGCCGAACACTGACGGATATACTGAATACATGCGTAGCTATCAGCCGTTCGAGATGCCGTATATCAATATCATGGGGGCTAATGATGCTTATGATTATGTATTGAAGCATGTAGGTGCGAATATTCCTTGCCGTGATATTGTTGACGAACGTGTGATTGAAGAAGTTAGAACAGGCATTCCTTATTATGAAAAGAAACTTCCGAAAGACGCTTATGGTGATTTGACAGGCTTGTCTCCTAAGTCAATGGGCGAGGACGGACAGTTCAAGTATCGTCGTCTGCCGAAAGATTCTTATAAGCAAGGTATTATTACCGATATCCGTCAGATGGGTGGCTATCCTGAATACAAAGGTACTCCTTATGTAGATACAGACAAAGATGGTATGCCGGATGAATGGGAAATCGCCAACGGATTGAATCCGAATGACCCGAGTGACGCCAACAAAGATTGTACAGGTGACGGATATACTAATATTGAAAAATATATCAATGGTATCAGTACGAAGCACAAAGTAGACTGGAGAGACATGAAGAACAACTACGATACTTTGGCTGAAAAAGGAAAATTAATGTAATCGCCGGCAAGGTGCCGGAGCCATGTTTCCTTTCGGTATCCTACTTTAAAAACAAAATCAATGAAAAAGATATTAATAATTTCTCTACTGTTACTTTGTGGCTGGATATCTGCCGGAGCAGTTGACTTGAATAAAGAAAACCGTGACCCCAAATATGTGGAGTCTATCATCAATCGTTCACAGAAGATTGTCGATAAACTTGGAGTTACGGATACAAAAGTGGCGGAAGATGTCCGTAATATCATTGCCAACCGTTATTTTGAATTGAACGATATCTATGAAGTGCGCGATGCAAAAGTCAAGAAAGTAAAAGAATTGGGACTGACTGGCGACGCTAAAACTGAAGCATTGAAAGCTGCGGAAAATGAAAAGGATGCAGCGCTGTATCGTTCTCATTTCGCATTTCCTGCAAATTTGTCTCTTTTCCTTGACGAGAAGCAGATAGAAGCAGTGAAGGACGGCATGACCTATGGAGTGGTGAAAGTGACTTACGACTCACATCTTGATATGATTCCGAGTTTGAAAGAAGAGGAAAAGGCACAAATCTATGCGTGGCTGGTAGAAGCCCGTGAATTTGCCTTGGATGCTGAAAATTCGAATAAGAAACACGCAGCTTTCGGAAAATATAAAGGACGTATTAACAACTATCTGGCTAAACGCGGATACGACTTGAAGAAAGAACGTGAAGAATGGTACAAACGTGTGAAAGCACGTGGAGGATCTTTATAAGATTCTCTCCCATAATTAAATGGTTAGTTTGTTTGATGATGAAAAGGGTGGCTCGGAGAGTCGCCCTTTTCTCGTATATATTTAGAATCTGACGAATCTTCGAATCTGTTTGAGTACAAATCAGGGCTTTTATCGTCTTTTCCATATAAAGGATACAATTATAGATTATAATAGAAATGAAAAAGTTAAGAAATACATTAGCCGCAATAGGTATTTTGTTCTTGGCTTCTTGTGGGGGAAGCAAAGACTATTATATGTTCACTTCATTCCACGAACCGGCTGACGAGGGTTTAAGATATTTATATAGTGAGGACGGAATGCATTGGGATAGTATTCCGGGAGTTTGGTTGAAACCGGAACTGGGAAAACACCAATTGATGCGGGATCCTTCCATGGTGCGCACTCCCGATGGGACTTTCCATTTAGTCTGGACTACGAGCTGGAAAGGTGATTTGGGATTCGGCTATGCAAATTCCAGAGATTTGGTTCATTGGTCGGAACAACAAATGATTACTGTTATGGCTGATGAACCGACCACTGTTAATGTATGGGCTCCGGAGATTTTTTATGATGACGATAGTGAGCAGTTTATGGTGGTGTGGGCTTCATGTGTCCCCGGTCGTTTTGAGAAAGGGATAGAAGAAGAAAACAATAACCATCGCTTGTATTATATCACAACGAAGGATTTTAAGACAGTTTCAAAAGCGAAAGTCTTATACGATCCGGGTTTTAGTACAATTGATGCTGTTCTGGTGAAACGGGCAAAAAATGATTATGTGATGGTACTCAAAGATAATACCCGTCCTGAACGTAACCTGAAGATTGCTTTTGCAGATTCCCTGACAGGGCCTTATTCGCCTGCATCACAACCATTCACCGAATCCTTTGTAGAGGGACCGACCGTAGAAAAGGTAGGAGAGGACTATCTCATTTATTTTGATGTGTATAAGAAGAAAATATACGGAGCTATGCGCACAAAGGACTTTAAGAATTTCACCGATATAACCAATGATGTAAGCGTACCTGCCGGACATAAACACGGAACAATATTCAAGGCTCCGGCAACAGTGGTTAAAACACTGTTGGAAGAAAGTAAGAAGAAATAAATTAAAACCAGAAATAGATCATGAACAACTCTACAAAGATTCTCTTTGCACTAGCTGCCGGATGGCTGACAGCTACAGTATCAGCACAAGACAGAATCCATTACACAGGAACAGAAATCTCAAATCCTACTTATCATGACGGACAACTGTCCCCAGTAGTAGGGGTACATAATATCCAATTGGTGCGGGCAAACCGGGAACACCCTGATGCCTCTAACGGCCATGGTTGGACTTACAATCATCAACCGATGCTGGCTTATTGGAACGGCCAATTCTATTATCAATACCTGGCTGATCCTTCGGATGAACATGTCCCGCCTTCCCAAACCTTCCTGATGACATCAAAAGATGGTTATCAATGGACAAATCCCGAAATTGTATTTCCACCGTATAAAGTACCGGATGGATATACCAAAGAATCCCGTCCGGGTATGCAGGCTAAAGACTTGATTGCCATCATGCACCAACGCGTAGGCTTTTACGTCTCTAAATCCGGCCGTTTGATAACGATGGGGAATTACGGAGTTGCTCTGGATAAGAAAGACGACCCGAATGACGGAAACGGCATTGGCCGTGTAGTGCGCGAAATAAAGAAAGATGGCTCGTTCGGACCTATTTATTTCATTTATTATAATCACGGATTCAACGAAAAGAATACCGACTATCCATATTTCAAGAAAAGCAAAGACCGTGAATTTGTGAAAGCTTGCCAGGAGATTCTTGATAATCCGCTCTATATGATGCAATGGGTAGAAGAGGCTGATCGTGAAGACCCTATCATTCCATTGAAGAAAGGATATAAAGCATTCAACTGCTACACGCTTCCTGACGGAAGAATCGCCAGCCTTTGGAAACACGCGCTGACTTCCATCAGCGAAGATGGCGGACATACTTGGGCGGAACCCGTGCTCCGTGCAAAAGGTTTTGTTAATAGTAACGCGAAAATATGGGGACAACGTTTGAGTGACGGCACATATGCCACAGTGTATAACCCTTCCGAATTCCGTTGGCCACTTGCTATCTCATTGAGTAAGGACGGACTGGAATATACAACACTAAACCTGGTACATGGTGAAATCACACCAATGCGCTACGGTGGAAATTATAAATCATATGGTCCCCAATATCCTCGTGGCATACAAGAGGGAAACGGAGTACCTGCGGATGGTGACTTATGGGTTTCTTACAGTGTAAATAAGGAAGATATGTGGATTTCCCGTATCCCTGTGCCGGTGGAACTCAATGCTTCCGCACATGCCAATGATGACTTCTCAAAATCGAAAGCAATTGCAGAACTTACTAATTGGAATATTTATTCTCCCGCCTGGGCTCCGGTTTCTTTGGACGGACAATGGCTGAAACTGCAGGATAAAGATCCGTTTGATTATGCGAAAGTGGAACGTAAAATCCCAGCTTCTAAAGAACTGAAAGTTTCGTTCGATTTGCAAGCCGGACAAAATGATAAAGGTACACTCCAGATAGAATTCCTGAATGAGAACGGAATTGCCTGTTCCCGTATGGAGCTGACCAATGATGGTATTTTCCGTATGAAAGGTGGCTCCCGTTTCGCGAATATGATGAAATATGAAGCCGGAAAAAGCTATCACGTAGAAGCTGTTCTTTCAACGACAGACCGTAATATCCAGGTATATGTAGATGGCAAGAGAGTAGGGTTGCGTATGTTTTATGCACCGGTAGCGAGTGTTGAAAGAATTGCTTTCCGTACAGGCGTGCCACGTACATTCCCGACAGTGGATACTCCTGCCGACCAGACTTATGATTTGCCGAATGCTGGTGAACAAGAGCCTTTGGCTGAATATCGCATAGCCAACGTGAAAACATCTTCTACGGATAAGGATGCGTCTTCCGCTTTTCTGAAATATGCGGATTTCAGCCATTACGTAGATTATTTCAATGGAATGGAAGATGAGAATATCATCCAGGCAATTCCTAATGCTAAGGCTTCGGAATGGATGGAAGAGAATATTCCTTTGTTTGAATGTCCGCAACGCAATTTTGAGGAAATGTATTATTACCGTTGGTGGTCATTGCGCAAACATATCAAGGAAACTCCCGTGGAATATGGCATGACAGAATTTCTGGTACAACGTTCCTACTCGGATAAATATAACCTGATTGCCTGCGCCATCGGACATCATATTTATGAAAGCCGTTGGTTGCGTGACCCGAAATATTTGGATCAGATTATCCATACCTGGTATCGTGGTAATGACGGCGGACCTATGAAGAAAATGGATAAGTTCAGCTCATGGAATGCGGATGCGGTATTGGCACGATATATGGTAGATGGTGATAAAGACTTCATGTTGGATATGAAGAAAGATCTGGAAACCGAATACCAACGTTGGGAACGTACAAACCGTCTGAAAAACGGGTTATATTGGCAAGGTGACGTACAAGACGGTATGGAAGAATCCATCAGCGGCGGGCGCAGAAAGAAGTATGCCCGTCCTACTATCAACAGTTATATGTATGGCAATGCGAAAGCACTTTCATTGATGGGAGTCCTTTCCGGTGATGAAGGAATGGCAATGCAATATGGTATGAAAGCAGATACCCTGAAAACTTTAGTCGATACCGAATTGTGGAATACACGCCATCAGTTCTTTGAAACGATGCGTACGGATTCTTCTGCTAATGTCCGTGAGGCTATCGGTTATATTCCGTGGTATTTCAATTTGCCGGATACAGCGAAGATGTACGAAGTTGCCTGGAAAGAGATTATGGACGAGAAAGGCTTTTCTGCTCCTTACGGACTGACTACTGCCGAACGCCGCCATCCGGAGTTCCGTACACGTGGAGTGGGTAAATGTGAATGGGACGGAGCTATCTGGCCGTTCGCCTCTGCACAGACATTGACGGCAATGGCTAACTTTATGAATAATTATCCGCAAACAGTATTGTCCGACAGCGTATATTTCCGTCAAATGGAATTGTATGTAGAATCACAATACCACCGTGGACGTCCGTATATCGGCGAATATCTGGATGAAGTGACAGGTTATTGGCTGAAAGGGGATCAAGAACGTAGCCGCTATTATAATCATTCTACTTTCAATGACTTGATGATTACAGGATTGATCGGATTACGTCCGCGCCTGGATAATACGATAGAGGTGAATCCGTTGATTCCGGCAGATAAATGGGATTGGTTCTGTTTGGACAATGTATTGTATCATGGGCATAATCTGACCATTCTTTGGGATAAGAATGGCGACCGCTATCATTGTGGAAAGGGATTACGCATTTTTGTCGATGGCAAAGAAGTAGGACATGCGGATACATTGACTAGAATTGTTTGTACAAATGTTCTTTAATGATAATTTCGCAAATAAAGATATATGAAAAGATGAATTCTAGAAATTATTTTCTTTTAATACTGCTTTGTCTACCTTGTATTGTACAGGCGAAGAATATAACAATCACCCGTCTTACCTGTGAAATGCAGGAAGGGTTGGTAGTGGTTGATGGTGCACCCCGTTTGGGATGGGTGATGGAGTCACCGGAAAATGGGACACGACAATCTGCTTATGAGATTGATATTCGGGAAGCTTTCACAGGACGTCAAATTTGGAATAGCGGAAAAGTCAATTCTTCACAGAGCCAGTTGGTTTCAACGGAAGGAGCGAATATAAGTTCAGATAATTCGTTCAATTATATGTGGCGTGTCCGTGTTTGGGATGAAACGGATACTCCTTCCGAATGGAGTCGTGAAGCGAAGTTCCGTTCTGCCCCCTCAAGACTTTCCGATGGAAAATGGATTGGAGCTATTACCCGTCAAAATGCACACTTGCCGGAAGGACGTAAATTCCACGGCAGCGAACTGAAAAAGCCGGAAGTGAAGGCAGCTTGGGAAGCGGTGGATACTTTGGCGAAGAAAAGTATTTATTTGCGAAGAACGTTTTTGCTGGACGATGCAGAGAAAACGAAGATTCACAAGTCTCGGAATGAGTCTCGGAATGAGTTCCGGAATCAGTCCGGCAATAAGTCCGGCAAGAAAATAGCCGAAGCGACTGCATACGTCTGCGGTTTGGGATTCTATGAATTTTCTCTGAATGGAAAGAAAATCGGTAATAGTGAATTCGCTCCACTTTGGAGTGATTATGATAAAAGTGTTTATTATAACACATATGATGTAACGGAACAATTGCGGTATGGTGAGAATGCCGTTGGAATCTTATTGGGGAATGGATTCTACAATGTGCAGGGGGGACGTTATCGCAAATTGCAGATAAGCTTCGGCCCCCCCACACTTTTATTTGAACTGGTAATCAATTATGAGGATGGAACACGTACAATCGTCCGTTCTGATAATGAATGGAAATATGATTTGAGTCCGGTAACGTTCAACTGTATTTATGGTGGAGAAGATTATGATGCCCGCCGCGAACAGAAAGGATGGAATCAGGCAGGTTTCGACGATAGCCATTGGCGTCCGGTGGTAATGCAGAAAGCCCCCAAAGGAGTACTCCGTCCACAGATGGCGCCACCTGTGAAGATAATGGAACGATATGATATCCAAAAGGTGACCAAACTGAATGCTGACCAAGTGGCGGCTGCTTCCAAATCTACCAAACGGACAGTAGACCCTTCCGCTTTCGTACTGGATATGGGACAGAATTTAGCAGGTTTCCCCGAAATAACAGTACGTGGAAAACGCGGACAGAAAATAACTCTACTGGTAGCCGAAGCATTGACCGATGAAGGCGCTTGTAACCAGCGTCAAACGGGACGTCAGCATTATTATGAATATACATTGAAAGGTGATGGCGATGAAACCTGGCATCCTCGTTTCTCCTATTATGGTTTCAGATATATCCAAGTGGAAGGTGCTGTATTGAAAGGACAGAAGAATCCGCAGAAGTTGCCTGTACTGAAGAATATCCAATCCTGTTTTGTCTATAATTCGGCAAAGAAGGTATCTACATTCGAATCATCCAACGGTATCTTTAATGCCGCCCATCGTTTGATAGAGAAAGCAGTCCGCAGCAATATGCAATCAGTATTTACAGACTGTCCGCACCGTGAAAAGCTAGGATGGCTCGAACAGGTACATCTGAACGGGCCGGGACTATTGTACAATTATGATTTGACAGCCTACGCTCCACAGATTATGCAGAATATGGCGGACGCGCAACACTCCAATGGAGCAATGCCGACGACAGCCCCGGAATACGTGGTTTTTGAAGGCCCGGGAATGGATGCTTTTGCGGAATCTCCCGAGTGGGGCGGTTCTTTGGTCATTTTCCCGTTTATGTATTATGAAACGTATGGGGATGATTCGTTGATAAGGAAGTATTATTCAAATATGCGTCGTTATGTTGACTATCTGAAGACACGCGCGGATAACGGTATCCTTTCTTTCGGATTGGGAGATTGGTATGATTATGGGGATTTCCGTGGAGGATTTTCACGGAATACACCTGTGCCACTGGTAGCTACCGCACATTATTATATGACTGTCATGTATTTGATAGAAGCTGCAAAAATGGTGGGCAATGATTTTGATATTCGTTATTACAGTTCTTTGGCAGATGATATCCGAATTGCATTTGACAAGCGTTTCCTGAACAATGATACGGCACAGTATGGTACAGGAAGCCAGTGCAGCAATGCACTTCCCTTGTTTCTTCATATGACGCAGGATAAGAAAGTGTTTATGAATCTGCTTAAAGATGTGGAAGCACACGGCAACCGGCTGACTACCGGAGATGTAGGTAATCGTTATCTGATTCAGACATTAGCCCGTAACGGTCAGCATGAATTGATATATAAAATGTTCAACCACGAAGAAGCGCCCGGCTATGGTTTCCAACTGAAATTTGGCGCAACAACTCTGACTGAGCAATGGGACCCGCGTCAAGGCTCTTCCTGGAATCACTTTATGATGGGACAGATTGACGAATGGTTCTTCAATTCATTGGTCGGCATCCGTCCTTACACCGCATCTGAATTCGGAAATCAGCAAAACGATTCAAAACAAGGCTATCGGAAATTTGTCATTGCTCCGGAACCTGTGGGAGATTTGAAGTTTGTCAAGTCATCATATGAAACTTTATATGGCACTATCGTTGTGAATTGGACTCGTCAGAACGGAACTTTCACCTTGAATGTATCTGTTCCGGTGAATACTACTGCTGTTGTTTATCTTCCGGGAGAGAAAGAACCGAAAGAGGTACAAAGTGGTACATATAAATTTGTATATGCAGAATAAGGAAATCTTTGCATATATTTGTAGCATAAAAAAACAATGTGTTGCTTCTGTAAAACATGCAACATGATTGAAAAAAAACATGTAGCATGCTTAAAAAAATCATGCTGCATCTTTGAAAAAATCATTGCAATGATTTTAAAAATCATTGGGAAGAAAAAATAAATCTATTAGCATGATTTTTTTGAAGGCAACGGAGAATTTATACTTAATAATATAGACTATGAATTTACGAATAACTCTTATTTCTTTTCTTTGCTTCTGTGCAGCAACAGTCCTTCGTGCCGAACGGGTAGACATGTTGAAAGCCGGTGCAAAAGCAAATGGAAAGACCCTTAATACAAAGTTAATCAATTCCACAATCGACCGCCTCAATCGTGGTGGCGGTGGCACGCTGTTCTTCCCTGCCGGAACTTATCTGACAGGAAGTATCCACATGAAAAGTAATATCACACTGGAACTGGAAGCCGGAGCAACTCTACTCTTTTCCGACAATTTTGATGATTATCTTCCCTTTGTGGAAGTCCGTCACGAAGGAGTGATGATGAAAAGTTTCCAACCTTTGATTTATGCGGTAGATGCCGAGAATATAACCATCAAAGGAGAGGGTACATTGGACGGGCAAGGCAAGAAATGGTGGATGGAGTTTTTCCGTGTCATGATTGACTTGAAAGATAACGGTATGCGTGATATAAACAAATACCAACCCATGTGGGATGCCCAAAACGATACAACTGCTATTTATGCCGAAACGAATAAAGATTATGTGAATACCTTGCAGCGTCGTTTTTTCCGTCCGCCCTTTATACAGCCGGTTCGCTGTAAGAGAGTGAAGATTGAAGGAGTGAAAATAGTCAATTCCCCTTTCTGGACGGTGAATCCCGAATTTTGCGAAAACGTGACTATAAAAGGTATTACCATCAATAATGTTCCTTCTCCCAACACGGACGGCATTAATCCCGAATCATGCCGGAATGTACATATCAGCGATTGTCATATTTCCGTCGGTGATGATTGCATTACAATCAAATCGGGAAGAGATGCACAAGCCCGCCGTTTGGGAGTACCTTGTGAGAATATTACGATAACGAACTGTACGATGCTTTCCGGACACGGTGGCGTTGTGATAGGCAGCGAGATGAGCGGAAGTGTACGCAAAGTTACTATTTCCAACTGTGTGTTTGACGGAACAGACCGCGGGATACGTATCAAGTCGACCCGTGGAAGAGGCGGAGTCGTTGAAGATATCCGTGTCAGCAATATTGTGATGAGTAATATCAAGCAGGAAGCTGTTGTATTGAATTTGAAATACAGCAAAATGCCGGCAGAACCAAAGAGCGAACGTACCCCTATATTCCGCAACGTACATATCAGTGGAATGACTGTGACAGATGTGAAGACACCTATCAAAATCGTAGGACTGGAAGAAGCTCCTATCTCTGATATCGTATTGCGTGACATTCATATTCAGGGCGGAAAGCAGAAATGTATCTTTGAGAATTGCGAACGTATCACGATGGATAATGTAATCGTCAATGGTGAAGAAATCAAACTAGATTAAGACAGAATCAAATCAATTAGAATATGAAACGAATCCTTTTCACGATGCTTCTTGCCGCGTCTCTTTCGGCAGAAGCGCAAACACAAACATATGAGACGGAATTTGCCCGTCCTTTGAATGAAGTGCTGACGGATATTCAAAACCGTTTTGGAATCCGCTTGAAGTATGATATTGATACGGTAGGCAAAGTATTGCCTTATGCTGATTTCCGTATCCGCCCTTACTCGGTGGAAGAGTCGCTGACAAATGTATTGGCTCCTTTTGATTATAAGTTTGTCAAACAGAAAGGGAATATGTATAAGCTGAAAGCCTATGAGTATCCACGTCGGACAGATGCGGACGGAGAAAAGATGCTGGCTTATCTCAATACGCTATATGCGGACAAACAAGCTTTCCAGCTTCGTGCCGATTCTCTAAAAAAGGAAGTCCGCCAACGTTTGGGAATTGATGCTTTACTGGCTCAATGTGTGCAATCAAAGCCTATCCTTTCAAAGATACGTAAGTTTGACGGTTATACCGTACAGAATTTTGCACTTGAAACACTTCCCGGATTATATGTCTGCGGTTCTATATATACTCCCCAATCAAAAGGGAAACATGCACTGATTATCTGTCCGAACGGACATTTCGGTGGTGGTCGTTATCGTGAAGATCAGCAGCAGCGTATGGGGACACTTGCCCGCATGGGAGCTATTTGTGTAGATTATGATTTGTTCGGATGGGGTGAATCTATTCTGCAAGTGGGAAGTGCGGCACATCGCAGCAGTGCGGCTCATACTATCCAGGCAATGAATGGTTTGCTGATTCTTGACTATATGCTTGCTTCCCACAAAAATATTGATACCAGCCGCATCGGAGCGAATGGCGGTTCGGGTGGCGGCACGCATACAGTTTTATTAAGCGTATTGGACGACCGTTTTACTGCCTCTGCCCCGGTGGTAAGTCTGGCTTCCCATTTCGACGGCGGATGTCCTTGTGAAAGCGGAATGCCTATCCAACTTTCGGCAGGTGGAACTTGCAATGCGGAGTTGGCGGCTGCTTTTGCTCCCCGTCCGCAATTGATTGTTTCGGATGGTGGAGACTGGACAGCAAGTGTTCCTGCTTTGGAATTTCCCTATTTGCAGCGAATATACGGGTTCTATAATGCAAAAGATAAAGTAACCAATGTACATCTTCCGAAAGAAAAGCATGACTTCGGCCCTAATAAGCGGAATGCAGTCTATGACTTTTTTGCGGACGTATTCAATTTGAATAAGAAGATGTTGGATGAAAGTAAAGTTACCATTGAACCGGAATCTGCCATGTATAGCTTCGGAGAAAACGGTGAATTACTTCCTGAAGGTGCCATTCGCTCATTTGACAAGGTAGCGGCTTACTTTGATAAAAAAGCGTTTGCCAAACTAAAATCGGATGCTTCTCTTGAGAAAAAGGCGATGGACTGGGTAGCTTCGTTAAATCTGGAAGATGATAAGAAAGCCGGATTTGCCGTGACAACTATTTATAATCATCTGCGTCAAGTACGCGATTGGCATAATGACCATCCTTATACAACAATTCCTGCAGGTATCAATCCACTAACAGGTAAGCCATTAAGCAAGCTCGACCGTGAAATGATTGCCGATTCCGCCATGCCGAAAGAAGTACACGAAAGACTGATGAAAGGTTTGCGCAGAGTGCTGACAGAAGAAAAGATAGAGCAGATACTTGATAAATATACAGTTGGCAAGGTGGCATTTACCTTGAAAGGCTATCAGGCTATTGTCCCCAATATGACAGAAGAAGAAACTGCGTTTGTCCTGGAGCAATTGAAACTGGCGCGTGAACAGGCTATTGACTATAAGAATATGAAGCAGATTTCTGCTATCTTTGAAATCTATAAAACCAAATGTGAACAGTATTTCAATGAACATGGCCGCAATTGGCGCCAGATGTTCAAAGATTATGTGAATAAGAGAAACGCGGAAAAGAAGGCTCAGGGAAAGAAGAAATAAAATGAGGGTAAGCCCTTAGCCGTCATATATATCGGAGTATAATCCAAGAATATAATAGAGCTATGCTTTGCGACTGACAAAGCATAGCTTTATCGTATCTAAAGCTATGCTTTAGCCCTCAAAAAACGCTGCTATAATTTATTTCTTCGCGATTACTAAGCATCTTTTTCCACAAAAATGTGTTATCTTGTAAACGACTAACAGAATAGTATATTATATGAGTAAGCAAAAAGTAGCATTGGTGCTTTCTATGGGTGGAGCACGTGGAATAGCACATATTGGAGTAATTGAAGAATTACTGCGGTATGATTTTGAGATAACTTCTATTTCCGGAAGCTCGATGGGAGCAATGGTAGGAGCGATGTACGCTTCGGGAAAAATGGAAGAGTGTAAAGAGTGGCTATACCATTGGGATAAACGTAAGATGTGGGAATTGGCAGACCTCACATTGAGCAGGGACGGACTTGTGAAAGGCGACCGCTTTATCAAGGAATTAAAGCAGATTATTCCCGATATGAATATTGAGGATTTGCCGATTCCCTATGTGGCGATGGCTACGGACATTGTCCGTGACCAGGAAGTACGATTCGACCGGGGAAGTCTGCATGAAGCGATTCGTGCTTCTATATCCATACCCATGGTTTTCCGTCCTTTACGAAAAGACGGTATGGTTTTAATTGATGGTGGCATTTTGAATCCTCTCCCGCTAAGCCATGTGCAGCGCACGGAAGGGGATATTCTGATAGCGGTTGATGTGAATGCTCCGGTCGATTGTGGCAAGAAAAAGAAGATGAGTCCATACAATCTGTTGACGGAATCTTCGAGGATGATGATGCAGCAAATCACCCGTTACCAGGTAGACCGTTGTCAGCCCGACCTGTTAATTCAAATGTCCGGCAATGCTTATGATATGATGGAATTCCATCATGCAGCCGCTATTGTGGAAACTGGAGTCAAAGTCGCCCGACAGGCATTACAGGACTTTACTCAACATAAATCATCTTTTTAGTCATTCCACCGTCAATGGTCATATTCTCTCCATTGATAAAGTCATTTTCTTCCTGGCAGAGGAATAAACACATACGGGCAATATCTTCCGGTTTTCCTACTCGTCGGGAAGGATGTTGTGAATGGTCTTCCGGACGAAGTTGGTCGTAATCATGGTTCTGTATCCATCCCGGCGCGATGGAGTTTACCGTAATGTTATATTCGGAGAGGGATAAGGCCAAAGCGTGGGTTAACGAATAGATTCCACCTTTGGAAGCAGCATAACCTTCACTTCCCGGCTCGCTCATCAGATAGCGTGTAGAGCAGATATTGATAATTCTTCCATATGGGTTGGGAGAGGATTGTGCTTTACGATGAATGGCAAGCAATCGTGAGGTGATAAATGCAGCCCGCAGATTCACAGAAAGAATCTTATCGAAGTCCTCTACACTTGTCTCCGTGATAGGAGAGAACTTGCTGATTCCTACATTGTTGATGATGATGTCAATATCTCCCCAATCTTTCAGAATTTGCTGCATACAGTTCTCAAGCGCATCTTTATCACTGGCATCTACCTGATAGAATATAGCTCCGGTTTCTTTAGCAGTCTGTTGACCCGTTACTTCGTTTATATCACAAAAAGCTACTTGATTTCGAGCCTGACAGAAAGCTTCTACTATTGATTTACCTATACCTTCCGCACCACCGGTGACGAATACCCTTCTTTGCGGATTCTCCGCCTTTGATTTGGTTTCGGTTGCCTGTTCTGATTTTACTACCGTGTGAGTTGTTGCAGATTTCTTTTTGCCATACTTTTGCGCCTGTTTCCAAGCTGCTTTTCTAGCTTCGTATTGCTCTCTCTGTTTTTCTAAATAATTATCTGCCATTGTTATTATCTATTTATTGGCAAATGTAAAATATAAAAAGGATATATGCAAAGAATCGACCGCTCGTTTCTGTTAAAACGGGCGGTCGATTTTATTCAAATGACAGTTCGAGTCTTAAAAGCTCTTTGGATCTATTTCTGCATATTTGATTCGTTGGCGACGCCAGGTGTAAACAGCATGCAATTTTCCGTCCTTGCCTTGTATAATACTAGGATAAGAATATTGGCTGATCGGACTATCTTCCAATGTGAGAACAGGCTTCCAACTGATTCCATCTTCTGATACAGCTATGCAGAGCGGAGTACGAGGTCCTTTCGGAGTTCCGGGTAGCGTAGAGAAGTTGTTATAGATAAGCACATGTCTGCCATCTTTCATGGTCACAGCATCTGTGCCGGAATTATTATTCGGAACATCAAGCAATGTAACTTTGCCCCATGTATCTCCGTTATCGTTACTCCAGGCAGTCGCAATCTGTGCGTTACGTGTACGGCAAAGTACTTGCAGTCTTCCGTCCTTATGTTTCAGGATACTGGGTTGTATGGCATAAATAGGTTTTGCACCTTCTCCCTTGATGGCTTCTCCACCTTCCTGGTCATCTACGTTCATTCCCCCTTTTTTACGGTTTTGAGTAGGTACGGATAATTCTGCATCCAACGGGTCTACCATTTTCCAGGTCTTTCCTTTATCATCGGAAATCTCGAAGTGAACACGCCAGCCATTACTGCCTTCCGTACTGGAAGGACAAATAATACGTCCATTGACATATTCCGGCTTATTCTTAATAGGCCCTAGAAAACCTTTCGGAAGGGGTTCGCGTTTACTCCATGTCTTTCCACCGTCACGTGAACGAACCAACCATCCTGTCCAGTCGCTTACCTTCAGACCGATTTTGTAGAAAAGAATCAAATCACCACCGGGAATCTGAAAAAGTACCGGATTCCAACAGGCTTTCCGGCGGGCAATAAGTTTTCCTTTTGCGTCTTTTACAGGTGTACAGGTAGAATCAATTCCTGCTAAAGCTGCTTGTGGGTCTTTGAGTGAAAATACCCCGTCGGCGGCAAGTTGGGGAGCAGTCCACTCTTTAGCGCCTTTCGGCTTGCGGCATACCCAGATACAACAGTCGGGATTACGTTCTTTTGTCCCGCCAAAGAAAGAGGCTACAAGGTCACCGTTCTTCATCTCTACAATGGTAGCTCCATGACATTCGGGAAAAGAAGCCTTTTCGTATAGAAATTCATCACTTAGGATAGCTGTATTCTTAGTCGGTATATCTACACTGAAATGATACTTTCCCGAACCTATTTTCTCTTTTCGCCCATCCGGTAGATGTACTTCGCCCGTTGTATTGGCGGGAAGCTCAATGTCCCATTCGAGATGTGTGGGTGTTTTGCTCCATCGGCTGATTATCTTTCCGTAGATGCTCATATAGGATGCGTCTACATAGCTTAGCTCCTGGACTTCAAAAGCCGGCTGGAAGACAATATGCTTATAACCGGATTTCCAACGGTCGGCACGGATACCTGCCAGATTATTAAAGCACCAAGGCAATAAGTCGCCTAAGAGCATCACATGGTTTCCACTGTTCATTTCGGGATTTGCCGTATCACCGTTCCATAACTCCCAAATGGTAGTAGCACCTTTTTCAACCATATATCCCCAGGAAGGATAGGTCTTGTTGGTGGCAAGCAAGTAAGCCACATCGGCGTGACCGCGACGGCTTAATTCACGCAACAGCCATTGTACGCCGATTACTCCGGTACTGATATGTCCTTTGTTGGTTGTGATAATGGAAGTTACGGCATTTTTAGCTACCTCTTTGATATAGTTTTTAGGAACCAGACCGAAAGCAAGCGGCAGGATATTGGCAGTGACCGTATTATTGCCGTAGTAGATGCTGTCCGGGTATAACGTATGTCCCGGCACAAGGGAAGTTCCTTCTTTTATATGCAGGAAGCGGGCGTTGAACGCGTCTTTCATGCGATGTTCCAAGTCTTCCCATTCTTCTGCATCATTCTTTAGTCCTTGCAGGCTTGCAAAACGATGCATCAGTTGCAACACTTTCAGATAATAGGCAGTGGCGATTAGTGAACCGTCCGTTTTGCGCGAAGGGTCTTTGCTGTGGATGAGTTCCAATGATTCGGGCGGAACACACCAGTCTCCATATTTGTCTTTGGTGATAATGTAATCCTCTGTCATGTAGTATTCACGGATATGAGACACCCATTTCTTGATAGCCGGATAATTCTCTTCTATCGGGCGTTTGTCTCCGAAATTGGTGAAAAGCATATCGCAAGCCATAGGCAGGGCAGTAGGCCAGGTCACATTATCCGAGTAATAATTCCAATAGGCAGGAGCTACGTCGGGGATACAACCATCCTCACGTTGTGCTTCGCAAATGTCACGTGCCCATTTGGTGTACATGGCATGATTATCGAACAGCATACTTTCTCCCCAGCATCCCATGGTGCGGTCACCTAGCCAGGGTTGGCGCTCATTGCGTTGGGGGCAATCTACCGGCATGCCTTTATAATTGCTCCGGATACCCCAAAACGCATTACGGACAATCTTGTTCAAAGTCTCGTCGGAACAACTGAAGGAACCTGTATGTTCCATTTCATCTTCCACTACTTCGGCTACAAAATCCTCAGCTTTCGCACCCGGATAACCGCCAACTTCTACATAACGGAAACCATGATAAATAAAACGGGGTGCCCAGGTGGCATCTTTTACTTCGTGTCCGCTTATGATATATACGTCTGTGGAACGGGCATCACGCAGATTTCTGGTAAATAGTTCACCATTAGCTTGCAAAGTTTCTGCGAAACGGAGACGGATGCTGTCACCCGCCTGTCCCTTAATGCGGAAACGTACCCAACCTGCCATATTCTGACCAAAGTCCAGAATGTATTTATCGCCGAGCTTTTTGATAGAAGCGGGTTTCAATGTATCCATGACTTTCATCCCCGGCATCATCTGGGCACGCAATGTCCCCGAAGGAATACTTACGCGCTGGGCAGGCATCCAGTTCTTGTCATCGTATCCGTTTTGCGTCCAGTTTCCCAGTTCCTTGCGGGCGTCATATTCTTCACCGTCATATTCGTTGTTGCTGCGAATAGGGCCTTCGGTAGTCAGTTTCCACGAAGTGTTTGTGGAAACCGTTTCTTTGCTGCCGTCCGTATATTCCACAATCAGGTTTAGCCGAAGTTTGGGATAACCGAATGTCGGTATCTTGTACGGTTTATAATTCTGACGCATGGTATAGAAGCGGCCATTACCCAGGGTAACGCCTATTGCATTCTCTTTCTGAAGTTGTGAAGTGACGTCGTAGGTATTATACAGAAGTGTTTTCCGGTAATCGGTAGGAGCGGGTGCCAATACCTGTTCTCCGATACGCTGTCCGTTGACAAACAATTCATAAAGTCCCATTCCGGCAATGTGTATCGTTGCGCGTTTCACTTCTTTGCTTAAAGCAAATTCTTTGCGAAGGTAACGGGCTGCCAAGCGGCTCCATTGGGTTTCACTATCACCCGGAGCGGCACGGTCCAATCCAATCCACTGACCTTGCCAGTCTGCTTCGTTGAGTAATCCCATAGTCCAAAAAGCCGGAGTGCTCCAGTCTGCTTCACCTTTGTTGGTATATACTTTCACTTTCCAGTAGTAGGGGGCATTGCGTTTTAATGACTTTCCCTGATAAGTGACCCATTGGGATGCGTCGGACTCTATTTTTCCCGAGTCCCAAATATCCCCTTTCCCTTGTACCAATAGCTCTGGAGAAGATGCAACAAGAATGTGATACGCTGTTTGCATCACATTCTGTTCGCTCGATTCGATACGCCAACCCAGACGGGGTTGGCGTACATCGATACCTGTCGGATTCTTTAGCTGCTCTACTCGCAGGTCGGTTATGCCTATAGCTGCACGTAGCGAACCTGCAAAGAACAGAAGAGAAAATATAGATAATATAAATATTCTTTTATTCATTAGCATTGATTATATCAAAAAGAGTAACTACTCACTTTATGTAGCAAATTGTGCCGAATGGAAACTAGGAACCGGCACCTTGCCGGGCGGGAAGTTCCGTCCAGTCCTTATTCAGATAATCTTTACTGCTGTCTACAACAATCAGCACATGATCGTTTCCGCTACAATAACCGCTATCGTGCTGGAATTTGTGCACACCATTATCAAACTCGCCGATATATTCCAGTTTGCCGTCTTTCGTTGTGTACCACCAGGCATTCTTCTTTGCGCCGCTGATTTTGGTGAAATCAACTTCCATCGGACGTCCGGTATAGTTATATACCATCAGATAATCATTACCGCGTGTAGCGATGGCACGGTCGTAACGTTCACCGTTCTGACCTGCGATAATGGACTGATCCGGCACGCGTTCAAAGAACGGGAAAGTCAGCATCAGGTTTTTCAGATATTTCATTTGGTTAAAGCCCGGGTCGTTCAATGCATCGTACCAGGGTTTCTTGGCTCCATAGGCACCGCCTACACCCGGTTTAATAAACTGCATGATGGAGTTATGACCGTATGTATGTCCGAAAGAACCTGCAAATACAGACCAATAAGCATAGCGACGTACATCATAATCTTTCCATAACAGTTCATTTTCGTCATGCAGGCCGTGAG
Organism: Bacteroides faecium; assembly: GCF_012113595.1. Classification (NCBI taxonomy): domain Bacteria; kingdom Pseudomonadati; phylum Bacteroidota; class Bacteroidia; order Bacteroidales; family Bacteroidaceae; genus Bacteroides; species Bacteroides faecium. Next base: position 4,727,075 of record NZ_CP050831.1, read on the forward strand.
GAATTTCTTCATAGATAGGCTCTCCGTCAATCACGGGTTTCATCGGCTTCATAGCCATACTGCGTTCAACAAAACGCCAGTTGTCTTCTTCCGTATTTTCTTCGATAGGATAATCGCCGTCACCGAAACGTTGTCCATAACGGCGGTGTCCGCTTTGGAACATATTGAAATCCAGCCAGGGGGCGTTGTTGAACCAGGTTGCCGAGGTCGTTCTGCCGCGCGGGTGGAAAGTCATTAGGTGATTTTTGTCGATAGCCTTGATTGTGGTTGCCAATGCTTCCCATTCGGCTGTTTTCACGTCGCCGCGAATATCCCCACCGATAAACCAGATAATGTTCGGTTCATCTTTATAACGTTCAGCCAGGAACTTGCCATAGGCTTTCGCTTGTTCTACTGTCATTTCACCACGGTTCACAGGGCTTCCCCATATACAGACCATACCGATGTACTGTCCCTTTCTGGCTGCTGTACGAATAATATAATCCATGTGATCCCAGTAACCATATACGCCTTTCTGATTGATATTCTTGAAGTTGTATCCGTCTATCATGGAATATTGTCCGTAGATATTCATGGATGGCACATTATTTAAAGTCTGAACCTGGATTACGTTGTATCCGCGACGCTTACATTGTTCCAGATAATATTCGGCTTCGTCACGGTTCAATCGTTCGGGGAGCAGCCATCCTGTTTCTCCGAGCCAGAAAAAAGGAGTGCCGTTTTCGTGTTTCAGGTAGCGTCCCTCTTCGGAAACGACGAGTTTGCCATTGTCCCAGGGGATATACGTTTTTTGTGTTTTCTTTTGTGCTGCAGCCGTAGTAGCCAGTGTCAATAGCAGCAACAAAAGAGGAAGAATCTTGAATTTTCTCATTGTATTTTATCGTTTTTAGTTTATTGTACTAATGATTCCGTATTTAGGCACGGATTACACGGATTTCACGGTTTTTAGAAATATGATTGCATATAGCAACAACGTAATCCGTGTAATCCGTGCCTGAATATTATTGTTTATCTATCATTTTCTCATACTCGATACCAGCCAAAATGAATGAGCCTACCGATTTAGGGTCGTTTTCGATAATCGGTTCACTGATATAATATTCGAATGAGCCGTCACGGTATCTTTTAGAGTCTCCACCCAATCCGGCGACTGCGCAGCAGTTGGTGATTGTATAGCTGCCGTCTTCTTCAAGGCGGGTGAATGTATTGACCATACCATCGAAGGCTTTTTGTGTGGGTTCAATATATTCTTTGCCGATATATCCTTTATTGATAGCTTTGGCAAGTGTATAAATAAATAGTGCTGTTGCCGAAGATTCCAGATAATTTCCTTCGCGTGCTCCCTGGTCGGTCACTTGATACCAAGTGCCCGATTGAGGATCTTGATATTTCACTAGTGTCTTGGCTAGTCCCTGAAGAATCAGCATCACACTGTCGCGTCCTGCAGTTTCCTGTGGAAGATAATCGAGCACATCAACAATGGCGGCTCCGTACCATCCGATACTGCGGCTCCAGAAGTTAGGAGAGCAGCCTGTTTCGGGATTTGCCCATTTCTGGTCGCGGCTCTCGTCCCAACCATGATAATAAAGTCCGGTTGCGGAATCATAAGTCTTGCGGTTTATGAGAAGAATCTGCTTCACGGCTTCGTCAAATAAACCCGGCTCATCAAAAGTAGCGCCGTATTGAACCAAGTATGGGGAAGCCATAAAGATTCCGTCCAGCCACATTTGGTGCGGGTATCTCAGTTTGTGCCAGAATCCGCCTTCACTTGTGCGGGGTTGTTCCGCCATTTGTTTGCGTAAGGTATCCATGGCAACCTTGTAACGTTCGTCTCCAGTCTGTGCGTAAAGGTCAAAAAGAATCTTGCCACCGTTGACATTATCAATGTTGAATGAAAGATATTTCATGGTTTTGATATGTCCGTCGGCATCAATCAGGCTGTCAGCATAGATTTTGGCATAATCATAGTAGGCACTGTCGCCCGTATGTTTCCATTCTTCGAGCATGGACTTTACCACAAGACCGTGGGTATATCCCCAGCGTGGTTTCTTGGCTTTCTCAATCATCCAGGGTTCGGGAAAACGCTTCATTTCGGAGCGTGCCATGCGTTCGCTCCACTTTTCAGTCTCTGCTTTCTGAGGTGCCGTACATGCGATAAAACAAGCAGCTCCGCAAGCGACAATCAGTTTTAATAAGTTTCTGTTCATATCGGTTGAGTTATTATTTTCCGGTCAATATATATTCCTGTCCTGCTTTGGTGGGCAGGTCATATAAATAGGTATCTGCAACAACCACTTTATTCAGGTTGGCTTTTTCGTTGATTAATGGTTCGGGAATGGCAGGAACAGCGTAGAGAGGATTCATGTTTTCTCCTTTGGCACGTTTCAGTCCTTTGCCTGTCAACGGGTTGAGCGAGCGCAGGCGACAGTTGCCGCCTTTATGGGATTTTATGACCAGGCGGCTTACTTTTCCGTTTTTCCAACTCAAATCAAGTTCAAAACCACCACGGGCAATAATTCCTTTGACAGAACCCTCTTTCCAAAGAGTAGGAAGTGCAGGAAGCAGATAAATAAAACCATCGTAGCTTTGCATCAGCATTTCAGCGATTCCTGCGGCACAGCCGAAGTTTCCGTCAATTTGGAAAGGCGGGTGCGCATCGAACAGGTTAGGGTAGGTGCCGCCTTTTTTCTTTTCGTTGCGTACAAGGGTTAGCTGGTCTGTAATCAGTTTGTAAGCATGGTCACCGTCAAGTAGACGTGCCCAAAGACATACTTTCCATCCCATGCTCCAACCGGTCGAAGGATCTCCGCGATGAATGAGCGAAGTGCGTGCGGCATCGAATAATTCGGGAGTACGGTAAGGGGAAATCTGGTTGCTGGGGAATAGCCCGTAAAGATGGGATACATGACGGTGTACATCATTCGGATCGTCCCAGTCGAACATCCATTCTTGTAACTGGCCCCAATGTCCCACTTGCATGGGAGCCATTTCCTTGAGGCGTTGTGACAGGTGAGTGGCAAATTCTTTATCGGTATCCAGTATTTGGGATGCCGAAACAATAGCAGCCCAAAGGTCGAAAATCAATTGATTGTCCATTGTGCATCCGGCGGCTGTCGTTGCTTTGCCATTACTGCCGGAATGTACATTCTCCGGTGAGTTACTTGGACAGACTACCAGCCAACCGTGTACAGGCTCTTTTACCATGATTTCATCAAAGAAACGTCCCGATTCTTTTAGTATGGGATAAACAGAACGCAGGAAATCGACATCTCCCGTATATAGATAACGTTCCCAAAGATGGCGGCAAAGCCATGCTCCGCCGCTCGGCCACATACCTGAAGGTGCTTTGTCGATTGCACCTGTGACACGCCAAATATCCGTGTTATGGTGTAATACCCAGCCGTCGGCTCCATACATGATTTTAGCTGTTTCCTTTCCTGTTTCGCTCACTTCCTTTATCAGCCGGAAAAGAGGTTCGTTCAGTTCGCTCAGGTTCGTAACTTCCGAGGGCCAGTAATTCATCTCCAAATTGATATTGCAGGTGTATTTGCTATCCCATGAAGGGAATAGTTTATCGTTCCAGATACCTTGCAGATTAGCCGGTTGCCCGCCCGGTTGGGAAGAGCAGATCAGCAAGTAGCGTCCGAACTGGAAATAAGTGGCAACCAAATGAGCATCATTCGTTTCTTTGAAATTCTCTACCCGTTTGTCGGTCGTCACATCTTTGTATTGGTCTTCTCCTAAATCTAAAGTTACTCTGGTTAAGTATTTGCGGTAGAAATCAATATGATTTTTCTTGGCTTCCGCGAATGGGCGTGCCATTGATTTAGACAAGTAATCTTTGGCACGTTCTATCTGATTTGCAGTAATGTCGAGATAATTGTTGAAGTTGGTGGCAATGGATACATATACCGTAGCTTCATCAGCTCCTTCAACAGAAAGGACACCGTCGGCACATGCTATTTTACCGCCTTTGTTTTTTGCCGTTAGTCTCCCTTGAAACTCAACTTTCCCTTTGAGCCCCTCATGCCAGGAAGATACTCCGGAAAGTATCACACAATTTCCCTCTTCGGACGCAATCATTACATCTTGGTGCGGCGAAGTAAGTTGTGCGTTGAAAGTAATTTGTCCGGGACGGTTGGCAGTTAGCCTGACCATTACTACCTGGTCGGTAAATGAAGTGAACGTTTCACGTTGATACTGCACTCCGTCTACTTCATAACGGACGATGGCACGCGCCGAGTCCAAACTTAATTCCCGGTAATAATTGGAATAACGTGTATGTCCGGGAAAGGCGATTCGCAGGTCGCCGAAGCTTTGATATGGCATACCCGAATTGGTCTTTGCCATTACTTTTTCTGTTGCAAGGGCCTGCGCTTCCAGATACTTTCCGGCAAACACCAGTTCGCGCACTTTCGGGATATACTCCAGTGCGTTCGGATTGGCATTATTGTTGGGACGCCCTGCCCAAATGGTTTCTTCGTTTAATTGTATTTGTTCTGTGCCCGGTGCTCCATATACCATAGCTCCCAGGCGACCGTTCCCTAGAGGTAAAGCTTCGGTCCATACCTGTGCGGGACGGTCGTACCATAATTTGTATTCCTGCGTGGCTACTTTCTTTTCTTGTGCATGAATACAACTTACAGACACCATAACAAACAGATATCCGATTAATCTCTTTTTATTCATTTCTGTCCAATTGCTTTTATACTTTTATAAAAGGACGATTGGAGAAGATTTTTGTACCCATCGTACAGGCAATAACAAGTAGGAATAATTAAAAGTTATCGGGCATAAAAAAAACGAACTTCAATATCTGCTCAAAAAGGGCTTACTTTGCATAAGTAAAAACATCTTGAAAGAATGAATGTTACTTTTAAATTCATCTGTTTAATATAAATAACTAACCGAAAATGTATAACTTAATTATTAGACCGCTATTATTCCGCATTGATCCGGAAAAAGTCCATCGGATGCTTTTGGACTGGCTCAAACTCTATCGCTATTTGCTTCCGGTTCGAGCCTGTGTACGAAGTTGCTACAAAGTTTCCGAACCATTCTCATACGGGAATCTATGTTTTAAGAATCGGGTAGGTCTATCTGCCGGATTCGACAAGAATGCAGAGACTTTTGATGAATTGGCCGATTTTGGCTTTGGCTTTTTGGAACTGGGTACAGTGACTCCTGACAGCCAACCGGGAAACCCTTCTCCCCGTATCTTCAGACTGGTGGAAGATGAATCGCTGATTTCGCGTACAGGTTTCAATAATTGTGGAATTGATGCCGTTTTGGAGCATATCAGGAAATATAGAAAACACTCTTATGTGTTAGGAGTAAATATCAATAAGAATCCGCTTTCCACAGGAGAGCAGGTAATCAAAGATTTTGAACGTGTGTTTACCTCTTTATATGATAGCGTAGATTATTTTACATTGAATTGGGGTAGCATAGATAACGATTTATTTATTAAAGTTTTAGAAAATCTGACTGCATTCCGCCAAGTGGCAAACAAACGATGCAGCATTTTCATTAAGCTTCCGGCAGATATAGATGAAAAAGCATTGGATATGGTAATTTCACTTGCGTATAAATATTCCATAGAAGGATTTATCGCCACAGGACCTACGATGAATCGTGTTGGATTGCATCGGACAGATGCAAAACAATTGGAGAAGATTGGTAACGGCGGTGTCAGCGGTCGGGGTATCGGTAAGAAATCACAAAAGGTAGTGCGTTATCTATCCGAACATACCGACCGGCATTTTCTCATTATCGGTGCAGGTGGGATAATGACGGAAGAAGATGCAGCCGAAATGATTTCCCAAGGAGCTGATATGGTACAGATTTATTCGTCATTCATCTATTCCGGTCCGTCTATTGTTCATAAGATAGGAAAGAAACTTAAAAATAAATCCATATGAAGAAGTTAATTTGTATAAATCTGTATGATGATTTATCCATGAAGACCTATGATTTGTCGGAAGTGGATGACGAAGAACTGATCGGGATAGTAGAAAATTCCCCCGAAAGTACTTTATTTGTTTTTACCAGTGAGAAGCCATGCGGAAAAAGTGTTATAATGTGTCCTGGAGGTGGTTTCTTAAAGGTTAATCTGGAACAGGAAGGCATTGATTTTGCCGAATGGTTCACAAAACAGGGAATTACTTACATTGTCTTTAAATATAGGATGCCTCATGGAAACCCTGATATTCCCAAGCGGAATATTCAGCTGGCACTGAAAACCGTTCGGGAGAAATTTCCGGAACTTTGTAATCAGATAGGAGTGATGGGGGCTTCTATCGGCGGATATTTGGCTACTTGCTCTGCCACACTTTTACCTAATGATGAGAAACCGGACTTTCAGATTCTGATGTATCCGGTAGTCAGTGTCGATGATCGTCTGACGCATCTTCCTTGCCGTGAACGGATGTTCGGTAATTCTTATTCTTCGGAGAAGACGAAGCAATATTCACCGATTGAACATGTAGCTTCGGACACACCTGCCGCTTTTATTGTAGCTGCTGCGGACGACGCTGTGGTAAGTCCTCTGAACGGGATTCTCTACGCTGCTAAATTGCAGAAAGCAGATGTTCCTATTTCCGTACATATCTATCCGACAGGCGGACATGGATTTGGTTATAATGATAGTTTTGTGTATAAGCAGGAGTGGCTTCAAGAACTTGAAGAGTGGTTGGCAAAGTTATAGTAACTCTTTTCTTGTAATTTGAAATATACTTCTTATATTTGTCATTAGAATATCTAACGAAAATAAATTATGAAAAGTTTAAAGGTTACATCTATGTTGGCGATGCTTACGTTCTTGCTCATTACAGGAATACAGGCACAGACCGTAACTCCCAGTAAGAAGTATATTACGAAGGAGCTGAATAACGTCAGCAATTTCAGTTCAATCAAGGTAGTAGGCAGTACTGACATTGAGTACCGTCAGAGTAATGGTTCCAAAACGACGATTTCCATATATGGTTCGGATAATCTGGTCGATTTACTGGAAGTGTCTACTGCAAATGGAGTGTTACAGGTGAATATCAAGAAAGGCGTCAAGATTCTTAGCGGAGAACGACGGTTGAAAGTGATAGCTTCGTCTCCTTCATTGAATGAGGTAGATATTAAGGGTTCGGCAGATGTATATCTGAAAGGTACCATCAAAGGTGCTGATTTAAACCTGAACATAACCGGTAGCGGAGATATTGAAGCGGAGAATCTCCAATATACCAATCTTTCTGCCTTTGTAAAGGGAAGTGGAGACATTGATGTGAAAAACACGAAGGCAGTTACTGTAAGAACAATAGTCAGTGGTTCAGGTGACGTGAATATTAAGGGCTCTGCCCAATCGGCTATGCTGACTGTAAACGGCTCCGGTGATATCAGTGCTGATAAATTGGTGGCTACTAATGTGACTGCCACTGTTTCAGGTTCCGGCGATATTTCTTGTTATGCTTCTAAGCAATTGGATGCAAAAGTTAGCGGTAGCGGAGATATTGAGTATAAGGGAAGTCCGTCTGTTGTAAATAAACAGGGCAAGAAAGATTCGATTTCCGGCAAATAAGAACTCTCAATTATAATAAGATGCGGGTAAATGTGCATGATATATTGCATATTTGCCCGCTTTTGTTTTGTAGTAAACTTATGTTGAATTAGAAATATAATATTTGACAGGATGGATAATATATAATACTTTGATTAAGTATTATACGCCTTCTGCAACTTGTCACTAACTATCTCACGGACAGCTATTCGTATTCCATTTATAAAAGTCTCCTTAATATATATGCTATCCGAGGGACAGGTTTCCGCACATTTCTGGCATTGAATACAATTGCTGTCTCCAATTGGTAAAACAGTTTTGGAGTTATCATAGGCTATCACCTCAAACACATGCATCGGGCACGATTTGACACATTTCATACAATGGATACAAGCCGTGATATTCAATAAGGCGGTTCTGCCGGCTATTTTATCAGAATTGAATGAAGTTTGATAGATAGGCATACCTTCTATCTTATCAATGATTCGCTTTTCTGTTTTTGCAAATACGGCTAAAGGATGTACATTCCGCCTGATTTTCCGGACAAATAATTTTGCTTTGAATAAGTCTTTCTCATTAGGATGTGCTTTATTATATCCATTCATCGCTACCCATGGTCCTGTTCTGTCAAAACCTTTGCAGGAGAACTCTCCGACGAGATTACTGCCTTTTTCTAGTAATAATCTTTTGAGCGCTTGATGATATTTTCCTAAAAATGGACGGCAACGCGTTGAGAAGATGAAAACATTACGATTCTGTAAGTCGTGTGATTCTGCAAATTCGAGAAGTTCCCTATGATGTTGGGCAAAGTTTATCGCTGAACCAAGTCCGATTAAGTCATAATCCGATAAGTCGATATTTTCTGCTTCTTTAGTTGTGATTAAGGTAGCGGATAATTCGTTAGCCATAGCTTGAGCCACTTTCAGAGTATTACCTTGATAAGTAGAAACATATATAATAATTGCTTTCATTTGGATTTAATAATTGTTTCAGGAGTGCCGGGAGCACCATTCACTCCCTTATAACCTATAAATTGATGATTTGTTGTATTGAAATAATAAAGGCAACTCCAAAAGTGAGATAAGATTCCTGTAAGTCTTACTTTAACTTCCTGTGCCCTTTGATTATTGAATAATACTGAGTCCTTTTTTCGCTCCGCCTGCATGACATATAGTTCCAAATTATCCGGACGAAAACATTCATATTTTAGATTTTTCTTATTTATAAGTAGTTGCCCGGCAGAATAAGCAATATTCTGATACCATGGATACCCTTTACTTTTTACCGTTTTATTGCAAGGTTGGTGGTTGAGTGTACCTTTAAAGTAATATATACTATTATATAAAGATATAGTAAGATTGGTCTGTTTGGCAGGGTCAGTCAATTGCCAGGATAATGTAGTAAGAGAAGGAGAAAAGCGGTAATGATGTGTTTCCGAACTTTGAGAGGTAGTAGTGAGCAGAATAATGTCATTCTCCATTTTTTCCTTCCATACTATTGCGCTTTTCTCCTTTCCACATATGCTTTCAAAAGTTTTAGGCTGTGCCCGTATGCTGCCGCATATAAAACTGCATATAACGAAACAGCACAAGAAAATCAGATAATGAACTTGTTTCATTTCAGTATATTTTCAAAAAGTACATGAATATATTTGCTGATGGCTTCTTTACACAATTCCCATGCTTCCGGTTCGCTAAAATCAATGCCATTGAAAAGACGATATTGACGAGTAGACAATACAAGATAATTAATAGAAGCAACCAATAAAGTAATGTACATACGGGCAACCTTGGAATCTGTTCCCAGTTTCTTTTCCAGTTCCTCTTGAAGCCTGAATCCATTCTTTTCCCGTTCATCCTGAATACTTCTGAAAGAAGAATTGCCGGATAACTCCCATGCTAATAGCTCCTGCATCAATTTGTTGGTACGCAGAAAATCCAGTTGCTCCAATAAGACATTTTGAGTTAATCGGATGATGTCATTAGCAGTCTCTATCGAAGCGATTTTTTCAGAATAAGTCTGATAGGCTAACGTATAGAAATCGTTTTCTTTCGCCCATGCAGCCAATAAACCGTCCAGCCCGCCGAAATACCGGTAGATTAGCACTTTATCGCATTTCGCCTGTTTGGCTACTCTGTTTACACCGATTTTAATGAATCCATCATTCTCTATAATCTGGCTGACAGCGGCTAACAGCCGCTTTTCAGAATCCCTTAATTCCATAACTATATACTTTTATCACTATTCGGTGACAAAGGTAAACCTCAAAGTGGTGACATGTTCTTTTCAAAAGAAAAAATAAGTTAGTGAAATAAAATACGTTTTTAAAGGCATTAAAACATATGAGTTTCTTCAAACAAACCTCTTTATGGATTGTTACAATCTAAATATTTATTCACCTATAGAAATTTACCGACTATGGCAAAGAATTCTTCTGATAAAGGAAAAGTTACGAAAGTGCTGGATCAACAGACGGTGGAAGCTCCTTCTGTAAATCTCAAAGAGTACCAGGAAAAAAGGCATTTCAATGAAACTCCTGAACCGACAGGCAAGGTTGCGGAGAAACCAAGCCGTGTACCAATCTTTGTCGTCCAAAAGCATGAAGCAAGCCATTTCCACTTCGATTTTCGTTTGGAAATAGACGGGGTATTGAAAAGTTGGGTTGTGCCCAAAGGGCCTTCAATGAATCCGGTGGATAAAAGGCTGGCTATACAAGTGGAAGACCATCCATTGAGTTACGCACATTTTGAGGGAGTGATACCCGCAGGCAACTATGGAGCTGGAATGGTGGAAATCTGGGATAACGGAACATACGCATGCCTTGATGAACACTATGACATATCTGCCGCTCTTGAACGTGGCGTCTTTGAATTTAAGCTGCATGGTCATAAACTTAAAGGCTGGTTTACTCTTGTGCATGCTAATATGAATGACAAAGGCAATGATTGGCTGCTGATAAAACAAGATGATGTCTTTGCTATTACTCATGTCTACGATGCAAAAGATATTCCTTCTTACGATGAGGTATTCCTGTAATTGCCGCTTTTTTATGCCCCGATAGTACCCGGCCGAAATCTGTAGTTTTCTAAGTGCATACAAGACTGTATAAATTAAAATGTATTATTATTTCATCTTATTTATAGTCCTGTACTGTATTTCAATGCCTCTATTTAATAGTAAAAAATAATATTATTTACATACCGAATGGATAAAAATTAGGTTTTGTGCCTACATCTGTCAATATTGGGGTAACAAAAGATAATGTTACCATTTTAGATAGAAACCACCCTTTGTTTTTGTCAGAAACCACCTCGTGTATAGGCGTTGAAAAGTTTATACTTGCATCGGATTTTAATACGTCAAAATACTAACAGGCGTATTTTACTGAATATGTAAAATATTAATTAAATTAATCTGATATTGGTATGAATATTTTTTTCCTGAACTTATTATTTAGTTTTCAGGTTTTACTTCCTGTGGACGGTGGAGTCAATCTAACAAACAGCAAACAGACTGTTGATGTAATTTTACCTAATTTATCCTTGTTTGGGTATGCAGTTCCTATAGAGGGGCTTGGTATCGGACTATTCATTTGTCTGCTGGCATATCTTGCTGCAGAGTATAATGTCCGCTTGCAATCATCTGAAAAACTCAAGATTGCGATGAATATGCTTCATTCGATACATACACCGTTGATACTATTAAGAAACCAACTGGAAGATATTAAGACAAGTGGTCTTCCTGAATCAATATCCTCAAAAATAGAGAAAGTATTAGGATATACGGAATGTATAATAGACTGTAATCAGAATGTTATAATGCTTGATAAAGCCGATAATAGCATCAGGCCTAAAACTTCAACAGCTAACCTGGAACTTTCCGCTTACATCACTTCTATTGTGAATCAATGTCGGGCGTATGCAAATACTCGTCAGGTACGATTGACAGTCAATGAATGCCCGGATTGTGTCAGTTGCAGGATAAATGAGAATATCATGACGGCTGCACTTCAGCATCTTTTGAATAAGATAATTCTGATTACAGATTCAGGTTGTTGCATATCGATTAATGTAACGCATACCACGAATGCGTGGGAATTACATATCAGCAATAATGTACTGTCAGAAAAGAAAGAGGAAAGCCTGTTTTCTTTTATTTCCACCCAGTTTTTTGTATATAGTTATGGCGATTTGAGAACTGTAAGAAAAATCATCCGCTCGCATGGCGGAAAAATGACTGGTTACGGACATGGTAAAACCGTCACTTTCCGAATCGTTATCCCGACAGACTGTCATTGCCGGAATAAGTCATGTCCTGTCATTAATCATCCGACAACAGCCGCAATGGGCAACCTTGACAAATCTTCCCGGATTATTAACCGTGAAAAAGAATATTCAAAAGCAAAGGATGCTCCCCATATCTTATTAGTAATGACGGACAACATGTTCAGTAGTTATTTGAAGAAGTCTTTATCGAAATATTATCAGATTTCTATTTTGGAGAATCCTGACTTGCTCGTACAAACCGTCACACAGCAAATTCCCGATACAATTATAATTGATGATAATGTCAACGGGATAAGTGGCGACTCACTCTGTTTTCAGATTAAGACTGACAAGATGATAGGCGAGATACCGGTTGTCCTGTTAATAAGGTCTTTTGATAATGAAAGCTATCTCTCTCATTTAGGAAGTGGAGCAGACCGGTTGAAGTTACGGACGGAAAGTATCTGTAAGTTCAGGGCAGACATACAGATGCTTATAGAGAACCGCATGATCCTTCGGGAACGGATAAAGCTCTTTTTATCCGATGCAATCTTTCCGTTAGTCCCCATCAAGCAAGAAACGAAAAATCCAGATTTACTATTTATGGACAGAGTCAATGAAATATTGGAAAAGAATCTCTCCACGGAAAAATATACGATTGATAAACTTAGTGCCGATATAGGTATGAGCCGTACTGCTTTTTATGGTAAGATGAAAGAAATCCTAGGAAAGTCCCCCGAAGATTACATCTATTCATTCAAAATGGATAAAGCATTGAAACTACTGGCTTCCCAGCAGTTTAGTATTTCGGAAATAGCAGGCATGCTGGGATATTGTGATGCCCAATATTTCAGGAAGAAATTCAAAGATTTTTATCATGTATGCCCTACGGATTATATAAAGAGTATCATCGGTTGACGGACTAACTTCCAAGAGATGTCTTATGGAATATATGTTTGACAATAATCTGTATATCAGATAGTTGTAAGTATCTGTTTTTCCTTTAAAACCAACGGGTCGTTCCTTTAAAAGAAACGACCCGTTGCACACCGAGGAATGACCTCTTCCTTTAAAAGGAACAGACCGCCCCTTTAACTCCATTACTAAAGCTATGCCTAATCCCCTCATTCTTCAAAATAAAACCTTTTTCAGGCAGATGCTTTATGTAATGATATATAACTTATGGTATACTTCTGAATTCAGTATCTCTACAAATAGGCTTAATGTAAAAGCATATTGGTAAGAATATAAATACCCTTATTAGATAACTATTCTTGAGGCAGTTAAACTTTTCAAGATACTGCTTGTTTTGCGTGTAAACTTTGTAATTTTACCATAATAAAAAAATAAAAGTATGATAACATCAGTTAGACTCATGTTAAACAAGGGTAGGAGATTAAATAGTGGCAGTTACCCTTTGGTATTTCAAGTGATACATAATAGACGAAAGAAGTTATTGTATTCGGGTTACCATATAAAAGAGGAAGCTTTTGACAAGCAGGAAGAAAAGATTATTGCTAGTGGTGCGGACTCTGCTTTTTCTGTTGCAGATATAGCAAAAATGAATCGTGAACTGCGGAAAATAAGAAGTACAATTCACACAAGAATCCGGCATCTTAAACAGACTAGAGTTTTTTATACTGTGGAAGATATTTTAACACCATGCGTTCATAAAAATGTCAAGCAGCAATTTTACTTATTACGGTATATTGATGCACAAATAGAGCGAAAAAAGGAGCTGAAAAAAGACGGGATGGCTGCGGCATACAAAAGCACGCGTTCATCATTAGCTAAGTTTCTGAATAATTCGGATATTCGGATTCCGGCGATTGATTTACGCTTTGTCCGGCGATATGAAGATTTCTTGTATAGCACTGGGGTCACCAGCAATACAATAAGCTATTATTTGCGGAATTTTAGGATTCTGTACAATCAGGCTATAGTGGACGGTTGCCATTCTCATAACGAATATCCTTTTGTAAAAGCGCAGACCCGCCCGGAAAAGACGGTGAAACGTGCCCTCACTCGGGAAAATCTCCAGTCTTTGGCAAACCTTATGTTGGAAGATGTTTCGGAACTGGAATTTTCCCGTGACCTATATTTGTTTAGTTTCTATGCACAAGGAATGGCTTTTGTCGATATTGTACTTCTGAAAAAGTCCAGTATTTGCAACGGCATACTGACTTATTCCCGTCACAAGTCAAAGCAATTAATCCGCATCGCTGTAACTCCTCAAATGCAGGAGATTATGGATAAGTATAAAGCTGCGGGAGAATATATATTTCCTATTCTTGACAAACAGGATTCATCAGAATACAAGTTGTATCGTTTGGCGTTGGGGCGTATCAACCGTCATCTAAGGAGAATCGCTGCCATGGCAAATATTAAAGTACCTTTGACTACTTACACCGCCCGGCATACTTGGGCTACCCTTGCCCGCGACTACGGTGCACCTGTTTCTGTAATCAGTGCGGGTTTGGGACATACTTCGGAAGAGATGACTCGCATTTATTTGAAAGAATTTGATGTGTCCTTACTTGATAAGGTAAATAGTATGGTGACCAATTTATCTTAGATACTTGTTTTTTCTGCATTATAATTTGTAAAAAGAATATATAGTATTAATTTTTTATATATATTTGCAGCACTGTAATCTATTTCATGATAGAGATGGAATTAAAGCACTCTGTTTATTCAGTGATTAATTTGCTGCAAAGTAAGCCCTTTTTTTCATTATAGCATTTATCAAAAAGTACAATAATTTATTCATTTTGTACAATTCAGGATTTTGTGTGCCGAATAGCTTTATTATCAGCCTGACAACGCTTCATTAATTGACTTGGAGTACATCCGAAGTGATGTTTGCAGTAACGGCTGAAGTAAACCTGCGAGTCAAATCCCAATTCCTCGACAACATCTTTAATATATATGCCGGGCTCTGTCATCTTTTCCAAAATCTGTTGGTTCTTCTGTTTCAGCATCCATTGTTTGGCTGTCATTCCAAAGGCTTCGTTGAATTTGGTAAAGAAACGGCTTCTTCCTAAATTAGACAACGAAATGAGTTGTTCGATATTGCTGACTTTGGTATAGTTGCGCATTACAAAATCCTTGAAGTCCATTTCTTTTCCGATAATAGGATAAAATAACATAGCTATCTCCTGTTTTTTGTAAAAACCTCGAAGCAGGAAGAAGAACTCCCGTTGCATCAGGTCATGCAAATGTGAACAGTTCATTGTATTTTTGATGCAGTAGCTTAGCAGCTCTAAAAAGGCGGTTAACGGGTATCGGATTTTAATGGGTTCAAATTCGTATTTTTCGTTATTGCAAAATATTGATAGTGAATGAAATATAAGTTTGTCGCAATACCATTCGGGACTATCAAAGAACATGGATACTATGCTTGCTTTTCCTTTTGCCACTCCTTTGAAATGTGCTGAGCGTGGAATCAATATCATATCTCCGGCATGAAATATCCTGTTATGGAACTGGTTGCAATTTATTGTAAAATCTCCTTTGAGAAAGAATAACAAATAATTCTTATTTGCATTGTTCTCCCCAAATTCAGCATTTTCTGCAAATTCAATGTGTTTGAATCCGGTTTTGACAGTTGCCATATAGTTTTGGCATGACAGGTGCTCCTCAAGATAAAGTAGTTCGTTTTGCATAAGTTTCATCTTATAAAATATAGTTATTTAATTTGTTTGGCTTGTATGTTTCACAATTGTTTCAGCATTTATATTCTTAATAGATTAAATGCCAATATCTTATTTTAAGTTCTTCTTGTTTTCCTTTCACAATATATAATAATGAAACAAATACATATTTATCTATTATTATAACTATCTTATAATTAGTATTTTATAGCAAATGTATTTGTTTCAGTCTCTATCATGAAATAGAGATGAAGCAAAGTCTCAAACAAAACACGGGCATATGAACAGATATATAAAAAATAAAGCAAGTATATTCTTCTTTATGTTTTTTCTGACAAAACACTTATTGGTAAACGCGCAGGATGTAGCTATAAAAACGAACTTGCTATATGGCGGTGTAATGCAAACTCCGAATATTGGGGTAGAATGGGGGATATCTCCAAAACTGACTATTGATTTATGGGCAGCATACAATCCATTTCCCTTGGGTAAAAATGGTTATGGCTCTAACAATAGAAAAATGAAGCATTGGCTGATACAACCTGAATTTCGGTATTGGCTATGCGAACGGTTCAACGGACATTTCTTTGGCGGACATCTATTTTACGGACAATATAATATTAGTAATATCCGATACCTCGGACTGGGTGACTTTAGAAGACAAGGGAATCTTGCCGGATTTGGATTTAGCTATGGCTACCAATGGGTTCTTTCACCACGTTGGAGTGTGGAGGGAACGTTAGGAGTAGGCTATGCACGCCTGCATTATAGTAAATACCCGTGCAAAGAGTGTGGTAAACGTATAAGTGTAAAGAACCGTAATTATTTAGGTCCCACACGTGCTGCTATTTCCATTATATATTTACTTAAATAATATTTCCAATGAACAGTTTTCTGATTATAATATCTTCCTTTTTTGTGAGTATGACGGCTATATCAACTTCTGCCCAAAACTGTGATTCCATCAAAATAAAAGATTTTTCGATAGAGAAGAATCTACAAGGGGATTCCGTAAGTTTGAGATTTAATCTGTTGGTTGCCCCCGGTATCACTAAAGCAAATGATGAATTGTCGCTTACACCTATATTAATAGATATAAGAGGAAATCAGTCTTTTACGTTTCCTTCCATACGGGTAAACGGCAAAATACGGGAAAAGATAGTTCGAAGGAAAGAAGTGCTGCATCCTTCCGAAACGGAAAAAGATTCCATATATATGGTAGCCAATCGGCAATGGAATACAATCAGTTATTCGACTCCCATGTTAGTAAACGAACTTTGGGTATGGCAGGCTAAATTACTGTTGCGACGGCAGCTTAGAAGGTGCTGTATGGAAAAAGAGTTGGATATGGTGGAATTGTTAGCATGGAACCGGTCGGAAGAATATTCTATTGTTAAACCGGAAATAAAGGATAAAGCGGAAGTGCCGGAAATATTGCCGCATAAATGCGTTACGGAAATACTTGCCGAAACAGAGAAATTTGTAGAACCGATAGAGAATTATTCGACGGATAGAAAGCTTCTAGCCGGTGAGCAGGAAGGAGCACAAATCGTTTATTTTAAACTGGCAAAAGCTGAAATAGACAATAGTTATTTGGATAACGAGAAAGTGTTGGAGCATATCATTGATGTGACCCGCCGGATAAGTGAAGACCCGGAAGTTGAAATTGCCCGTGTGGTATTATTAGGACTATCCTCACCGGAAGGTGCTTTTGACTTCAACAAACAATTGTCGGGAAAAAGGGCTGAAGCGTTGAAACAATATATAACCAGCCGGATTGCTTTGCCGGATAGTTGTTTTGCTTTGGTGAATGGCGATGAGGGTTGGGAAGAGTTACGCTATAAAGTGGAACGTTCTGATATGGCAGATCGTGCGGATGTATTGAAGATTATTGATTCCGTTCCAATAGGAAAAGGGCGTGAAGGGCAGTTGCAACGTCTCAAAAAGGGAGTGCCTTATCGTTTTCTGAAAGAGCATTTCTTCCCTCAACTGCGCCGGGCCGGCTACATAAAGGTGTATTATCGGATGAAGGACAAGGACATATAGGTATCAATATATAATAGTTTATTTTTTTATTAATATTTTAATTGTAAAACAAGAAATGGGAAAGAATGATTTTTTAATCGGAGTATTTGCACTGGCAACAATGACATTTGTTGCTTGTAGCAATGATGACAAGTTAGGCGAAGAAAGAAGCAACGGCAACGGTAATATCGAGGTCGTAGAGGGAGAGCCTACTTGGGCGAAGTTCGTATTTAAACTTGGCAAAGATGGTGTCACACGTGCAACAGGTGATACACATGAAGGTACTACTACAGAAAAAAACATCAAAAATCTGCGGGCTTATATCTTCAATGAATCCGGTAGCTTTGAAGCAAAGACGGATAATGTTACTGTAGATGAACATGGTACGGAGCACACTGCTGTATTGAAATTAACTTCCGGTAAAAAGAAAGTGTATGTAGTAGCCAATATGCAGGATGAATGGATTACGTCTACCACTACAACTGCTCAATTTGAAGCTGTTACTTTGACGCATTGTACAAAGGCAGGACGTATTGCCCATACCAAAGGTATAGAAACGGCACCTGCTGTAGCGCGTGTAGGCAACTTTGACAAAATATCCGGTAATGGGAATGCGGAGACCAATGGTTTCCTGATGACAAACGTATTGAAGGTAACCGAATATACATTATATCCGGGGGTCTCTGCTGAGGATTGCTCGAAACCGTCGTATGAAAGTTCGGCGGAAATGGAGCAAAATAATCATTTGGAGGTGTCCATATCCCGTGCTGCTGCCAAATTGCAGGCTACTTATGCAAATGCGGACGCTTTGATATTGAAAGATGGTGAAAGTAAGACATTAGGCAAATTGCTTACTCCGACATTTGCCGTTCGTAATCTTCCGGTTCAGAGCTATATGTTTCTGCATAATCAGGCTAATGGTTTCCTTACACCGTTTTATACAATGACTAATACTAGCTCTACATTTGAAGATTTCGCTAAATATTATGACGAGGTTAATGAGCCGGATTTGGATTTGAAAGCAAGTACTGATGGGGAAGCTATAAAGTCTATATATTTGCCGGAGAACTCCAATCAGACACCAGTAAGGGGAAACACTACTTATGTGTTGGTGAAAGGTGTATTTGCTCCGGCGGCTAATGTGATGATTAATGCTGTTGAAGTGAAAAGTGATGGTAGTAGCAATCTTACTATCGAAAATAAATTAGACGGAACTGATTATACTACAGGAGGAAAAGACGTACCGCCATATTTTATTGTCCCGGAATGGGAAAATCAGATTTATACGGCTCCTGCAGACTTTAGTGGAAACTTGGCAACCTATGGCTTGGGCATGATTTTAAAGACTTATTTGAATAAAGCCGGAAAACAGAAATGGTTAAATGCCGTAGACGAGGGAAGTGCCGTTGACGAAGGTGATATAGAAAATCCTGTAAGTGTATATTATGGAAGTTCATTCTCTACTTCTGAAGGTATTTATTCAGTTGTTACCATCAAGAAATATTCTCATCCTAAGGATGCACAACCGGGCTATAAGGAAAGTGTTGAAGGAACAATACGTATTTTCCAGTACACCGGAGGTACTTGTTACTATCGTGTGAATGTTGAAGATAATATGGACGGAAAGACGGAAGCCAACAACCTGTTCTATTCAGTAATGCGCAACCGTTTTTACAATGTAAACATCTCAAGAATTACTTCAATTGGTTATCCTGATGACGAAGATGTAACTGTCGACCCGACAGATCCTATCAACCAGAAAACGTATATGCAGGCACATATCACTGTGGAACCATGGACGAAAGTTGAACAGGATGCAGAACTGGGAATGTAATTATTATTAGTTTTTGCCGGTTCATTAAAAATAGATTTTAACGGATTCTTTTGCCGGGGAGTTGCCCCGGTGAAGGAATCTAAAATCCCCCTCAATAACAATTTAACATGCACTTCAAGGATAATACATTTTACCGGAAAAGAAGGATGGTGGCATACATATCAGTGCTATTATGGCTTATTACAGGATGCGTTAATGAAGATTTTTCCGGTTGTCCGCAGGGAAGTTTCCAGGTGGCTTTCGAATATGTTCATCACACGGACAATACTTGCCCCGATCGTTTCGACATCGACGTACAGCAAATAGACTTGTATGTATTTGATGCAGCCGGATGTTTTCTGAAATGCATAACTCGTAAAGGGGAGCCTTTCCCGAAAGATTTTCGGATTGACCCGGAACTTTCTGCCGGTAGCTATACGTTGGTGGCATGGGGAAACCTGACTGATGAAGTCACTTTGCAACCGGCCTTTATTGCCGGACAGACTACGCTTGAGCAGGCGTTATTATCACTCAACGCAGTTGAAGACCGTAGCGTGAACCATAAACTGACTCCTGTTTTTCATGCTATGAAACAAGTAGAAGTAAACGATGTGAAGGAACACACAGAAGTTCTTTCATTTATAAAGAATGAGAATCATTTGCATCTGAATGTGAAGTGGTTTGAAAAAAGCGGAATACCATGTATTCACCGCTGTGCGGATGGCGTGCGTGTCCGTGTGGTTGACCCTAAAGGGGCGACTTATAAATTTGATAATTCTGTAGTTGCTTCGGGCAACGAATTGACATATTATCCATATCAGGGCACCAATAATGATGCATGGAATCAATTTGCAGGCGTTTTTTCTTTGATGCGTTTGGTGGAAGGGGAAAAATTGACGCTACTGATAGAACGGTTGATGCAGGACGGTACAATCAAGGAACTCTACCGTTCTGACTTAGTCGAACTTATCAGGATGCATCCATATACCCGCATCCAGTCGGAACTTGACCGGCAGGATGTGTATGAAGTAGAAATATCGCTTATAGATGATTTGGACGGTGATACGGATACTTATATGCAAACGGCAGTTACCGTATCAGGGTGGACAATCA
Organism: Bacteroides faecium; assembly: GCF_012113595.1. Lineage (NCBI taxonomy): Bacteria > Pseudomonadati > Bacteroidota > Bacteroidia > Bacteroidales > Bacteroidaceae > Bacteroides > Bacteroides faecium. The sequence continues at coordinate 4,747,490 of NZ_CP050831.1, forward strand.
TATTGCAGGATACGGAAATGTGATACTTTATAATTAAACGAGAGAATGAGACTGAAATTAGTTTATATATATAGCTTCGTTGTGACATTATTATATCTGCTCACTGCTTGTACTGACGGAATAGAAGCATCTTCCGATAGTAATGGCCAGGGGGAAGGCAAGGAAATTCCTGTCAGTATCATGCCGAAACTTGTTGCAGGGGATGAAAATGAGGTATCACAATTGCGTGTTATCATTTTTTCGACACGCACTTCAAATCCTTACGGCCCTAAAGTTTTAGTCAGCAATCAATTGATAGATATAAATGAAGATCATGTTGCCATTACCTATATAGGATACAATGATATTTATGTGATAGGAAATGAGCCGGTAGATCTTTCCGGAATCAACAGCCCTGAAGATTTGAAAAATATTCAGATGAATACGGAAAGCAGCCTGAGTGCTTCAAAATTTGTATTTTTCCGGCAGTTGCTCAATGTGAATGTACGAAGTAAAAATGAGATATATCCGGAGGGGGCATCCGTTCCTGTATCAAAACTGGAGATAAAGCTGCAACGGGTAATTGCCAAGTTAAGTGTGAAGTTTGATCTCAGTACGGAGATTTGTGAAAATGGAAATCCTACGGGCGAATATGTCAATTTTGAGTCTATGGAGCTACTCCGTACTCCGAAATACAGTTCTCTGGTTCCCAATAAATACAAGATAGAAGAGGGGTTTCTGGATAACCGTGTTTTCTCATTGGGAAATGGCAGTACGGAACAGAATCATTTCGCATGGTCATCCGGCGATATATATTTGCCGGAATATCTGCCGATGGATGAGATTTACAGAATGGCATTGCGTATTAAAGGAACATCAAGAGGAATCACCCGTATATATACTCTGCCGATTGGTGACGCAATGAATTCTATTGATTCACATTCTACCGAATGGAATATAACCCGCAACAGGCATTATAGTTTGAATATTAAAGCGGTTACCGGTTATGGGGAAGAGTCTCTTGAAGTGAAATCCAACGTTTCCGGATGGTCGGAAATCAATGTTCCGATTGAAATAACGGGAGCTAGCTTTCTTGCTGTCAACAAAAAGACGGTTGAAGTAAAGTCGTTACGTTTTTACTCGTATGTGCGTTTTGCTTGTAACGCTCCAGTTGAAGTGAAACTTCCCGATGAGGTGACAATCGGTAATCAACTGCAGATGACAATAGAATATGATGACGCGAATCAAAAAAGCGGGCGTGTCGGGTTCAGACGTGGAAACTGGAATACTGGTAATGATATTATATATGTGACTACATTAAAATCGGGTACCGCATCTGTTGAGCTTAATCTGCAACTTTATAGATCAGAAACAATTCGTGTCGGAAATAATCCTGTTACCTGGGCTGAAGCCATGGGGTATTGGGAAGAGGCAAACTGGATCCGTACAGGTATTTATAATGATGAGTTTTATAAAAGAGCCACTCAGGAAACTGGATGTAGGAAATATTATCCTGAAGAGGTAAATGAGAATGATGCAATAAGAGGGAAGGGATGCTGGAGATTAGCTACCATACGTGAAAATTGGGCGATTAATTCTGCTGAAGCATGGTGCATAGAGGAACATGATACAAATGACAGAAAGGCGTATGTAAGTTACGGATCAGGACATCTCATAGACAATTATAAAGAGAATAAACAATATCGCTATAACTGTACCCTTGATGTCCGTCCCCCTGAACTTTCAGATTTTATAGTCTCAAGTTCAGATGTAACGAATGTCACGAAGGGAAATGCGTCCTCTATATGTACAAATTTAGGCAGTGGATGGAGGTTGCCTACAGGAAAGGAAATGAATTATGTTTTCCTGAATGCCGGAACCAACGGGCTTCCCAATAATTTCTTTTCGGACAGTTATTGGGGAAAGAATGAGGATGGCACCTTCATTGTAGCAACCATGAGTGATCCGGACGGAAGTGCCACGACGGATGAATTGCGAAATGGGAGACATACGGTGCGTTGTGTGAAACTGCGTTATACCCCTATTGGATAAGAGAAATGATAGATATGATAGTAAAAAAGAAATATATTCAATTATTCCTGTTTGCATTGCTTTTCTCTTTGGAAGCTTGCAATAGTGATGAAATGTCGGATACCAACGATACGACAGACGTACAGGAACAAATGGTTTTGAGACTGAGCGTGCAACAAGAGTCTGTAGTGCATACACGGGGAACAGCTACTCCTGCCGATGAAGCAAAGGTTGAAAGTATGGACTTCCTTATATTCGACCATATGGGAGATGTTGTTTATCATCAGCATCCTGTATTGGAATGGACTGGAAATGAATATAAGACGACAGTAAACATTCCTTCAGCCACAGGAGAACATACATTGTATCTGATAGCTAATTATCCTATGGAAGCAGGGACAATACATACTTTACAGGACTTGGAAAGCAAGATATCCACAAGTACGGAAGCACTTGTAAAACCACCCTTTGTTATGGCTACCAGGCGTATTACTCTTTCATCACTCAACATGATAGCTATTCGTAATGCGATGGAAAGTGATGGTAGTAATGGTTTCAGTTTAAAACGGAATGTTGCGAAATTCAGTGTGGGGGTAACAGCCGGCAATTTTAATTTGATTTCAATAGATTGGTTGGGTTGTCCTGTGTCAGCCTCTGTATTGGCAGATGTGGATTATACCAGTCCGTCCACTTTGTCTGTCAGTAACCTTGCCCCTTTGTCAACTCCTATTTATCTGTATCAGATTCGGAATATGGGTTTGGATGCACATAAAGGATTTCACATTGTCGTACATGGAAAATATACGGCAGCGGATGGGACAGAAAGAGAAGGATACTATAAACTCCGTTTATGTACAATAGATGATGCTACAGGAGAAAAAGTTCCGTTGAATTCAATTGTAGGCAATGATTACTATAAACTGAATATCCGGAGTGTTACGGGATTTGGCGCTAATTCATTCGAGAATGCGGAAAAGAATGGATTTACTAATGATATGGAAGCATTCATGTTATTAGAGTATAATGGTACACATGATTATCAAGAGAATTATTTGCAGAATGGTTATCAGATGGGATTTGAAAATTCCCGTTGGATTATATATAGTAATGAAACCTTGAATTCTTTTGTGTTAGGTCATTTCTACCGGTGCATCCGGGATGAATCATTGGAAGGTTACACCATGTTTGACCCGGACTATCCCAATCTTCAGCGTGGATTGATAACGGTGAAAGCAAACGGGACAGAAATAATGGGGGAAACAGTTTGTAATGATATTCCTGATAATCCCGTTGAGATGGACTTATGTTTCACGGAATCAAGTGAAGATGCAGGTACGGAATACTCATTTACAAGTATTATCCAATATGGTGTTCTACAAAAAACGGTAACTGTTGAACGTCATTCCTCTATCGGTCGCTCATATACAGTGCTCCCTATACTATATACGAATTACGGAGAAGTGGTCGGCTCATGTGATTGGATCGGGATAGCTGAACAACGGCACGAAGGCGCTATTATTTATCCGCAGTTAGACTCTGCTAATGATTACATTTTTGTCCATGTAAAGGAAAATGGCACAGGCAATGCACGTGAAGGAAAGGTGCGTCTGTTTGGTAGGAATGGATATTTTGAACTTCGGATACGTCAGGAAGGATAATTCAAATAGTGTCAAGAGTGAAAGGAGATATGAGGATGAATATATCAAATTGTAGAATATGAATAAGCGGAGAATAAAATTACGATTTTATACTATTTCGGGCATGTTCTTGTTTTTATGCACTTGTTCCGCTAATAGAGATAAACCAAATACTGCGACAGTACAACACAAGGACACTGTATCGGTAGATTGTTTTTGGAATATGTATGATTTTGCGGATACCGTCCGGTGGACAAACAAGTCGGTTACAACTGAAAGAATGTTAGTGGATTATCTTTCCCGATTGTCAGGGCTGACAGAGAATAAGGCTTGTGAAAGTCTTAGGAAGCTGGTATTGAGAACTAAAGTTAATGAAATGGTAAGCCATTGGTTTCTGAAGCAGTTGGAACGGCATTTGTATGAGCCGGACTCACCGTTACGCAATGATAATTATTATATTTCAGTATTGGAAGAGACATTGGTTTCCGGGCATCTGAATGGAATGATGCGTGTACGTCCTTTGTATCAACTGAAAATGCTTAAAAAGAATCGGGCAGGAACTAAAGCGGCAGATTTTGATTTCATACTTCCTACCGGAAAGCATCAGAATCTATGGGACATTCCTGCTAAATATACTATACTGCTGTTTTATGATCCGGATTGTATTCATTGCTGGGAATTAATGCGGGAGCTATCCGAGGCATCAATAATAAACTCTTGTTTACAACATAACGGATTAGCTCTGCCACAACTCGCCCTTATTACGATTTGTACGGAAGGTGATATGGAGACGTGGAAAGAATATCAGCATTCTCTTCCTTCTCCGTGGGTAAACGGTTATGACGCAAGGAACATACTGCTTGAAAAAGAGCTGTATTCTTTACGTTCTCTTCCTTCTATATATCTATTGGGAGAGAATAAACAAGTATTATTGAAAGAACCCTCTTCTATAAGTGAAGTTATCAATTATTTATTAAACGAGTATGATATTACAAAGTAGCTGCTGTGAAGCACCTCATTTCCCCGATGGTTCATGCCCCTGCCATTATTTGATGATTTAGATAGTGGTTCATGAACCTATATTTACTGCCTGTGAAGGTAGACTATTGTTTGTTTTGTTTGTGCATCTTCTTTCCGGTGGGAAAGAGGATGCACTTTTAAAATTAATGCATTATTGAATGATTTTTATCTATATTTCATATAAAATACATATAAATGTAGTATCTTTGTTGAATTATTGAAGATAATTGGAATATATCGTTCATTCTATATGTTTCAATATCAGTGACCAGTTAAACTGGGGTGGTTGTTCTGTTCTAATAATCAGATATACATGCCCCGAATTATGCAAATAACACAAAAGTGAGCATCTTTGGATGAATGTTTTTGTATATATCGAAACATGGGATTTTAAATTTGTGCTAATAGTCATATTCCCGAACAAGTATTGTTCTCTTAGACATGAATACAATTTGCCATATTCGCGATTATACGGACATTTGCAGGGTGGAACTTACAAACAGTATTAGGGATAATGATTTTATATAACAGTCGTTTGGCGAAATGTTTTCTCGGTAAGAAGAAACATTCTTTTATGATTTTTGGTTGTTACTTTACGCGCTATAAGTATTTGGAAATTTGGGAGGAAATGGAGGCCCGAATTCATTTGAGACAATATACGGAATGTTTTTTCCTCACATTGTTACCAGGCTTGGGATTGTCATTATGGCTATCTTGGTGGTTTATGTTAATACCTTTGTCTACATATCATTTTCTTTATTGGTGGGAACGGATGATAAGACATCATTCTATCTTTGACTGGGAAGCGATAAAGCATTGTGGAGATACGCTTTACCTGCGAAAAAGAAAATCGTATAGCTGGACGAAGTCCTATTGTAAGAAGAAATTGCCCGCATCGAGATGGGCGGATTAAAGATATGGTCTTAACCGACCGGCTGCCTGTGAAGGTCGCTCTATTGTTTGTTTTGTTTGTGTTTTGTGCACCTTTTTTCTGTTGAAGAAAAAGGTGCACTCTTTTTATGGATATATGGCAGATAAGATATACATTTGAAGAAAAAAAGAAAATGGGTGAAAAAGCTTCGATGTGGAATCTCTGGCATGGCTGTCATAAACTTAGTGAAGGCTGTCGTCATTGTTATGTATATCGTACGGATGGCAAATACGGGAAAGATAGTTCGGTTGTGGCAAAGACCGAAAAGTTTGACCTGCCTCTGCAACGGAAAAAGAACGGCACGTATAAAATTCCTTCAGGCAATTTGGTATATACTTGTTTTACTTCCGATTTTCTGATTGAGAATGCTGACGAATGGCGTGCTGAAGCATGGGAAATGATGCGGGTACGTCAGGACCTTCGTTTTCTTTTCATCACCAAACGGATAGACAGGTTGCAACAATGTTTGCCCTCTGATTGGGGAGACGGTTATGATAATGTGACGATTTGCTGTACAATGGAAAATCAGGACAGGGTGGATTATCGTCTGCCTATTTATAAGGCGTCTCCAATTAAACATAAAATCATTATCTGTGAGCCTCTTCTCAGCCGGATTGATTTTAGGGGAGAACTGGGAGAGTGGGTTGAACAGGTAGTTGCCGGGGGAGAGTCGGGGAAAGAAGCCCGCGTATGTGATTATGATTGGATATTGGATATTCGCCGGCAATGTGTGGAAGCTAATGTCAGTTTTTGGTTTAAGCAGACAGGAAGTTATTTGTTGAAAGACGGACATGAATATAAGGTTGCCCGGCAGTTTCAACATTCGCAGGCACGAAAGGCGGAGCTGAATTATACTCCTGAAAAATAGCGAATCATTCTTTTGGCTACGATTTACAGAAAGCGGGGATTGCCGGGCAGGACAGTCTTCGCTTTTGTTTTATTGAGTACAAAATGCGGATAATTACGTCTTTTTCTAAAGATAGAGTGTAAATTATAAAATTATCCATATTCAATGAAACAGATAAAGCTGTTACTTTTTTTAGCTTCCGCCTCCGTCACGGGAGCATTTGCGCAAAGCAATGGATTGACGGATATGAGTCAGAGCCGTTTTGCTAAAATGGCTAATACCGGAATGGGTGCCGTACATTGGACGGACGGTTTTTGGGGCGACCGTTTTAATGTGTTTAGCCGGACTTCCCTGCAAAGTATGTGGAACACTTGGAATGCACCGGAAGTCTCTCACGGTTTCCGTAATTTTGAGATTGCGTCCGGTGTGTGCAAGGGCGAACATTGGGGACCGCCGTTCCATGACGGAGATATGTATAAATGGATGGAAGGAGTTGCTTCTGTCTATGCTGTTAATAAAGACCCGGAGTTGGATAAGTTAATGGACAACTTTATAATTTGTGTCGTAAAAGCCCAACGTGCAGACGGTTATATACATACGCCTGTCATCATTGAGGAACTGAATAAAGGGATTGACTCTCATGCATTGAACGATGAGCACAAACAGACTGTGATTGGCACGAAAGTAGGTGCGGAAGATGAGAAAGGCGCTTTTGCCAATCGTCTGAATTTTGAAACTTATAATCTGGGACACTTGATGATGGCAGGTATTGTCCATCGCCGTGCCACCGGAAAGACAACTCTTTTCGATGCCGCTGTGAAAGCAACGGACTTCCTTTGTCATTTTTATGAAACGGCTTCTGCCGAATTGGCTCGTAATGCCATTTGTCCTTCTCATTATATGGGGGTGGTCGAGATGTATCGTGCTACCGGAAATCTCCGTTATCTGGAACTTTCCAAGAATCTGATTGATATTCGCGGTATGGTGGAAAATGGAACGGATGACAATCAGGACCGTATTCCTTTCCGTGACCAGTATCGGGCAATGGGACACGCCGTACGTGCCAATTATCTGTATGCCGGAGTAACGGATGTATATGCGGAGACGGGAGAACAGCAGTTGATGAAGAATCTGACTAGTATCTGGAATGATATTGTCACCCGCAAAATGTATGTGACCGGAGCCTGCGGAGCGCTTTATGATGGTACATCGCCTGATGGTACTTGTTATGAGCCGGACAGTATCCAGAAAGTGCACCAGAGTTATGGGCGTCCTTACCAGTTGCCCAATAGTACCGCGCATAATGAAACATGTGCCAATATCGGCAATATGCTGTTCAACTGGCGTATGCTGGAAGTGACGGGGGATGCGAAATATGCTGAACTGGTAGAGACTTGCCTTTATAATAGTGTACTGAGCGGGATTAGTCTCGATGGTAAGAAGTACTTCTATACGAATCCGTTGCGTATCAGTGCCGATTTGCCTTATACGCTTCGCTGGCCGAAAGAACGGACGGAATATATCAGTTGTTTCTGTTGTCCGCCGAATACATTGCGTACACTGTGCCAGGCACAGAATTATGCATATACATTGAGTCCGGAAGGTATTTACTGCAACTTATATGGCGCAAATACATTAACAACGGACTGGAAGGATAAAGGCGAAATTGCTTTGGTACAGGAGACGGATTATCCTTGGGATGGTAATGTACGTGTGACGTTGAATAAAGTTCCCCGTAAGGCGGGTGCTTTCTCTCTTTTCCTTCGTATCCCGGAATGGTGTGAAAAGGCTGTATTAAAAGTGAATGGGCAGCCGATGCAAATGGATGCAAAAGCGAATACATATGCGGAAGTCAATCGCGTATGGAAAAAAGGCGATGTAGTGGAACTCGCAATGGATATGCCTGTCCGTTTGCTTGAAGCTCATCCGTTGGCAGAGGAAATCCGTAATCAGGTAGTTGTGAAACGCGGGCCGTTGGTTTACTGCCTGGAAAGTATGGATATTGCAAACGGTGAAAAGATTGATAATGTATTGATTCCTGCCGATATTAAATTGACTCCTAAGAAAGTAACGATAGAAGGCAGTCCGATAGTGGCTCTTGAAGGGACAGCACGTTTGGCATCTCCCGCTTCTTGGGAAGGAGTGCTTTATCGTCCGGTGGCTCAGGCTGAAAGAACCGTGAATATCCGTCTGATTCCTTATTATGCCTGGGGAAACAGAGGAAAGGGAGAAATGACGGTATGGATGCCATTAACAAGATAAGACTATGATTGGAAAGAGTTTAAAAATAGCTTGTTCATTACTTGCCATAAGTTCCACGCTTATGGCAGGTGATATATGGGTTTCTCCGAAAGGGAATGATTTCAATGACGGCACGAAGCAATCTCCGAAAGCAACTCTGACTTCGGCTTTGCGACAGGCACGGGAGTGGCGTCGTACAGGCGATAACCGTATTCAAGATGGAATCACTATTTATATGGAAGGCGGAACATATGCATTGCATGAACCTGTTTTTATTCGACCGGAAGATGGCGGAACAAAGGAATCTCCTACGGTAATTCGTTCCATCTCCGGTGAAGAAGCAATATTAAGTGGTGGCGTGCGCATCCGTAACTGGAAAAAGCAAGGAAAACTTTGGGTAGCGGACGTGCCGACATTCAATGGACGTCCGTTGGATTTCCGGCAATTATGGATAGATGGCAAGAAAGCTGTCCGTGCCCGTGATGTGGAAGACTTCGAGAAGATGAACCGCATTTGCAGCGTGGACGAGAAGAATGAGATTCTTTATGTTCCTGCGGCTGCTGTTCGCAAACTGATAGATAATAAAGGAACTTTAAAAGCGGAATATGCGGAAATGGTGCTTCATCAGATGTGGTGTGTGGCAAATCTGCGTATCCGTTCCGTAGAGATTCAGGACGATAGTGCAGCGGTACGCTTTCATCAGCCGGAAAGCCGGATTCAATTTGAGCATCCTTGGCCGCGTCCGATGGTGACGACGAATGGACATAATTCCGCTTTCTATCTGACGAATGCACAGGAATTGCTGGATGTTCCGGGAGAATGGTACCATGACATCAATACCCGTAAAGTCTATTATTACCCCAAAGAGGGAGAGAAGATGCAGGATGCCGGTATGGAAATTATCATTCCTGCCGTTGAAACATTGGTGCAGGTGGAAGGTACATTAGACCGTCCTGTCTCTAATATCCGTTTTGAGAAAATTACATTCTCATACACTACTTGGATGCGTCCTTCAGAAAAGGGGCATGTGCCGCTTCAAGCAGGTATGTATCTGACGGACGGCTATCGGATAGAACCAAAGATGCAACGGAATTATCTGAATCATCCGCTGGATAATCAGGGATGGCTGGGACGTCCGGCTGCGGCTGTCCGTGTGGCGGCTGCCAATCAGATTGATTTTGAACGCTGTCGGTTTGAGCATTTAGGCTCTACCGGATTGGATTATGAGGAAGCGACACAAGGCGGTGTAGTCCGTGGTTGTCTTTTCCGTGATATTGCGGGGAATGGCTTGATAGTCGGTAGTTTTTCTCCAGCGGCTCATGAAACTCATTTGCCTTACGACCCTGCCGACCGCCGGGAAGTATGCACCCATCAACAAATCAATAACTGCTATTTTACGGAAGTGGGTAATGAGGACTGGGGATGCCTTGCCATTGCTGCGGGATATGTGAGTGATATTAACATTGAGCATAATGAAATCAGTGAGGTTCCTTATAGTGGAATCAGCCTCGGATGGGGCTGGACGCAAACGGTGAATTGCATGCGTAATAACAGGGTTCATGCGAATCTGATTCATCATTATGCGAAGCATATGTACGATGTGGCAGGTGTTTATACCCTCGGCTCGCAGCCGAAAAGTTACGTGACGGAGAATTGTGTGCACAGTATTTACAAACCAAGTTATGTGCATGACCCGAATCACTGGTTTTATCTATATACGGATGAAGGCTCTTCCTTTATTACCGTACGCGATAATTGGACGGAAGGGGAGAAGTACCTGCAAAATGCCAATGGTCCCGGCAATGTATGGGAGAATAATGGTCCTAAGGTGGATAGCTCCATTCGTGAACGTGCAGGATTGGAAGCAGAATACAGGGATTTGCGGAATGTCCGATAGTGATATTTCTTATAACACAGTTGGTTAGCAATAGAAAGAATAATGAAAAAGAAGTATATGATATTACTTGGTGCCTTGTCTTTGGCGAGCAGCACCTTTGCACAGACCTGGATATGGTATCCGGGAGACTATGAAATTTGGTTGGGCAACCAAATGAATAACCGCCGTACGGAACGCGGCGCTTTCTTCCCGCCTTTTTGGAAAACAGATAGTCATTATGTAGTCGTAGAATTCAGCAAGCAACTGAATCTTGCCGAACCGGAAGAAATCTTTATTGCCGCCGAAGGAAAGTACAACGCCAAGTTGGACGGAAAACTTCAGTTCGGCATGCCGGAAACGATGTTACTTCCGGCAGGAAAGCATAACTTGAATATCAAAGTCTGGAACCAGGCTACACCGCCCACTATTTACGTGAAAGGAAAGACAGTGAATTCTGATTCTTCCTGGCGTGTGACGTATGAAGATAAGGAATGGATTGACGAAAGCGGCAAGGCTAGTGATACGTCTGCCACCGTTTATATGGTGGCCGGATGCTGGAACTTTGACGGAGCCACCCAACGTCCTTCCCAATTCAGCCTAATGCGTGAACCGCAGCAACCTGTTGCTCAAACAGAACAATCCGAAGGGGGGACTCTTTATGATTTTGGAAAAGAAACGTTCGGGTTTATCACACTAAAGAATCTTTCCGGAAAAGGAAAGATAGAGATTTACTATGGTGAAAGTCCCGAAGAAGCAAAAGATAAGGCGTATTGCGAAACATTGGATAAGCTACTATTAGAACCGGGGCAAATTACCGACCTTGCTATCCGCAGTACTTCACCTCTGAACAATTCAGATAACGAATATACATTGGAGAACAGCAAGGCCTTCCGCTATGTCTATATTACACACGAGCCGGGTGTGAAGATTGGAGAAGTATCCATGCAATATGAATATCTTCCCGAAGAATATCGTGGAAATTTTCGATGTAATGATGAGGAACTGAACCGAATTTGGGAAGTAGGTGCATATACCATGCATCTTACTACCCGCGAATTCTTTATTGACGGCATCAAACGCGACCGTTGGATATGGAGTGGTGACGCTATTCAAAGTTACCTGATGAATTATTATCTTTTCTTTGATAATGAATCCGTAAAACGTACTATTTGGCTGCTTCGCGGCAAAGACCCTGTGACAAGCCATAGTAATACTATCATGGATTATACTTTCTATTGGTTTCTTAGTGTGTATGATTATTACATGTACAGTGGCGACCGCCACTTCGTGAATCAACTGTACCCACGTATGCAAACAATGATGGACTACGTACTGGGACGTACCAATAAAAATGGCATGGTAGAAGGAATGACCGGCGACTGGGTATTTGTAGACTGGGCAGACGGCTATCTGGATAAGAAAGGAGAACTCTCTTTCGAGCAAGTCTTATTCTGCAGAAGTTTGGAAACCATGGCATTATGTGCTGAATTGGTAGGAGATGCAATCGGCAAGCAGAAATATGAGAAACTGGCCGCTGCTTTGAAAGCAAAACTGGAACCAACTTTTTGGAATATCCAGAAACAAGCCTTTGTGCATAACTGTGTGAATGGACAGCAAAGTGATGCCGTAACCCGCTATGCGAATATGTTTTCCGTATTCTTCCAATATCTGAATGGAGACAAGCAGCAAGCCATTAAACATTCAGTTCTTTTGAATGACAGCATCTTGAAAATAACAACCCCTTATATGCGTTTCTACGAACTGGAAGCCCTTTGCGCTCTTGGCGAACAAAATGCCGTAATGAAAGAAATGAAAGCCTACTGGGGTGGAATGTTGAAAGAGGGAGCTACTTCATTTTGGGAGAAATATAATCCGGAAGAGAGTGGCACTCAACATCTTGCCATGTACGGACGTCCATATGGAAAGAGTTTATGCCATGCTTGGGGAGCAAGCCCTATTTATCTGTTGGGTAAATACTACCTGGGAGTAAAACCCGTAAAAGAAGGCTATAAAGAATTTGCTATTACTCCGGCATTAGGCGGATTGAAATGGATGGAAGGCACTGTTCCTACTCCGAATGGCAATATCCATATCTATATGGATAATAAAACAATAAAAGTAAAAGCAACGGAAGGCAAAGGATATCTGACTATCAAGAGCCGTCGCCAACCGAAAGCTAATATAGGAACTATAGAGCAAGTCTCAGCAGACACATGGCGTCTTTGGATTGACTCTCCGGAAGAAAGAACGGTTACTTATCGCTTGTAATCTATTTGTTAATTAGTTAGTGAATTTAGTCCTTGGTTAATGATTCTCCATTTGAAAAAAGGAATTGTTAATCAGGGACTTTTTCGTATAAAATCTCCAAACAATTCCTATCTTTGCTACAACAAGCTATTTATGATTATGGCAAAAGTAAAAGAACCTTCAACAACATATTATTCCAAACCTGTATTTAAGGCTAAGAAAGCGAAACTTGTTGAACGGATAAAAAAAGAAACAAACCCTGAAAAAATAGAGCAATGTCTTGAAATTTTAGGTGAAGATTCAGAATATAATGAAGCATATTTTGAGTCTTTGATTAACGATGCCAGTTTGAAAGATGCACCTATGCCGGGTATTGTAACTTCGGAAGAAGAATTAGATAATAGAATAAAGGATTCCGAAGCCAGCGGATTGGTTGACGATGCGGAAGTTAATGCTTTTTTCAAATGGATGCTCTCAAAGTAAAATGGAATAAATCTGCTTTTCGGTTGTTTGTGCAGATTGTAAACTGGTATTCATGTAATGTAGGACAAAAAGCAGCAATAAATGTAACACAAGATTTTTTTAATGCAATTCATCATATAAGTCTGCATCCGGCAATTGGTATGTTCGACAAAAAAAGAAGTACTTCTACCAAAATTTACAGAAGTTTTCTAATACATCCCAAATATCGTTTGATTTATAGACAGACGAAGACGACCATCAGAATTGTGGATATAGTCTGTAATCAGATGAATCCATCTTTGTAACTTGAAAAATTAGCCTTTAATCTTTTTGGAAAAATAATTAATAGAATCCAGGAAATGCTAGACAAGACAACTCAATATACTGATACAGATGATGAAAAACTCTTCGCCTTGATTGAACAAGGTGACGAAGGAGCTTTCACCCAAGCTTATGAAAGGTATCATAAACTATTATATGTACTAGCCTATCGCTATTTAATGAGTTCTGATATGGCAGAAGATGTAGTGCAGCACGTCTTTACCCGTTTGTGGGAATTCCGTTCTGAGCTACGTGTGGGAATTAGTCTGAAGAACTACCTCTTTACGATGACGAAAAATCATGTCCTGAACTTGATTCGCAATGAAAACAGTGCGATTACTAAGAACTACGAGATGGCACAATCTGCTTCACCTTACGAAGATAATCTGATAGAAAATTTGGAGAAGAAAGAGCTGATGTCCAGTTTTTATAAAGCCGTGGATATGCTTCCTACGCAAAAACGGGATATTTGCTTGATGAAAGTTCAGGAAGAACTGACGAATCAGGAAATTGCGGAACGGATGAATTTATCCGTAAACACTATTAAGACGCATTATTCGGAAGCGTTGAGACTTCTCCGTATCCACTTGAGTAAAATGTTAATAATTGTTGCATTCACCACACTAATGACCTTTTTGAGTGTCCATTTAATAAAGTGATAAAGATGAATAGACCTACTGATAAACAAATAGAAGAAGTATTGGCAGGAATTGCCAGTCTGGAAGATGCAAAATATGTGGCAGAATGGTTTGCTACGGAAGAGGGTAGTGATTATCTGGAAGTTGCTATGACACGGGATTCCGAGCTGATAAAAAATGAGTTCGCAGACTTGTATGTAGACCATGATATTCCTTCAAAGAAAATATTAGAGCAGATACGGAAGAACATTCGTATCAAGAAGTTGAAACGTATCTGTTTCCGGGTTGCAGCCGTATTGATACCTGTTGTCTTGATTGTCGGGCTTTATATGCAACTGAATTCAAAAGTCGACCTGTTCGGCACTTCCGAATACGAAGAAGTAGTGGTAGATAAAGGCGAACGCATACAAATCATGTTTCAGGACGGAACAAAAGTATATATTAATTCAGATTCGAAACTAAGATACCCGAAGAAGTTTGCTTTAAATACCCGGGAAGTTTTTCTTGAAGGAGAAGCCTATTTCGTGGTAGCCAAGAATAAGAACCGTCCTTTTATCGTCAATCTGAACGGGCCGGCAATTCACGTACTGGGAACTTCTTTCAATGTACAGGATTACCCGGAAAACAAGGATATAGTAGTATGTCTGGATGAAGGAAATATTAATCTGACTCTTCCTACGGAAAAGAAATATCCGGTGCAACCCGGCGAAAGATTAGTATATAACAAAGAGAACAAGCAGTGCACCATATCCAAAATGAACGATATGCAACGCTTGTCGATGTGGAAACAGAATGTGATAGTATTTAAAGATACCCCGCTGCCGGAAGTCATTAAAATATTGAACCGCTGGTATAATGTAGAGTTTAAGGTCGAAGATGAAAACGTTTTGAAGTATGTTTATACATTGACTTCGGACAATACATTATTAGAGAAAGTATTGATGGATTTAGAGAAAATTGCTCCGGTGAAGTTTGAGTATAATGAAGATAAGAAAGAAGTGATAGTAAAAATGAAATAATAGAATCATTAGAAATAAATAAGGCATATGAATAAAGAAGTTGATTTATCCATATCTTGTTATGGAAAAGTAAAAGACAGGAAATATGATATTGT
Organism: Bacteroides faecium; assembly: GCF_012113595.1. Taxonomy (NCBI): domain Bacteria; kingdom Pseudomonadati; phylum Bacteroidota; class Bacteroidia; order Bacteroidales; family Bacteroidaceae; genus Bacteroides; species Bacteroides faecium. The sequence goes on from NZ_CP050831.1 coordinate 4,762,834, forward strand.
GGCATTGCCGTGGGGAGCTACCGAACCTCATAATCTACATTTGCCCTATATGACGGATTGTATTCTTTCCCATGACGTAGCGGTTGACGCTGCATTGATAGCTAAACAGGAATATGGCGTGAACTGCATGGTTATGCCGCCCATCGGTATGGGGTCGCAAAATCCGGGACAACGGGAACTTCCCTTCTGTATCCATACGCGTTATGAAACGCAAAAAGCGATATTGACGGATATTGTTTCTTCCCTTTATATTCAAGGCATCCGAAAGTTGGTAATTATCAACGGGCATGGCGGCAATACTTTTAAAAGTATGATTCGTGATTTGTCGGTAGACTATCCTGATTTCCTGATAGCATCCAGCGAGTGGTACACTGTATTGAAAGCAAAAGACTATTTTGAAAATCCGGGTGACCATGCGGATGAAGTCGAGACGTCGGTAATGATGCACTATCACCCCGAACTGGTCAATCTTGAAGAAGCAGGGAATGGAGAATATAAAACCTTTGCCGTACAGTCTTTGAATGAAAAGGTGGCATGGATTCCCAGAAACTGGGGAAAGATATCTAAAGATACCGGTGTTGGCGACCCGCGTGGAGCTTCCGCAGAAAAAGGTAAGATGTTTGCAGAAGCAATCGCAGAAAAATATGCAAAGCTCTTTGACGAATTGGTGAATCAGGAACTTTACTAGATTGCAAAAAAATATAGTGACGCTATCCTTGTGTGATAGTGACGGTATCCGGTGAGTATAGCGTCACTATGTGGACAGGATACCGTCACTATCCCAAAAGGTTGTTTCTAACGAACTGCCAAGCAACCGAATCTATTGATATAAGTCCTTCTGAAAATAAAATCTGGAAGGACTTTTCTTTTTATATTCCATTTTTCTACAAATAAAAACTAAACCATATCTTACTGAAAACTAATATATTACCATACGAATCTTTATTAGAAATAAAAAAACTTCAGAAAAAAACGCTTTTTCCCTCACCCGCTTCTTAATCTCGTGTGTCCACTAAATACAAAGAGATTAAGAACCTATTTATAACTTTAAACAAACTAAGTATGAAGAACAGAGTATTGCTTGTATTGTTATTGAGCTTTGCTGTAAGTCTTGCGGCATCGGCTCAGAAAATAACAATGAATCTTCAACAAGTCAAGTTGGAGAAAGTATTTTCGCTCATTACCAAACAGACAGGGCTTACGGTAGCTTATAGCCGTACGATTGTCAATCCCGAACGAATTGTTTCCGTCCAGGCAAAAGACAAAGACCTTTCTAAAGTATTGGATGATTTATTCGCGGGTACGAATGTGGCTTATGAAATCGGAGAGAAGAAAATATATCTAAAAGCAAAAGAGTCTCCCGTTGCATCACAAGGAAGCCAAAAAACAAAGAAAATAACAGGAACCGTGACGGATACCAAAGGCGAACCGGTAATTGGCGCCAGTGTATTGGTGAAAGGAGCGGGGACGGGTACTGTGACAGACGTTGATGGTAACTTTACATTGGATGCTCCGGCGGATGCTCTTCTAGCAGTCAGCTATATTGGTTATAAAACACAGGAAGTAAAGGTCGGGAGTAAGAATTCATATTCTATCCAATTGCAGGATGATACGGAAGTACTGGATGAAGTCGTAGTAGTCGGTTACGGCGTGCAGAAGAAATCAAGCCTGACAGGTGCCGTTGCTTCCATCTCTTCCCAAGAAATCAGCAAACAAGTATCATCTAATGTTGCTTCAACCTTACAAGGACGTACGCCGGGTGTAGACATCGTGCAGCAAGCCGGTGTTGCCGGAGCAGATGTAAATATCGTGATTCGTGGTGCCGCTTCTTTTGGTGCTACCGAACCTCTGTATGTCATCGATGGAGCGTTCAGTAACGCCGGATTAAGCTCATTGAATCCCAATGATATTGAATCTATCGAAGTACTGAAAGACGGTGCGGCAGCCGCTATCTATGGTTCACGTGCCGCCAATGGCGTCGTTTTGATTACTACCAAGAAAGGAAAGTCCGGCAAACCCGTTATCCAGATAGACGGTTCGTTTGCTTTCCAGAAGACGACTAATATTCCGGAGTTTCTCAATGCGTCGGAATGGAGAGAGTTTGCCAATATGGTGGCAGATAACAGTGGCTTGCCTCATGCACCGGAGAATGACAATCCCACTAATCCAAACCTGAATACCGACTGGTCAAAAGAATGGATACAGTTTGCCCCGGTATGGAATCTGAATGCCAGTATCGCAGGGGGTGGGGACAACTCTACCTTCAGCACAAGCCTTGGTTATCTTGACCAAACCGGTATGACGATTTATTCGGATTATAAACGTTATAACTTCCGCCTGAATACCTCTTATAAAAAAGGCCGTTTTTCATTTTCCGAAACACTAGGACTGACCCATAAGGATAAAACTCCTACAACAGCTTTCAACATAGCTTTACCAACGTTACCTATTTATGATGAACAAGGACGGTTTACCTCTGGTGGCCCTGATTATTACATCAACCCCGAAGATGGCAAGGCTCAGAATAAGATAGCCCCGTTACATTATACAGACCAGTTCAATAAAGTGACGGATTTAATCGGCTCTTTGAACGCCCAACTGGATATTTGGGGCGGCTTAAAATACAAATTATCGTTAAGTGGAAATTATAGCAATAAGCACAATTACACCCATACCCCCGAGTACTATACAAAGTGGAACTCGGATGGAACTCCTGATAAAGATTACGGCAACACACGCAACAGCGTATCGGAAACAAGGGGTGAAGAGTTTACTTATACGATTGATAACTTGCTGACTTACAACAAAACATTCAATCGTCACTCAATAGACGCTTTATTAGGAACAAGCTGGATGAGAGAATACTATCGCTACATGACCAACTCTACGATTAACGATTTGGGTGGAACGGATATTACCGGATTCCAAAATGAAGATGGTAAGATTTCGGCAGGCGACAGTAATGCGGCATTGCTTTCTTTCTTCGCCCGTGTGAACTACGATTATGACAATAAATATCTGTTGTCCTTGAGTATCCGTCGGGATGAATCTTCCAAGTTCCACAAAGACAATAGGGTAGGTTACTTTCCCTCTGTTTCCGCCGGATGGAATGTGCACCAGGAAAAATGGTTTCAAAATCCTGTAATGAGTAAATTGAAGATTAGAGCTAGCTACGGTGAGTTGGGAGCAAACTTCCTCAACCCCTATAATTTCGACGCGATAGCTTATGGTCCTATTCCCTACACAGTAGGCGGAGAACGCTATGTGACAGGACGCGCAGCCTATCTGAAATCGAAAGACCTGAAATGGGAAACTGCCAAAACCACAGATATTGGTATCGAACTGGGCTTCTTCAACAACGACCTGACTTTATCATTAGACTATTTCGTGAAAAAGAACGTAGATTTGTTGGCACAGATAGACTTGAATCTGTCTTCCGGACAAATCTTTGAAATCAACAGTTCGCGTGAAAAACCGTACGTCAATACAGCTTCCGTAAAAAATACAGGATGGGAGTTTATGATGAATTACAGGAAACAATTGACGAAAGACTTCCATATAGATGCGACATTCAATATCGCAACGTTGAAGAATAAAGTATTATCACTGGGAGAAAACGTACAGCCGATTACTTCCGGCGCAATGTCCAGCTACTTTAATGATGCAGCTTCCATTACCATGCCGGGAGAAGCTATCGGTTCATTCTATGGCTATAAGATTGACGGTTTTGATGCGGAAGGAAATTTCATATTTGCGGATACGGACAAGAATGGAGTAGTCAATGCAAATGATAAAGTCATTCTGGGCAGTCCTATCCCTGACTTCACATACGGCTTGAACATCAACATGGAATACAAAGACTTTGATTTGACAGTCTTCTTCCAGGGAGTACAAGGAAATGATATATTCAATCAAAAAAAGTACACCTATTATTTTGATTATTCCAACAACGTGGTCAAAGAGGCTATGAATGGATGGACGAAAACAAATAAGAATACAGGAATACCTGTCATGAAAACCCAAAACACAAGTGGCGGAAACTCCCTGCCGAGTGAATTTTATGTTGAAGACGGTTCCTATTTACGTCTGAAGAACCTTCAGTTAGGCTATTCACTGCCTAAAAAATGGCTGGAAGCAATCCGGTTCAATAAATTGCGTGTTTACGCAGGCGTACAAAATCTGTTTACATTGACCAAATACTCCGGTTATGACCCGGAAGTCAGTTCCAATGTATTGTTCTCACGTGGCATTGACATCAGTTCATATCCTAATGCCCGGACATTCACTTTTGGTTTTAACGCTTCATTCTGATAACTAAAAATATGATTAATATGAAAAACTATAAGAAAGTATATGCCGCATTTATCTTGGCGGGCGGCTTGATATTACACGGATGCAATGGTATCTTTGATGACCTGGCAATTAATCCGAACCAGCCGAGTATGGGAGCTTATTTCACCAGTCCGTCCGCTGTAAATGACGCAGTGATGACCATGTACGGATATATGTCTACGCAACGCTGCCTGGGAGCTTCCGGCTCTAAGACCACGATAATCCGCTCTGACGAAGCATCGTCCAATTCGGATTATGGCAAACCGGGCATGTTTGGTGCTGATTTGAATGCCAGTTATTACACTATCGAGCAACCTTATACATTGATGTACACCACTGCTTCCCAAGCATCCTACATCATTGAAACCGCCCCGTCTGTTGATTTCAGCGGTAATGAGGAACTGCGGAACGCATACATGGGTGAAGCCTATTTCTGGAGAGCATTTGCGCATTATTACCTGTTGATTAATTTCCGGAACATATCTCCTATCAGACAGATGCCACGCAATGGTGATGACTATGTCCGTCCTTTAGAAAAGCCTGCCGCCGTATGGAACTTTATTCAGGAAGACCTGGCACATGCGAAAGAACTGTTGCCCGTAAAGGGATATTGGGACAGCAAGAATGCCGGTCGTGTGACAAAAGCTTCTGCAGCCGCCTTATTGGGAAAAGCTTACCTCTACCGTAGTGGAATCGAGCAATATTATGGCGAAGACAAGACTACATTTTACAGTGAAGCCGCCAAAGAATTTGCCGATATTATAGACGGAAAGTACGGAACTTATGACCTTACTAAAAATTATGCAGATAATTTTGATGTCGCTCATGAAAATAATGAAGAATCAATCCTTGAATTTCAATTCCTAGGCGATGTCGATAATGCAGGATTCAATCCGGGGCTTGCCACTTCCGGTTTGGCGTTCGATTCACGTGGATTGATGTTGCCGGGGGCGGGAGTAGGCTATGAAGGCGTAGTACATAACTGGCTTTATAACGCATTTGTGAATTCGGTAGACAAGGACGGTTATACGGATATCCGGATGTTCTCTACAATGATATTCAATGATTTGGATGCGAACATTCATTTGAGAAACGACGCAGGCGGCAACCCGATACGTCTGAAAGGTCCCGGTGGATATAAATGGGAAGAACTTTATCCCGCAAAGAATGGAAAAGAGGGATTCGCCACCGTATCCAATCCTTTGGCGCACCCATTCAAAGCAGGTATCAGGAAAGGTATTGACTGTTCCATGCCTACACAAACGGAAGCGGACGGGACTCCTAAACTGGTCGGTGTAGGTGCAGGTGTCAAGGAGTATGTGTATAATCAGCCCCGTGCCCATGGAGTGAACTGGCGGTATATCCGTTATGCCGATGTGTTGATGATGTATGCGGAAGCAGTAGTCAGCGGTGGCACACAGGCATCGGACATGACACCCTTACAGGCAGTAAACAAAGTACGCGGACGTGCCAACATGAGCGAACTCCCTTCCGTAACCATGGCTGATATTCAGAATGAAAGAATTCTGGAATTTGCCTTGGAAGGGCATCGTTTCTTTGATTTGCTTCGTTGGGGCAAGCTAGCCAGCCGTTTTACCGAGTTGCAGGAATCAGACCCTAACTTCAAGAAGTTCATATCGGCAGATGACTTTAAAGGATTCGTCACCAATAAGCACGAATGGTTGCCGATTCCTATCAATGAAGTAAATTCCAACCCTTATATCACAGAAAATAATCCGGGATATTAACTAAGAAAGAATTAATATGATAAATATGAAAAATATTGCGGTACTACTGTTCAGTTTGGTAGTACCGGGCATAACTATTGCCCAAACAGAAGTACTTTACAATGGCATACACTTGCCCGAACAATGGCCACCCCGCTATGCGGAGCCGCAAAAAGCACAAGATATGCCGATACCCTATCTTAAACAAAAGCCGGGAGTAATCCCGGTAAATGTAGGGCGGCAACTGTTTGTTGATTCCTTTCTGATTGCAGAAACCAATTTGGACAGAGTGATTCATACTCCCCGGTTTTACGAAGGAAATCCGGTACTCGGACCTGACAGGGAATGGGAAAAGACAACCGAAGGCGGGCTTTACGCTGCCCCCTTCAGTGACGGGATATGGTATGATGAAAAAGACCGGAAGTTCAAAATGTGGTACTTGGCAGGTGCAGGTGTCCTTCACAAAGGAGACAATCAGACCTTTTATACCGGATACGCAGAATCGGAAGACGGCAAGCACTGGACAAAACCTGTACTGGATATTTGGAACCAAACCAATATTGTAGATACCTGCAATCGTGACGCAGCTACTATTTGGCTGGACAAACAGGAGAAAGACCCGTCCAAACGGTACAAGATGTTCAATGTCGAACGCCGCCCCACCGACCGCAGATGGCAATTTATCTTGAAATACTCGTCAGACGGGATTCATTGGGGGGAGGGAGTCGCCCAGTCCGGTGATTTATACGACCGTTCATCGGTATTCTACAATCCGTTCCGTGATGTGTGGGCATTAAGCATGCGTTATGGGACAAAAGTCTCTTCCCGCTCACGCAGCTATCTGGAAAATAAAGACCCCGAAATGGCAGTAAGTTTCGCGCATCGTATCCGAAAAGGAGTGCCGGACAAGAATATAGTCTACTGGTTTACCCCGAGCGATAAAGAGCCGCGTCACCCGGAATTTCCGGAAGTCGACCCCGGTATTTACAATTTTGATGCCATTGCTTATGAAAGTATCATGTTGGGACTTTACAGTGTATGGCAGGGACCGGAGAATGGAGTCTGCGCCAAACTGGGTATTCAGAAAAAGAATGAAATCTTTCTAGGGTATAGCCGTGACGGCTTCCATTTCTACCGTCCTTCTTTCAAGCCTTTCATGGCAGTAAATGAGACGGAAGAAGCATGGAACTGGGGAAATATGCAGTCTATCAACGGAGTGCCTTTAGTAGTAGGAGATTCACTCTATTTCTATTCCAGCGGACGCCAAAGAAACAAGATTATGTGGGATAGCTACACATCTACCGGACTGGCTACTTTGCGCAGAGATGGTTTTGTCTCCATGCATGGAGACAAGGACGGCTATCTGTTGACAGAGAAGATTCGTTTTGACGGCAAGCATCTTTTTATCAATGCAGATGTGAAAGGCAGCTTGACCGTAGAAATTCTGGATGAAGATGGGAAACCATTGGAAGGATTTGCCCGAAAGGACTGTGTGCTGATGAAGAAAACGGATAAGACAAAACAATTGGTTACTTGGAAGAAACACCAGGATATAGCATCACTTATCGGGAAGCCTGTCCGATTAAAATTCTATCTGAATAACGCTGATATATATGCATTTTGGATTTCTCCGTGGCAAACGGGCGAAAGCCGCGGATATACAAGCGGCGGCGGACCGGGATTGTCTGCCAGCGGCATAGATATTCCTGCAAACAAATAAAAGATAAATGACTATGAAACGTTTATTCTATACATTACTATTCTGTCTGCCTTGTATGCTGATAGCTTGCGGTGGCAGTGATGATACTCCGGGTGGAGATGATAATCCCCCGGTAGTGGTTCCGCCTGACGAAGAACCGGTAGATTCACGGTTACTATATAATGGGATTCGTTTACCCGAACAGTGGCCGCCGGTACGTTCATCTTCATCTGAACTGGAAAAAGGAATGTCACCCTTTTATCTGTCGGATAAACCTTCTGTTATCAATATTTCGGTAGGACGCCAGTTGTTTGTAGACAATTTCCTGATAGAATCCACTAATCTGAAACGTATGTTCTATTATCCTGAATATTATCCAGACAATCCGATACTGACACCGGAACAGGATTGGGAGAAAACCGGAACAAAAGGTGCGGCATTTGCCGCTCCTTTCAGCGACGGGGTATGGTATGACGAAAAAGAAGGAAAATACAAAATGTGGTATATGGCAGGCGGTGGTTCTTATGCAACTAGTGGAGCAGGTGTAACTTGTTATGCGGAATCAACGGACGGTATTCACTGGACAAAACCCGCTCTTTCCATTGTAGCCGGAACAAATATCGTTGACTATAACTCAGAACGTGACGCGTCTGTTATTTGGCTGGATAAACAGGAAAGTAATGCTTCGAAAAGATACAAGATGTTTCTGGTTACCCGTGAATCCGGGAAATGGAGATACCATTACAAGACTTCCCCGGACGGCAAAGTCTGGCGCGCCGCAGCTCAATCGGAACCGATTGCCGACCGCTCTACGGTATATAAGAATCCATTCAGAAACGTTTGGGTATATAGTATGCGACATAATGTCCGGGTAGATGCGAATAAGCTGGTACGTGCGAGGGATTATAATGAAAACGCCGACCCGGAAGCCGGAACAAAGAAAGCGGAAGCATTATTGAGTGCATTCTGGTTCGGTCCGTGGGCTAATGAGCAACGCCATACAGACTATCCGAATATAGCACCTGCGATATATAATCAGGATGCCACGCCTTATGAAAGCATTATGCTGGGATTCTTCTCCGTTTGGCAAGGGCCGGAAAACGATGTTTGTGCTTCGGACAACGTAATCAAGAGAAATCAAGTCATGGTAGGATATAGCCGTGACGGTTACAGTTGGTTCCGTGAGGATATGAATCCTTTCCATGCCGTAAATACGACCACCTCGGACGCGTGGAATCAAGGTAACCTGCAATCCGTAGCCGGAGCACCGTTAATTGTCGGCGACAAACTCTATTTCTATCTGAGCGGTCGTCGTTTGAGAGGTACGCAGGAGATTACCACTACCGGACTGGCTACGCTTCGTCGCGACGGGTTTGCTTCCATGAAAGGAACAGGCGAACTGCAAACACCCTTACTGAAATTCAACGGTTCGTACTTCTTTGTCAATGCCAATGTCACAGGAGAAATGAAAGTGGAACTTTTAGATTCCAATAATAAAGTAATCGAAGGATTCTCAAAAGATGAATGTAAAGTCTTGAAAGGGGATAATGTAAAAGCGAAGATAGAATGGACAGGCAACGCTTCATTAGCCGCTTTGAAGGACAAACAACTGAAAGTGAGATTCTATATTGATAACGGTGAAATATTTTCTTTTTGGATTTCTCCTTCTGCGAATGGAGAGAGTATGGGATACACCGCTGGTGGAGGTCCCGGGCTGAATATTTCCGGAATAGATAAAACCAATTAAAAAATGAATACTATGAACAGATTAGCTTATTTATTATCATTGATTTGTATTCTTGCATTTTCTTCTTGCGAAGAGGATAAGGTATATTATAACACTGCGGCAAAAGCAGATTTCACCATTGGTGAGAATATGTACGAACTGGGACAGACCGCTGTTTTTAAAGATGCTTCCATACCCGATGAAGGAAGCCGGATAGTAGCATGGCTATGGGAGTTTGGTGATGCAAAGAAATCCGTCTCAACGGAACAGAATCCAACTTTCGTTTATCCGTCGGACGGTACATTTACCATTAAACTGACGGTGACTGATGATAACGGCTTGAGCGCCACAGATAAGAAGGACCTTACCATCTTAGACCCGGCTAAAGCAATCAATGTAATGTGGCAGAAAGAAATGGGCGGACCTGTTGAAAGTACAGTCTCACCCGCATTGTCGGCTGACGGTAAAACGGTTTATATGATTACCGACCAGACTTCCACAGGAGTATTCGACGTGAAACTTTATGCTTATGATACAGAAAACGGGACACAGAAATGGGCATTTGACGTAACCGCCAATATGAATGAACTGAATCCGGGTGGTGGGGCAAGCATGGTATATGCAAGTCCGGCAGTAGGACCGAATGGAGATGTATATATTGTGGTCCGCGATTTGAAGCCGGCTACTACTGAACACCCCCGTGCTTTATTCTTGTTTGCCGTAGGAAGCAACGGCAGCAGAAAATGGGCATACAAAGCTGTCGATTCTAATTTATATGCTGTCACTCCGGCTATTGATGCATCCGGTAATATCTACTTCGGACATAGAGGAAAGAAACTAATCGTTTTAAGTCCGACCGGTGATGTAGTCAAAGAAATAGCTTTAAATGTAGAAGTGTTGTCCGGTATGTCTCTGTCGAAAGATGGAACTATCTATTTCGGCTCTTCCAAGAATACGGGATATTTCGGTTATGATTTTGCTACTGGTACTCAAAAGTTTGTTTATCAGAAAGATTTGGGTGGTACAGCATTGAAAGGAAATTCTTACACGGTAGGAGCAGATGGAACTATTTATACCGTAGCTGAACTGACATCTGGTGGCGCAATAATAGCTCTGAATCCTGACGGAACGGAAAAAATGGGTGTACAAGACTCCGGGAGCCATTGTCAACGGTGGTGTTGTGATTGGTACGGATGGAACGCTTTATGCCAACGGTGGAAATGCTGTTGCCGGTGAAGCTTCGGCAGGTGTTTTCGCTTTGAATCCGGACGGTTCTTTAAAATGGCATTATGCTACAACGGATGACATAAACAACTGCGTGCCAATTGTCGATAACAGAGGATATATCCACGTTATTTCGGATAAAGCCGTCTATTATATTGTGAAACAAGACGGTAGTTTGCTTGCATCCGCTGAATTGGGAGTTAAATGTACTTCCAGTCCGGTAATGGATTCAAGAGGATATTTATACGTCGGCATTGAAGCTGTTGCAGGTGCATCTGATATGGTATGTATTTCATCTGGAGCTGCATCTTATGCAGATTCAGCGTGGCCGATGAAAGGACAGAATCCGCAACGGACGGGTTTGCAAAAGTAAGTATCTTAAAAGGCCGGTAATTATGAAGAAATATTCTTTATTGACAGCTCTCTTATTATTAATCTGCAATGTTTCCGTATGCGGGCAAACAGGACGTATCCTTTTTGTTGATACAACACTCATTGAGAAAACAAATCTGCAACGAATACATCATTCGCCCGTCTATTATTCAGGCAATCCTGTATTGAAGGCTGATAAAAAATGGGAGTTGAATATAAATGGCGACCCTTATGCTGCCCCTTTCAGCGGTGGCGTATGGTATGATGAGGAAGAGCAAAAATTCAAAATGTGGTATTCTGCCGGTGGCGGGAAGTTATTAGGGCTCGTTACTTGCTATGCAGAGTCGTCCGACGGAAAAGTCTGGATAAAACCGGAGCTGGACGTTGTTCCGGGTACTAATATTGTAGATACATTAGAACATGATTGCGTTTCCGTATTGCTTGACAAATTTGAGAAAGACCGGACGAAGCGTTATAAGATGTTTGTTGTAGAATTTAATAATCGCTTCACAGTCAGCATGAAACTCAAATATTCTTCTGACGGAATCCATTGGAGTGAGCCGAAAGCTCTTTCGGGAGAGTTGTACGACCGTTGTGCGGCTTATTACGACCCGTTCCGCAAGAAATACGTCCTGTCCTTGAAAACCATAAACGGAGTGTATAGGCGTTCACGCAATTATTTGGAACATAAAGACCCGGAAATGCTGGTTAGCTTGGCACATAGGATATATGACAACAAGAGCGATAAGTTTATCCGTTATTGGTTTAATGCCGACGACGATGACCCGCGCCATCCTCAATTTCCCGGACTGCGTCCACAGATATACAATCATGAGGCAATGCCGTATGAAGGCTGTATGTTAGGCTACTTCACCGTTTGGCAGGGACCGGAAAACAATGTTTGCGACAGCCTGAATATTCAAAAAAGGAATGAAGTCCTGATAGGTTGGAGCAAAGACGGTTTCCATTGGAACCGGGAAAACAAGAAACCGTTTCTTCCTGTCAGTGAGGACTTTCATGCATGGAATGCAGGTAATGTACAGTCTACTGCGGGAAATCCTCTGATAGTCGGAGACTCTCTTTATTTTTATGTTAGCGGACGCTATAACAGCAAGCCGAAACACGATTCCAACTTTGCCACAGGACTTGCGATGCTTCGTCGTGACGGCTTTGTCTCGATGCGGGCAGGGAAAAAGGAAGGATATGTAGAAATTAAAACCCAGATTCCGGCAAATGGGGACTATTTGTTTGTAAATGCAGATGTGAAAGGGACTTTGGCAGTAGAAGTGCTGAGTGATAACGGGCAACCCATAGAAGGATTCACTAAAAGAGACTGCATATTAATGAAGAAGTCGGATAAGACGAAACAGATGATTTCATGGAAAAAACATCCGGACGTAACATCACTGATTGGGAAAACAGTCCGGTTGAAGTTTTATCTCAATCAGGCGGATATCTATGCATTTTGGATTTCTCCTTGGCAAACGGGCGAAAGTGGTGGATATACAGGCGGTGGTGGACCGGGACTATCAGCCAATGGTACAGATATTCCCGTAAGTAAATAGAAGTAATATCAGTAGGTAGAATTTTAGTATATAAACTCATTAAAAAGAAAATAACATGATGGAAAGAATTATTGGATTAATCAATGCTCCTTTTACTCCGTTTTATGAAAATGGTGAAGTGAATTATGAGCCGATTGAAGCATACGCTCGGCTGCTGGTGAAAAATGGCTTGAAAGGTGTTTTTATCAACGGCTCTTCAGGAGAAGGGTATATGTTGACTGATGAAGAACGGATGAAGTTGGCGGAACGTTGGATGGAAGTTGCACCGGATGGCTTTAAGGTAATTGTACACGTGGGTAGTTGTTGCGTAAAGTCGAGCCGGAAATTGGCGGAACATGCGCAGAAAATCGGAGCTTGGGGAATTGGTGCAATGGCGCCGCCTTTCCCGAAAATCGGACGAATAGAAGAACTGGTTAAGTACTGTGAGGAGATTGCTGCCGGAGCACCGAAGCTGCCCTTCTATTATTATCACATTCCTGCATTCAATGGAGCATTCTTATCGATGCTTGCTTTTCTGAAAGCTGTTGAAAACCGTATTCCCAATTTTGCGGGAATCAAATATACCTTCGAAAGCTTGTATGAATACAATCAATGTCGTTTGTATAAAGACGGCAAGTTCGATATGCTTCATGGGCAGGATGAAACCATTCTTCCATGCCTCGCAATGGGAGGGGCGCAAGGCGGAATCGGTGGAACAACCAACTATAACGGTATAAACCTGGTAGGTATCATTGATGCCTGGAAAGCCGGTGAATTGGAGAAAGCCCGTGAATTGCAAAACTTCTCCCAGGAAGTGATTAACGTAATCTGCCATTTCCGTGGAAATATTGTTGGCGGCAAACGTATCATGAAGCTTATCGGACTGGATTTGGGTGGCAACCGTACTCCTTTCCAAAACATGACCGATGACGAAGAAAAACAGATGAAAGCGGAACTGGAAGAAATCCGGTTCTTCGAACGTTGCAATAAATTCTGACAGGAGAAAAATATGAAGAATATAACTGACTATATACAGAAATGGGCTAATACCTACAAGGATGATATGCTGAATAATATCATGCCCTTTTGGATAAGGTATGGACTGGATACAGTGAACGGTGGTATATATACTTGTGTAGACCGGGACGGCACATTAATGGATAGCACAAAATCCGTTTGGTTTCAGGGACGTTTTGCATTTACCTGTTCCTATGCCTACAATCATATAGAAAAGAATCCGGCATGGTTGCAAGCCGCAAAAAGCACACTAGACTTTATAGAGAAGTATTGCTTTGATTCGGACGGGCGTATGTACTTTGAAGTGACAGCAGACGGAAGCCCTTTACGCAAGCGGCGCTATATTTTCTCCGAGTCATTTGCAGCCATAGCGATGTCCGAATATTCGATAGCGTCGGGGGATAAGACGTATGCGGTGAAGGCACTCGAACTGTTCAAACGTATGCAGTATTTTCTGCGAACTCCCGGATTATTGGCTCCCAAATATATGGATACGCTCCCCATGAAAGGACATTCCATCACCATGATATTGATAAATGTAGCTTCCCGAATCAGGGAAGCTATTCAAGACGAATGTCTGACACGGCAGATTGACGAGTCTATTGCCTGTTTGGAAAAAGATTTCCTGCATCCGGAGTTCAAGGCGTTATTAGAAACCGTAGGCCCGAATGGTGAATTTATAGATTCCAATATGGGACGTACCATCAATCCGGGGCATTGCATCGAAACAGCTTGGTTTCTGTTGGAAGAAGCTAAATTACGAGGTGGAGACAAGGAGATAGAAAAGCTGGGATTACAAATCTTAGACTGGTCATGGGAGTGGGGCTGGGATAAAGAATCCGGTGGTATTATCAATTTCAAAGATTGCAAGAATCTTCCCTCGCAGGACTATGCGCAAGATATGAAATTCTGGTGGCCGCAAACAGAAGCGATTATTGCTACCCTGTATGCCTATCTGATGACGAAGGAAGGGAAATACTTGAAGATGCATCAGCAAATCAGCGAGTGGACATATACTCATTTCCCGGATAAGGAATACGGAGAGTGGTATGGCTATTTGCATCGGGATGGAACAGTAGCCCAGCCGGCAAAAGGAAATTTGTTTAAAGGTCCTTTTCATATCCCCCGCATGATGACAAAAGGATATATGCTTTGCGAGGAAATAATATCTGAAATAGAAAAGAAATAAGATGATTGTATCCAATTTACAAAATAGCCAACGGGTGGAGAAACTTCACCCGTTGTTCAAGCAGCTTTTCGATTATGTGAAATCACATAACCTGCTGCACGAGGAACTGGGAACTATCAGACTGGATGGTGATAATTTATTTATCAATAATATCTATCCCGAATGTATTCCTGAAGGAAAGCGTTTATTAGAACTGCACCACGATTATATTGATGTGCACATATTGCTTGAAGGCAAAGAAACCATTGGCTGGAAAGCCTTGGAAGAATTAGAGGTGGAAAGGCAAGCCTATGATAAAAAGAGTGATTGTGCCCTATATGGTGACGTTCCTACTACTCTCATCAATCTCTTGCCCGGACAATTCGTTATTGTATATCCGGAAGACCCCCATGCTCCGGCTATCGGTAAAGGCTGGATACGCAAGCTGATAGCTAAAGTAAGAGTTTAGATAAACAGTCTCAGAAATCTTTTAAATACAACTACCATGAAAAATAAAAATATTTATCCATGGGTAGTAGTTGCGTTACTTTGGGTAGTAGCGTTGCTCAACTACATGGATAGACAAATGCTTTCTACAATGCAGGAAGCGATGAAAATAGATATTGTAGAACTAGCGAAAGCGGAAGCTTTCGGTGCTTTGATGGCAGTCTTTCTTTGGATTTACGGCTTTATGAGCCCGGTTGCTGGAATAATAGCGGACAGACTTAGTCGGAAATGGCTGATTGTCGGAAGCTTGTTTGTTTGGTCGGCAGTAACATTCCTGATGGGGTATGCCACGACATTTGAACAGTTATATGGTTTGCGTGCAGTGATGGGGATTAGTGAAGCATTGTATATTCCTTCCGCTCTGTCTCTGATAGCAGATTGGCATCAGGACAAATCACGTTCACTGGCAATTGGAGTTCACATGACCGGATTGTATGTCGGTCAGGCAATCGGTGGGTTTGGAGCTACTGCAGCCGCTGCATTTTCCTGGCAGAGTACTTTTCACTGGTTCGGCATCGTAGGTATTGCTTACTCTGTGGTTCTTATCTTTTGCCTGCATGAAAATCCTGTCCGAATGAAAATAGAAAAGGTTGTCGCCAATGGCATTAATAAAGGGAATTCAATAGGTAAAGGGCTATTACTGTTATTTTCTAATATTTCTTTCTGGGTGATATTGTTTTATTTTGCGGCTCCCAGTTTGCCGGGTTGGGCTACAAAGAATTGGCTGCCAACCTTATTTGCTGAGAATTTGGATATTCCGATGTCTCAGGCGGGACCTATATCCACGATTACCATTGCTCTGTCTTCATTTGTCGGAGTGATATTGGGTGGATTCCTATCAGATAGATGGGTGTTGAAGAATATCCGCGGACGTGTCTATACAGGAGCAATCGGACTGGGGATGACAATCCCCGCACTGTTATTACTGGGTTTCGGTCATGGTTTCATTAGCGTAATAGGTGCGGGATTGTTATTCGGCATCGGTTTTGGTATTTTCGATGCCAACAATATGCCTATTCTATGCCAGTTCGTTTCTGCCAAATATAGAGGGACGGCATATGGAATAATGAATATGACAGGAGTTTTTGCAGGAGCGGCAGTAACTCAATTATTAGGGAAATGGACAGACGGTGGAAGTTTAGGCGAAGGATTTGCCATGCTCAGTATTGTAGTTGCGCTTGCATTAGGGCTGCAATTATACTTTTTAAGACCGAAAACGGATAATATGGAGTAACACTTCATAGTTTGAATTGATTGTAGACATTTTCGGAAAAGGCGGTGGGAAATTTGAAAAAGACGGTTGTGTTTTTCAAATTTCCCATCGTCTTTTTGCAGATGAAAAAAGAAAAAGGTGAGGGGTGTGAGGGAGGATTTCTAACTTTCGTGATTTATTATTTTAGATAATAAGAAAGAAAAAATAGTAAATATAGAAAGTTGTAATTCTTCCCTCACACCCCTCACATCCCTCACCTTTTACCTTAAATTAATATGATAAACTACATGTCTGCACAGTGGATGGTCAGCAGGAACAAGCGGGTGGTCGAACTCTTTCATACGTTCCATGCCTATTTTCTGCATTACACGTTCCGAACGGAGGTTTGGTAAAGATGTAAACGAATATAATTCTTTAATATCCAATTGCTTACGAGTATATTCCAGGCAAGCGCTTGCAGCTTCAGATGCGTAGCCATGTCCCCAATATTCATGTCCCAGTCGCCAGCCGATTTCTACTCCCGGCGCAAAATCAACATCAAATGTAATCTGGTGTAAACCGGTATATCCCATAAACGCATGGTCTTCTTTGCGCTCAACGGCATATAATCCGAAACCACAGGTTTGAAATTCCTTTTGAATACGTTGGTAAAAAGCAAACGTCTCTTCCGCAGTTAACGGATTGAGAAAAAATTCCATTACATGAGGGTCGGCATTCATATGGGCGAATGCCGGAATATCTTCCTCTTTCCAGTCACGGAGAATCAAGCGGGGTGTTTCTATATATATTTGCATAACGATGATATAATGACTTGCAAAGATACGATTCTTTTCTTTTTGATAAATCACCGGATTGAAGAAACTTTTTTGAACGGCAATATGTTAGTAATAAAGGTTAACGTAATTAATTCACTCTATAACGCGTATCATTATGACTAAGAAAGACGAATTTCCAATCGAAGAGGGGAGTAAAGAAGCCCCCGAACAGTTTTACATTAAGATTATGCCCGACGGACCGTATTTTGTTTATGGCAATCCGCCTATTGACCAGGAAATAATAATGCCGAATGCAGAAGGTTCTTCCTGGGTATATCAGAAGGGGAAACATTTTGAAACATCGGAAAACCCCGTTCATCTATGCCGTTGCGGCCATTCCAAACATAAACCGTTCTGCGATGGCTCGCATAAGCATGCCGACTGGGATCCGAGAGAAACAGCCCCGCATCGTCCTTTACTGGAAGAAGCAGAAGAAATAGACGGTCCGACAATGACGCTTGGCGATAATGAGAGATATTGTGCCTTCGCGCGTTTCTGTGATGCACGCGAGCGAATCTGGAATTTAGTGGAAAAAGCAGAGACAGAGGAAGAACGCGAACTCGTTCGCCGGGAAGCCGGACACTGCCCTTCGGGAAGATTAGTCGTATGGGATAAAGATACGGAAGAAGTTTTTGAACCGCCTTTCGAGCCGTCTATCGGAATTATAGAAGACCCGGGCATTAAAGTGAGCGGTCCTATTTGGGTGAAAGGCGGTATTCGTATTGAAGGAGCCGATGGAAGGAGTTATGAGGTGAGAAACAGGGTGACATTGTGCCGTTGTGGGCAATCGTCTAATAAACCTTTCTGTGACGGTACGCATGCCAGTATGCATTTCTGCGATGGCATCCCGTTGGAAAAAGGAAAGGGGGAATGGTAAAAAGAAAATCGGCTGCAAGAAATGCAGCCGATTTTTGTCAGGGCTTATTTACAATTATTAGTACTAACCATCATTCATTGAATATGCCCCTTCATATAGATATAGATTGGATTCAGTTCAATCGGCAGCATGATATGGATGCGTAAACCAAAAGCAGGAACCGGCTCCTTCGGTTGATTCGACACCAATCTCTCCACCCATTTGAGAAACGATACTTTTGCAAATCGAAAGTCCCAGACCTGTGCCCTGGACAAAAGTATTCAACTTCACAAAGCGTTCAAATACGCTTTTCTGTTTGTCTTCCGGTATTCCTACGCCAGTGTCGCGTACATAGAATTTTATTCTTTGATGCGACACTTGTTCATATCCCAAAACAATGTTTCCATGCTGGGTAAACTTCAGTGCATTATTTATAAAGTTACTAATCACTTGTATGAACCTGGTTTTATCCGTGTATATATAACATTCCGGTATCGGTCGTTCAAGAATCAGTTCGACGTCATTACTTACTTTCATACTCATCGACTTGATGATTTCGGAGCAAGTATCGTTAACATCTACGTTTGTATATACAAAGTTGAAAGTTCCCGCTTCTATTTTCGAAAGGTCAAGAATATCAGAGATAAGTTGCAGGAGCAGTTCGTTGTTTTCCTGTACGATTTTTATATACTCCTGCCGTTCGTCCCTGCTGTCCGTTTCCGCCATCAGGCTCGAGAAACCGACAATGGCATTGAGCGGAGTACGGATTTCATGGCTCATATTGGCCAGGAAAGCAGATTTCAAGCGGTCCAGTTCTTCTGCCTTGTCACGGGCTATGATTAATTTTTGTTCAGTTTCTTTCAGTGCGGTAATATCATAATTGATGCACAACATCTCGATAACCCCATCTGCCGGGCGATAATCTCTGACCATCACATTGATACTGGTCCAGGTATATTTACCGTTATCCCTACAAACGCGGACTTCTTTACGCAGGCTGGTAGTCTTGCCTTCTTTTACTTCGCGCACGAAGTTCTTCAGAACAGCTTGGTCCTCGGGAACTACATGATTATACACTCCAATAACTTCGGGCATAGGAATTCCTTCTTTTTCGCCTAAGTTCCTGTACCAGGTATCTTGGGCGTATCCGTCTCTTGTCATCACATTGAAATGCGCAAATCCCACATTGGCATAATCACCGATTAAAAGAAACAGATTCTCGAATTCCTGTATCTTGGTATATGCGTTGGTCGTTTCTGTCGTATCAATGTTGATAAACAGATAATTGATAAACTGGTTCTGAGAATCATAGAGAGTCGTCACTTTGGTTGTAAGGTTGATTATTCCTTTTCTGTGACTCTCTATATATGTGTTTATTTTCGAGAAATCATAATTAATAGAGAAATTCACATCTTCCTTAGCCCTCAATTTCTCTTTTACTTTTTCCGGGATATTGGGGTTATTGAACAGGTTGACTCCCAACACTTCATTGACATCTGTCAGACCGAACATCTCGCGTTCCTTATCATTGATGTCAACCAGATAACCGTCTTTGTCGTAGAGTTCGATACCGACGGGCAGGTTCTTATAGATATTTCTCAGAATCTTCTCGCTATGGTCCAACGCCTGGCGGTCTGCTTTCGCCTGAATTTCCGATTTACGCAGTTCTATGCAAATACTGATAATATTTGCCAATGAAGAAAACCACTGAAGGTCAACATTACTCCAACTACGGTGTGTGCCTACCATATCAATGCCCATATATCCCCATACTTCATCCTTGGCGATAAGGGGGACGGCCATTAATGATTTGATATTCTGGGTTTCCAACAGACTGCGGTATTCTTGGGCTTCCGCAGGCATGTCGTTCAGTGTATTCAGGATAATGGATTTCCTGTCCGTAATCTGATGATTCCACCAAAAAGAATCGTCCCAAAGAATATCTTGAAGATTGTCCTTTTCTTCGGACACTCCTTCTGCTGTTGCCTCGTACGTACAGTTCTGTACCTGCTTCTTTCTGTCTATTTCGACGATATACGTACGGTCGCCCTTGAATTGTTTGAGAATATCCCCCAGTATCCGGTTAATCACTTGTGGTATATCATCACATTGCAGGAAAGCGAGCAATGAATATGAAATGCTGTTCTGCTGGTAAAGCAGACTGTTTACTTGAAGAAAGTCTATATTCTCCTTTGAATTATCAATCGGCCTGTCTATACATTGCAGGTAGCCGACCATATTTCTATATCCTTCCTCATCCGGTTTCTGAAAACTGATTTTGGAATATACCCATATTTCCCCGTCTTTTGCCCGCATGGGGAACATCTGTTCGTAGGTTTCCAGATTCGAAAGGGACAGGAACTCGTTTTTCAGGCGCAAGCGGTGGTCTTCACGTATCCTTTGATGAAATTCCGTAAAACTGATATGGTTGCTTTCAAGACCGAGCAAGTCTACAATAAAGTCGGAGCAGATATATTCATTATTCTTCAAATCTGACTCCCACCATCCAATTTTGGCCATCTGCGCTATCTGAAGGTATTTTTCATAGTCATAATTTGATTGTTCTTTCATATTGTTTGCTCTTGTTTACTGTTTATTATTAGAGAAATCAGCTGGCAAATATAAGTATAACTTTTAAATAATGAGGGAATTGCATACTGTCGCAAGTTAATTAATGGTAATATGGTATTGAATAGTGGAATAATGGGCGAATGAGTACAAACAAGCGGTTATTTCGTCTTCCTCTTAGAGAAGAACTGAATTTATATAATTAATAATATATATCAGAAGAATGAAGAATACCAAATTATTCATGTTTGCGGCATGCGCACTACTATTGACGGCGTGTGGCAAGCAAACTGTGAAAATTATGACTCCGCCGGATGCGTCGAACCGCGTCCTGTTCGGTGCGGAACAGTTACAGACTACCCTGGATAAAGCCGGTTATCAGGTAATGATGCAACAGGGGGACACCACATTCTCCGACCCGGAAATAAAGACAATTCTGCTGACAGAAGTAAATGATACCACTCTGAAAAAAGAGGGTTTTCATATTACGACTGCCAGCAATCTTACCAAAATCTCCGGCAGGGACGGCAGCGGTGTAATCTACGGATGCCGTGAACTGATAGACCGTGTGAACGATTCAGAAGGGAAACTGGACTTCCCTGAAGAGTTGAAGGACGGGCCGGAAATGGTACTTCGCGGCGCTTGTGTGGGTTTGCAGAAAATGACTTATCTGCCGGGACACGGTGTTTATGAATATCCCTATACTCCCGAGAGTTTCCCGTGGTTCTATGATAAGGAGCAATGGATTAAATACTTGGATATGCTGGTTGCCAACCGTATGAATTCCCTGTATCTCTGGAACGGACACCCGTTTGCGTCATTGGTGAAACTGGAAGATTATCCGTTTGCACTGGAAGTGGACGAGGAAACATTCAAGAAAAATGAGGAGATGTTCTCTTTCCTTACGGAAGAAGCGGATAAGCGTGGTATTTTCGTCATTCAGATGTTCTATAATATTATTCTTTCTAAACCGTTTGCGGAACATTACGGCTTGAAAACCCAAGACCGTAACCGTCCTATCACTTCGCTGATTGCTGATTATACCCGTAAGAGTATTGCCGCCTTTATCGAGAAATATCCGAATGTAGGATTATTGGTTTGCCTGGGTGAAGCGATGTGTACGGTAGAGGATGACGTGGAATGGTTTACCAAAACGATTATTCCGGGAGTAAAGGATGGATTGCAGGCATTGGGACGGACGGACGAACCGCCTCTCTTGCTGCGTGCGCACGATACGGATTGTAAGTTGGTAATGGATGCTGCGCTGCCGATATATAAGAATCTTTATACAATGCATAAGTACAACGGCGAGTCTCTGACAACGTATGAGCCACGCGGTCCCTGGTCGAAGATTCATACAGATTTGAGTTCTTTGGGCTCTATCCATATCAGCAATGTACATATCCTGGCAAACTTGGAACCGTTCCGTTGGGGTTCTCCTGATTTCGTCCAAAAAGCGGTGCAGGCCATGCACAATGTACATGGCGCCAATGCCCTGCATCTTTATCCGCAGGCTTCTTACTGGGATTGGCCTTATACTGCCGACAAACTGCCGAATGGCGAGCGTGAGTTCCAATTAGACCGTGACTGGATTTGGTATCAGACATGGGGACGCTATGCATGGAATTGCCATCGTGACCGTACGGATGAAGTCGGTTATTGGAACCAACAGTTAGGCAAGTTCTACGGAACATCTGACGAGAATGCAGGTAATATCCGCGTGGCTTATGAAGAAAGCGGGGAGATTGCTCCGAAACTGCTCCGCCGTTTTGGTATCACGGAAGGAAATCGTCAGACATTGTTGCTGGGTATGTTTATGAGTCAGCTTGTCAATCCTTATAAATACACTATTTACCCTGGATTCTATGAAAGCTGCGGACCGGAAGGCGAGAAGTTGATTGAATATGTAGAGAAAGAATGGAAAAAACAACCTCATACAGGGGAAATGCCTTTGGATATTGTTGCCCAAGTGATAGAGCATGGCGACAAGGCTGTGGCGGCGATAGATAAGGCAGCCGCTTCCGTATCTTCCAATAAAGATGAGTTTGCACGTTTACAGACTGATATGCATTGTTATCGTGAATTTGCGTATGCGTTCAACCTGAAAGTGAAAGCCGCGAAGTTGGTATTGGATTATCAATGGGGAAAAGACATTAAGAACCTGGAAGAGGCTATTCCTCTCATGGAGCAAAGTTTGGAACATTATCGCAAGTTGGTGGAATTGACCGATGAACACTATTTGTACGCAAACAGTATGCAGACCGCACAACGTCGTATTCCTATCGGCGGGGATGACGGAAAGAATAAGACTTGGAAAGAATTGTTGGTACACTATGAAAAGGAACTGGAGAATTTCAAGACCAATCTCGCCATGTTGAAAGAGAAACAGAACGGAAATACGGTTACTGAAACAGTCGAAATTGCTGCCTGGACTCCTGCTGACGTGAAACTAATATCCAACTATCCAACCGTGAAACTGGATGAAGGAACATCATTATTTGCCGACCTTCCCGGCAAGATAGAAGCGATAGCTCCCGAACTGAAAGGAATGAAAGCATTCCGCTTTAACGGAAATGAGCAACGCGAAAAGGGGACAAGCATCACTTTTGAAACCGATGCTCCGGTGAAATTAATGGTGGCTTATTTCAAGGACGACCAGAAGAAATACGCGAAAGCTCCGAAATTGGAAATAGATGCTTCCGCCAATGATTATGGACAGGCGGAACCGGTATTGACGAATGCGGTTCGTATCAACGGAATGCCTTTGGCAAATGTACATGCATATAGTTTCCCGGCAGGAAAACATACGTTGATGTTACCAAAAGGTTATTTGCAGGTGCTGGGATTTACGGCTGCGGATACGAAAGCACGTAATGCCGGACTTGCCGGAGATGAGGAAACTATGGATTGGCTGTTCTATTAACATACACACCATGATAAAATGCAGATTCACACAGATTGTCAATATCTTTACCTGTGTGAATCTGTATAATTTTTATAGTAAGTAATGAAAGAATATAATGAAAAGGAAAATTCTATTTTTTACTCTGGCTGTATCATTTTCATTCGTTTTTGCTCAACGGGAAGTTCCGCAAGAACGGATGGAACAGATTTATGAGGAAGTGAAGACACCCTATAAATACGGGCTTGCTGTGGCTCCGGCAGACAATTATCATAAGATTGACTGCCCCACCGTTTTTCGTCAGGGCGACAAATGGCTGATGACTTACGTCGTTTACAACGGCAAGAGCGGTACGGACGGTCGTGGCTACGAGACTTGGATAGCAGAAAGCGACAATCTGCTCGAATGGCGTACTTTGGGGCGAATCCTTTCTTATCGGGATGGTAAATGGGACTGTAACCAGCGCGGCGGCTTTCCTGCATTGCCGGACATGGAGTGGGGCGGCAGCTACGAACTTCAGACTTATAAAGGCCGTCACTGGATGACTTATATCGGTGGAGAGGGAACCGGTTACGAAGCTGTGAAAGCACCGCTCTATGTCGGACTGGCATGGACGAAAGGTGATATTTCTACTGCCCATGAATGGGAGTCTTTGGATAAACCGATTTTGAGCATCCATGATAAAGACGCCCAATGGTGGGAAAAGCTAACCCAATATAAGAGTACTGTCTACTGGGATAAGGATAAGACGCTGGGCGCTCCGTTTGTCATGTTCTATAACGCAGGCGGACGTCATCCCGAAACGGACTTGAAAGGAGAACGTGTAGGCATCGCCCTTTCAAAAGATATGAAGTCATGGAAGCGGTATCCCGGAAACCCGGTCTTCGCACATGAGGCGGACGGAACAATAACAGGAGATGCGCACATTCAGAAAATAGGAGACGTCTATGTGATGTTCTACTTCTCCGCTTTTGAACCTTCGCGCAAGTATAAGGCGTTTAATACATTTGCCGCAAGCTATGATTTGGTCAACTGGACGGATTGGCATGGAGCCGATTTGATTATTCCTTCCAAAAACTACGATGAACTGTTTGCCCATAAAAGTTATGTGGTAAAACACGATGGGGTAGTTTATCATTTCTACTGTGCGGTAAACAATGCGGAACAGCGTGGCATTGCTATTGCTACAAGCAAGCCGATGGGACGCTCGGCTGTCCGTTTCCCGAAACCGGAGATTAAGAACCGCCGGATAATCACTGAACTAAATGATAGATGGAAAACTTGGAGAGTTGAGAATGGAGAGTTAAGAGTGGAGAGTGAAAAGATTGTGAATATACCTCATAACTGGGATGATTATTATGGGTATCGTCAATTGACTCATGGCAACCTTCACGGAACTGCTCTCTATAAAAAGAATTTCACTCTCGACAACTCTCAATTCTCAACTCTCAACTCTCAACTTCCCCAACGGTATTTTCTTCGTTTTGAGGGAGTCGGCACGTATGCAACGATAAAACTGAACGGAAAGGATTTCGGACGGCATCCTGTCGGTCGCACTACGTTGACGCTGGATGTTACCGACGCGCTGAAACAAGGGGCAAATGAACTGGAAGTAAAAGCTGAACATCCGGAGATGATAGCCGATATGCCTTGGGTATGTGGCGGTTGCTCGTCGGAGTGGGGATTCAGCGAGGGTTCCCAGCCATTGGGCATTTTCCGTCCTGTCGTATTGGAAGCAACGGATGAAGTTCGTATCGAACCTTTCGGCGTACATATCTGGAATGACGATAAGGCAGCTAATGTATTTGTGGAGACAGAGGTCAAGAATTACGGTAAAACTGCAGCTACAATCGAACTGGTCAATAAATTGAGTAATGCCGACGGCAAACAAGTATTCCGCCTGGTAGAGAAAGTAACTTTGGCGCCGGGAGAAATGAAAGTGATTCGTCAGCAAGCACCCGTAGAGAATCCTGTTTTATGGGAAACGGAGAATCCGTATCTTTATAAACTGGCAAGCATGATAAAACGGAATACAAAAACGACGGATGAAATATCCACCCCGTTTGGTATCCGTACAATCAGTTGGCCGGTAAAGAGAAATGATGGAGACGGACGTTTCTATCTGAATGGAAAGCCTGTCTTTATTAATGGCGTATGCGAA
This sequence comes from Bacteroides faecium, assembly GCF_012113595.1. NCBI lineage: Bacteria > Pseudomonadati > Bacteroidota > Bacteroidia > Bacteroidales > Bacteroidaceae > Bacteroides > Bacteroides faecium. Next base: position 4,788,665 of record NZ_CP050831.1, read on the forward strand.
TATGAACATCAGTTCGGGCAAAGCCATGCGTTCAGTAAGGAACAGGTGGCTGCCAGGGTAAAACAGATGCGTGCGGCAGGTTTCAACGCTTTCCGTGACGCCCATCAACCACATCACCTCGATTATCAGAAATATTGGGATAAAGAGGGTGTCCTCTTCTGGACACAGTTTTCCGCTCACGTATGGTATGATACACCTGAATTTCGTGAGAACTTCAAGAGATTACTTCGTCAATGGGTAAAAGAACGTCGTAATTCTCCATCGGTAGTGATGTGGGGATTGCAAAACGAAAGTACTTTGCCTCGTGAATTTGCACAGGAGTGCAGTGAGATTATTCGTGAAATGGACCCAACTGCACGTACAATGCGTGTTATCACAACTTGTAATGGCGGCGAAGGTACAGACTGGAATGTAATTCAGAATTGGAGTGGTACATATGGCGGAGACGTGACCAAGTATGGTCGTGAACTCTCTCAACCCAATCAATTGTTGAATGGAGAATACGGAGCATGGAGAAGTATAGATTTGCATACGGAGCCCGGAGCATTTGAAGTCAATGGAGTATGGAGCGAAAGCCGTATGTGCCAGTTGATGGAAACTAAAATTCGCTTGGCTGAACAGGCTAAGGACAGTGTCTGCGGACAGTTCCAGTGGATATATAGCAGCCATGACAATCCCGGACGCCGCCAGCCGGACGAAGCCTATCGGAAAATAGACAAAGTAGGGCCGTTTAACTATAAAGGACTGGTTACTCCATGGGAAGAGCCGTTGGACGTATATTACATGTATCGTGCAAACTATGTCCCTGCCGCCAAAGACCCGATGGTTTATTTGGTATCGCATACATGGGCGAACCGTTTTGAAAAAGGACGCCGCCGGGCTACGATTGAAGCGTACAGCAATTGTGATTCCGTACTGCTCTATAATGATGTGACCGATGAAAAAGTTACTTTTCTCGGACGCAAAAAGAATAATGGCATAGGCACTCATTTTATGTGGGAGAACCGGGACATCCGTTATAATGTACTCCGCGCCGTAGGATACTACAAAGGTAAGCCGATGGCAGAAGACATAATTGTGCTTAACGGATTGGAACAAGCACCTAATTTTGAATCTCTGTATCAGGATGCGAAACCGATATTGAAAGGAGAGGACGGATATAATTATATCTACCGCATCAACTGTGGCGGAGATGATTATACGGATAGTTCCGGTCAACTGTGGATGCAGGATAATACGAATTATTCCCATTCATGGGCGGAAAACTTTAAGGAACTGAATCCTTACCTTGCAAGCCAGCGTACCACTAATGACCCGATTCGGGGAACCCGTGACTGGAAACTGTTCCAGCATTTCCGTTTTGGACGTCATCAACTGGAATATCGCTTCCCTGTATCAGATGGAACTTACCGCATAGAGCTATATTTCACAGAGCCTTGGCATGGTACAGGTGGCAGCGCTTCTACCGATTGTGAAGGGTTGCGTATCTTCGATGTTGCCGTAAATGATTCGCTGGTATTGGATGATTTGGATATTTGGGCGGAAAGTGGCCATGACGGTATATGCAAGAAAGTGGTGTACGCCACAGTAAAAGGCGGAACGTTGAAAATACATTTCCCGGAAGTGAAAGCGGGACAGGCTTTATTGTCAGGTATTGCCATTGCTTCTACCAATTCGGATTTGAAACCGGCAATCTTCCCGGTATCCGACTGGAGTTGGGAAAAAGCCGATAAGGAAGTTATGGAGAAAACTCCGAAGGAACTGCTGCCCGAAGATAAAAATGCACGTGTCAGCGTGGCTTATGAAGCGGAAACTGCTATATTGAAAGGTAAATTCAAGAAGAAAGAACATCGCAAACAAATGGGAGTATTCTTTGCTAAAGGAAAAGGCAACAGTATCGAATGGAATGTCTCTACCGGCTTGGCGCAAGTCTATGCACTTCGCTTCAAATACATGAATACGAACGGAAAGCCAATCCCTGTATTAATGAAGTTCATTGATGCGAAAGGAGTAGTATTGAAAGAAGATACCCTGACCTTCCCGGAAACACCGGACAAGTGGAAAATGATGAGCACCACGACCGGAACATTTATCAATGCGGGACATTATAAGGTGCTGCTTTCGGCAGAGAATATGGAAGGACTGGCGTTTGACGCATTGGATATTCAATAGCTTTTCTAATGAATTAATCATTAGACATAAGTAATAATAGAAGCGGGATACAAGGAAGATTGAACAACTTCCTGTATCCCGCTTCTTATTTCCAAATCGTTTTCTTATAAATAGAATATATATGTTATTTTTTTAAGATTCGATATTCTGATTTTAATCATTTAAGAGCTAGGGTTTAAATAATCTATATATTTGAAGTCTAAAACAAAATAACACAATGGAGAGCGATATACCTGAATTTGATTTGCCGATTGATTATATTGTAGGGGAAGGGTATGAGATAGATTTATCGAAAAGGTATAAGAATTTTCCTTGTAGGGTTAAGTCCGGTTTTTTTATTCTCTGCGTAAAAGGGATAATGCAAACAACAATCAATGGGAATCTTCATAATATTGGTGAAAATGATTTGATAACCTTACCGCCTGGTTATTTTATGGAAATTCTTGATTTCTCGCCGGATATTCATATCTATTATGCCGGGTTCTCAGCCGGATTTATAGAAGGTATAAATCTAATGAAATCCACTGAACATCTTCTCCCTGTAATCATGGAAAACCCTATAATAAGATTATCTCCATTGCAAGCTTGCAGCTACAAGATGTTTTATGAATCGTCAATACTGTCGTATGCTTCACCCCGTACACTGGCAAATAAGGAGATAGTAAAAGCTGTCCTTACCATGTTTATCCAGGGATCCACTGAGATTTACAAGATGCAAAACAACCTGTATCTGTCTTCACAATCAAGAAAGTATGAGATTTATCAGGAGTTTTTGCAGTTGGTCATGAAATATTATACGGTTCACCACGGGACTTCCTTTTATGCCAATCAATTGGGACTTAGTTTGCCGCATTTCTGTTCGACAATAAAGAAGGTCGCAGGAAACACCCCATTGGAAGTGATTGCATCCGTTATCTTAATGGAAGCCAAGTCCCGGTTAAAGTCAACTAATGAACCTGTGAAAAATATTGCCTTATCTTTGGGATTTAATAATATTTCTTTCTTCAACAAGTTCTTTAAGCAGCATACAGGAGTTACTCCACAGGAGTACAGGGGGCATTAAACTTCTTCCGGTTGCCTTTCAAACGGCAATGTCACAACAAAACGGCTCCCTTTCCCGATTTTCGATTCAACCGAAATACTTCCTTGCAGGTGTTCTACAATCGTTTTGCAGATAGAAAGCCCCAGTCCCGTACCTTGTTTGAAAGTATTAACCTTATAGAAACGGTCGAATATCTCTTTTTGGCATTCTTTGGGAATCCCTTCTCCCGTATCTTCCACAAATAGGCAAACCGATTGGTCTTTCTCCGGATGTGACGTGAAGCCGAAATGGATATGACCTTTCTCCGTAAATTTGCGAGCATTGTTTATGAAATTGCAAATAACTTGTTTCAAGCGTGTTGCGTCGGTATTAATGTAAATGTCATCATCCGGTAGTAACGCTTTTATTTCAATTTCCGGCAACTGTTTCACTGCCTGTTCTTTCTCTATATCCTTCATCATGGATTTTAGGGAACAACTGGAATAAGTGAATTTAATCGTGTTTGATTCTATTTTTGACAAATCAAGTATGTCATCAATCAATCGAACCAAATGTTCGCTGTTGATACTTATTAACCTTACAAAGTCAGTCCGTTCTTCATCGCTTAATTCATTATAAGTAGAAGCTATTACATCGGAGAAACCTACTATCGCATTTAGCGGTGTCCGAATTTCATGGCTCATATTTGCCAAAAATGCCATTTTAAGCCGGTCACTTTCTTCTGCTTTCTTACGGGCTTCAATCAGCGTATTTTCTATATCCTTATATTCCTGGATACTCATGCAGATTCCTACTAACCGATAGGGATGTCCGGATATGTTAGCAATATAAGTGGATTGTCCTTCAAACCATTCCCAAGTACCGTCACCGCGACGTAAACGGAACGGGACAGCTTTGTCGAATGTTTCAATACCGCTTAACTGTATGACAAAAGCATCCGCCATAGCCTGCCGGTCGTCCGGGTGAATCATGTTTACATATTCTTCCATTGTCAAGGTATTATTTTCTCCTGCCGGAATACCTAAATGGTCGAAGTATCGATTGTCAAGGGTAAACTCACTCCGGTTTATATCGTAATACCAGGGATATATCTTGGTTCTTTGCAGGGCAGTGTTCAGAATATATTCCTGCGTAAGTTCCACTGTAATATTACGGAAAAAGAACAAGATAGTTTCCAAACTGCCTTCATTTCTGATGGTGGTAAATTCTCCCCTTATAGGGAACTGTGTATGGTCGACTTGTTCCTGCATATAGGTATGTTCCGGAAGGGTATATATCCGTTCACCTTGACGAATCTTCTCTAAAATAGTTGAAAGAATATCTTCCTTATTATTCAGTAGTTTGAATATTTGGTTTGTAGGGAGGGGCATCATCGCATTGACCGACGGATGAACATGAAGCTCTGTAAGGGCTTGTTGATTCAGTTGTATGATTTCTCCATTTATATCCAATATGATAACTCCGTCAGGCAGAATATTCAGCAATTCATCATCGTAGAGTGTTTGTTCATTCACTTCCATGTGTTGTTGTTTTAATGCAAAGTATGATGTAATAAATATAAATCCATAACAAAGAAAATCATTTCCTTGAAGATAATACTACTTTGACAGGCGTTTTTGTAGGCGTAAATACGGCTATTTTAATTTGCAACACATGGAATGTTAATACGATATTCTTTTTTTAATATTCGATATTCATTTATTAATTCTTACTCCATTTATTTGCCAATCATTTTTGGCTGGCCCTTCTGTGAAATTGAATGATTTCACTTGGGGAGACAATGGCTCGAATGTCAGTGAAAATTCAGCTTCTCCACTTTCGGGCAGAAAGAAATGTTCACCGGGTGTAATGCCGTCGGCGCTCTTTAAAGTATATGTTGTTCCTTTCTCGTCCATTAACTTGGCATTAGGACTCACTTGTATCCAATATTTAGGAATATAGTAGGCACGGAAGTGGATGATTGTTGCCGTATCTGCCAGCTCTACCTGCTTTATTTCAAGAATATCGGTATTGGTTGATTCTATAATCGGATAGTTTACTAATTTCGTGTTGCCTTGTTGAATGATACTCATCTCATGTTTCGACGCATCCAGATACCTGCGCATTTTTAGTTTCAGACTGCCTTTTCCATACCCCGACCACATCTTTATGATTTTACCTTCGGGAGAAATAAGAACATAATTAGGGATACCACGGACACCGTACTTTGCGTATAGTCCTGCTGTTTGTTTCAAGTCGCTTAAGTTCTGCCACGTCATTTCATGCTGTGCCGAAGCGGCTTTCCAACGACTTTGGGTGTCCGAGCTAAGACTGACGATAGTAAGACGCTCTTTATATTGTTCCTGAATCTCTTTCATCTCAGGCAAAGCCATAACACAAGGTCCGCAACCGCTACTCCAAAAATCGAGCAGGATATATTTCCCTTTGAAATCAGCTAGATGATGAATATTCCCGTCCAGGTCGAAAAGGTCGGTATCAGCCAAATCGTCTCCTTCTTTTACAATTGTAGGTGGAAAGAGGTTGACTGTAATTTCTTGTCCTAGATTAGACGCTTTTTGTTCTTCGTTTAATCTATTATACAAAGCCAGTGTTTCCTCTTTATATGAGAACTTCGGATTATATTTTGCAGAAAGACTTAGCCTGTGTAATTTTTCTATCCAAACAGAAGAGACGGGGAGTTCCTGCATTAGTTTCAATTCACGGCTGCTGATTATAACAGATATACTGTCTTCCTTTTCACGTATTGCCTTCCGGTCGGCTTCCGGTGCAGAACGCATTTTTCTTGCTTCGATGGATAGGCGCTGATACTCATCCCACAAATCACGTGATACATTTATGAATTTGTTATATTCCTGTTGTTCCTTTACCGGACTGTCTACTTTCCAGGTGTAGATTAATGTGTTTGTACCAGTCACTTTAATTTTTGCATTGGGAGTAGCATAAATGCTCAGTGACATAGAGGGGAAATCTGCATTACGGGTACACATAAGAGATAATTTGTCTAAACCACTTTCTCCGGCATTACGCTTAAAGAAGAAGTTTCCATTGCGTATGCTGTCTGTGGCAACAGTACTTCCCACATTACCATCAAGTAAAAACAGAGAGACAAGAGTTCCGTCTTTTACCCCTTCTACATGCCCTTCAATCGTATATTCATGTTGTGCCTGTGAAGTGAGACAGCTTAGTAAAAAGAAGCTGATAAATAGTAGTTTTCTCATAATAAAATCATTTAAGATAATAATAATCTGCAAGGTAGGACTTTTCTTTGTAGAATGTTTTTCTTTTATTATTCTTTAATATTTCCGTGAAAGGAAGGGGTACAAAACAGCACTTCATCCGTCTACTTGATATGAAGAAAAAAGAACGAATGAAAATATATACTTTACTGCTTGGGGCATTGATAGCTTGTCCGATGCACGCACAAACGATACATGATTGGGAAAATCATCATGTACTTCAAATCAACCGGGAACCGGCGAGGGCTGCATTTATTCCTTTCTCCGCACAGAAAGGAGATTGTTCCATGTGTCTGGACGGGATGTGGAAATTCAGATGGACTCCTGTCCCAGACCGGCGAATCGTTGATTTTTATCAGACGAATTTTAATGATAAAGATTGGACTGATTTTCCGGTTCCTGCTAATTGGGAAGTAAACGGATATGGTACTCCAATCTACGTATCGGCTGGTTATCCGTTCAAAATAGATCCGCCACGGGTAATGGGAGAGCCGAAAGCGGATTATACGACCTATAAAGAAAGGAATCCGGTAGGGCAGTACCGACGTACATTCGTTCTGCCTGCTGACTGGGCGGCGAAAGGACAGACATTCCTTCGATTTGAAGGCGTAATGAGTGCTTTCTATGTTTGGATAAATGGTGAGCGGGTAGGGTATAGTCAGGGAAGTATGGAACCAAGTGAGTTCAATATCACAAAGTATCTGCACCCTGGAGAGAATCAAATAGCACTGGAAGTCTATCGGTATAGCGACGGTTCTTATCTGGAAGACCAGGACTTTTGGCGTTTCGGGGGCATTCATCGGAGCATTCATTTAGTGCACACACCGGATGTTCGTATTCGCGATTATGCAGTGCGCACTCTTCCTGCATCTGCCAGTAATTATGAGGATTTTATTTTGCAGATTGACCCGCAGTTCAGCGTATATGGAAGTATGACCGGAAAAGGATATACTGTGCAAAGCGTGTTGAAGGATGCAACCGGAAAAGAGATTGTTACATTAAAAGGAGAAGTTGAGGATATACTCGATTTGGAACATAAGGCTAGCCGGATGAATGAGTGGTATCCGCAACGTGGTCCTCGCAAGATGGGACGATTATCCACCATCATAAAATCACCGGAAAGGTGGACTGCGGAAACGCCTTATCTCTATAAATTACTCATTACTTTGCAGGATGCGGAAGGAAAAGTTGTGGAACAAATAGAACAGTCGGTGGGTTTCCGTTCTGTGGAGATTAAGAAAGGACAGCTATTGGTAAATGGCAATCCGGTTCGTTTTCGTGGAGTGAACCGCCATGAGCACGACCCTCGGACAGCACGGGTAATGAGTGAAGAACGAATGATTCAGGATATTCTCTTAATGAAACAGGCCAATATCAATGCGGTGCGTACCAGCCATTATCCCAATGTGAGCCGTTGGTATGAGCTTTGTGACAGTATGGGGCTTTATGTAATGGATGAAGCGGATATTGAAGAACACGGATTGCGGGGGACTTTAGCCAGTACTCCCGATTGGCATGCCGCATTTATGGACCGTGCAGTCCGCATGGCGGAACGTGATAAGAACTATCCGAGTATCGTAATGTGGAGCATGGGGAATGAAAGTGGTTACGGTCCTAACTTTGCGGCTATCTCGGCATGGTTGCATGATTTTGACCCTACGCGTCCTGTTCATTACGAAGGAGCACAGGGGGTAGATGGTAATCCTGACCCAAAAACAGTTGATGTAATCAGCCGTTTTTATACGCGGGTGAAACAGGAATACTTGAATCCGGGTATTGCGGAAGGTGAGGATAAGGAACGGGCGGAAAATGCACGTTGGGAGAGGCTGTTAGAGATTGCCGAACGTACCAACGACAATCGTCCGGTAATGACAAGTGAATATGCCCATTCCATGGGAAATGCATTAGGCAATTTCAAGGAATATTGGGACGAAATATACAGCAATCCCCGCATGCTGGGCGGATTTATTTGGGATTGGGTAGACCAGGGAATTTATAAGACATTGCCCGACGGGCGTACTATGGTGGCTTATGGCGGAGATTTCGGTGATAAGCCAAATTTGAAAGCCTTTTGCTTTAACGGATTGTTGATGAGCGACCGTGAAACGACTCCTAAATATTGGGAAGTAAAGAAGGTGTATGCTCCGGTACAATTAGGTCTTGAGAACGGAGAATTGAAAGTGACCAACCGGAATCATCATATTGATTTATCCTCTTATCGTTGTCTGTGGACATTATCAGTGGATGGTAAAGAGAAGGAACGGGGAGAATTTGCATTACCTAAAGTAGCTCCGGGAAAAACAGGAACAATCACTTTGCCTGATTTTCGTTCATTATCAGATAAAGGCTCCTTCAACAGAAAAAACACAGCAAAAAATGCTGCAAAGCTTGCTGCCGATTGCCAGCTTAAAGTTAGCATCGTTCTGAAATCAGATGCTCTTTGGGCAAAAGCCGGACATGAAGTTACTTGGGAACAATTCTGTTTGCAGAAAGGTGATTTGTTATCTGCCGAACTAGCCAACAAGGGGCAATTAGAAATAAAAGAGGATAGTAAAACTCTGCAAGTCAGCGGACGTGGCTTTTCCGTTCAATGGGAAAAAACAGTGACCGGAAGCATGACTTCCCTTATTTATAAGAATAAAGAGATGTTGGCACACTCCGAGGATTTTCCGGTTCAACCTGTAACGCAAGCTTTTCGCGCTCCGACTGACAATGATAAGAGTTTCGGTAACTGGTTGGCGAAAGATTGGAAATTGCATATGATGGATAATCCGCAGATTAGCCTGGAATCTTTCAACCATCATCTACGCGCAGATGGAGCTGTGGTCGTTCAAGTTCGGACAAATAATATATATAAGGAAGGAAAGGTAACGACAACCTCTGTCTATACCATTTTTTCTGATGGAACAATAGACCTGAAAACGAGTTTCCTGCCGCAAGGAGTACTCCCGGAATTACCCCGATTAGGAATTGCTTTCTGTTTCTCCCCGTCTTATAATACATTTACATGGTATGGCAGAGGACCGCAGGACAATTATCCTGACCGTAAAACTTCTGCTGCAACAGGACTTTGGAAAGGTACGGTAGATGAACAATATGTGCATTACCCTCGCCCGCAGGATAGTGGGAATAAAGAAGATGTACACTATCTGACACTGACGGACAAACAGAATAAGGGCATTCGCATAGATGCAGTGGAAGATGTATTCTCTGTATCCGCTTTGCACTACACCGCACAAGACTTGTACAAGGAAACACATGATTGTAATTTAAAACCCCGTTCCGAGGTCATTCTTAGCTTGGATGCTGCCGTACTCGGATTAGGGAACAGCAGTTGCGGACCAGGTGTATTAAAGAAATATGCCATTGACAAGAAAGAACATACCTTACATATACGTATAACTAAAAATTGAATCATTAAATAACTAACACAATAATAAAAGTAACAATGAAAAAAGTAACCACTTTATTATCAACCTTAGCGTTGGCAACTACCCTGGCTGCTCAGAATCTTCCGCAGACGGAACGGCAATATCTTTCCGGTCACGGATGCGACGACATGGTAGAATGGGACTTCTTCTGTACCGACGGACGCAATTCCGGCAAGTGGACGAAGATTGGCGTTCCGTCCTGTTGGGAATTGCAAGGCTTTGGCACTTATCAGTATGGAATCACCTTTTACGGTAAAGCATTTCCCGAAGGAGTCGCCGACGAAAAAGGAATGTATAAGTATGAGTTTGAAGTTCCCGAGAAGTTTCGCGGACAACAAGTGAATCTTGTCTTCGAAGCTTCCATGACAGATACGGAAGTGAAAGTGAACGGACGCAAAGTCGGCTCGAAACATCAGGGAGCTTTCTATCGCTTTTCATACAATGTCACGGATTTCCTTAAATACGGAAAGAAGAACCTGTTGGAAGTGACAGTAGCTAAAGAGAGCGAGAATGCAAGCGTAAACCTTGCTGAACGCCGTGCCGATTACTGGAACTTCGGCGGTATCTTCCGTCCTGTATTCCTGGAAGTGAAACCAGCTGTCAATTTACGTCATATTGCTATTGACGCACAAATGGACGGTTCTTTCCGCGCGAATTGTTATACAAATATTTCCAATGACGGAATGAGTATCCGTGCGCAAATCCAGGATAATAAAGGTAAAAAGCTAACTGAAACGACTGTACCGGTAAAAGCCGGTGGAGACTGGACTTCTATCCAACTGAATGTCTCTAATCCTGCTTTATGGACAGCAGAAACACCGAATCTTTATAAGGCACAGTTCTCCTTGCTGGATAAGAACGGCAAAATATTGCACAACGAAACAGAAACATTCGGCTTCCGTACCATCGAAGTACGAGAAAGTGACGGGCTTTATGTCAATGGAGTACGTATCAATGTGCGTGGTGTCAACCGTCATAGCTTCCGCCCGGAAAGTGGCCGTACATTGAGTAAAGCGAAGAATATCGAAGATGTTCTTTTAATGAAGGGCATGAATATGAACTCTGTTCGTTTGAGCCATTATCCTGCTGACCCTGAATTCCTGGAAGCGTGTGATTCTCTCGGTTTATATGTAATGGACGAACTGGGTGGCTGGCATGGCAAATATGACACTCCGACTGGAGTACGTCTGATTGAAGGCATGATAGAGCGTGATGTGAATCATCCTTCTATTATTTGGTGGAGCAATGGTAATGAAAAAGGATGGAATACGGAACTGGATGGAGAATTCCATAAATATGACCCGCAAAAACGTCCGGTCATCCATCCGCAAGGTAATTTCTCCGGTTTTGAAACCATGCACTACCGCTCGTATGGAGAAAGTCAGAACTATATGCGTCTGCCGGAAATCTTTATGCCGACAGAATTCCTTCACGGTTTGTATGATGGCGGTCACGGTGCCGGTTTGTATGACTATTGGGAAATGATGCGCAAGCATCCCCGTTGTATCGGCGGCTTCTTATGGGTATTGGCAGACGAAGGTGTGAAACGTATGGATATGGATGGCTTCATTGATAATCAAGGTAATTTTGGTGCTGACGGTATTGTAGGACCACATCATGAAAAAGAAGGTAGTTATTACACTATCAAGCAATTATGGAGCCCTATACAAATAATGGATACCTCTATCGACAGACAGTTTAACGGTAAAATCTCTGTGGAAAACCGTTATGATTATCTGAACTTGAATACCTGCCGTTTCCTTTGGAAGCAAGTAAAATTCCCTTCGGCAACAGATGCTGCCAATGCCGGCACTCAAGTTCTAAAACAAGGTGAAGTGCAAGGCAGTAATATCGCTGCTCATTCGGCAGGCATCCTGGATATTAAAACAACTGTTCTTCCCGATGCGGACGCTCTCTTTGTGACAGCTATCGACAACCAGGGACATGAACTTTGGCGTTGGACATTCCCGGTAGACAAATTGAACCAGTCAAAAGAAGAACTTTCTCCGTTATCCAGCAAAGCAACTTACACCGAAACAGATAATGACCTTACAGTAAAAGCAAACAACCGTACTTTTGTCTTTTCAAAGAAAGACGGTCAACTGAAAGGCGTATCCGTAAACAATCGCAAGATTAGTTTTGCCAACGGTCCGCGCTTTATCGGTGCCCGTCGTGCCGACCGTTCGTTAGACCAGTTCTATAACCACGATGATGAAAAGGCGAAAGAAAAAGACCGCACATACAGCGTATTCCCGGATGCGGCAGTATTTACGAAACTGGACGTAAAAGAAGACGGTGGCAACCTAATTGTTACCGCAAACTACAAATTAGGTAATTTGGACAAAGCACAATGGACAATCAACCCGAGCGGAGTAATGACACTTGATTATACCTACAATTTCTCTGGAGTTGTTGATTTAATGGGAATCTGTTTTGATTATCCCGAAGAGCAGGTTATCAGTAAACGTTGGTTAGGAGCAGGCCCTTATCGTGTATGGCAAAACCGTATTCATGGTACGCAATATGACATTTGGGAAAACGATTACAATGACCCTATCCCGGGTGAAACCTTTACTTATCCCGAATTCAAAGGATATTTCAGCAATGTTTCCTGGATGAATATCCGTACTAAAGAAGGTACTATCAGCCTGACAAACGAAACGCCCGATGCTTACATCGGAGTATATCAACCACGTGACGGCCGTGACCGTTTGCTTTATACACTTCCCGAAAGTGGCATATCCGTATTGAATGTAATTCCGCCGGTACGTAACAAAGTAAACTCAACGGACTTGTGCGGTCCTTCTTCACAAGCCAAGTGGGTGAATGGCCCGCAAACGGGACGAGTCGTTTTCCGGTTTATGGAATAAATGAAAATAGCAGAAAGATAAAATTCTGTCGTTCCTTACAAAAAGAGCTTTCTTATTCAATGAGAAAGCTCTTTTTATATTATCTACTGGTGACTATGAAATCTCAACTCTATATTGAATAGCCATCACCTAATAGATTATTCAAAATGAAATTATTTCTGAAGTTCAAGAATAGCACTTAGTGCTTGTTCTGCTTTCTCCCTAGGTACAAAAATATGGTCGTGATAATATGCTGCCACAACATTTGCGCTTATATTTTTCTCTGCAAGTTTAGTTGAAAATGCTGCTGTCAGCCCTACCGCATCTAAACTTGAATGTACATTCAGAGTAATAAGCTTATAAACGGATTGATAACCTATATCTCTGTTCACAGCATCTTCCTGGTCAATAATTAAGGTAATGCCCTCTTTCTCATGGAAAATGCCGATTGGGGTTAATTCGCTGATTTGCTCCCAATCTAAACTAGGGAAAAAGCAGAAAACAAAATCACGTTCATCCAATATCGGTTCTATATTGGATAATAATATATTTAAATCTTTAATGCCTGCCATAATATTCGAATTGTTAGGATTCATATTTATTCTAACCTTGTCTCTTTTGTAATTCTCTTATTAATTCATCTACAATATACGCATCACTCATCAAATATAAATCCCCAAGACGATGGATAATACGCTGATAGATTTCACTATTATAGAATATATCAAGTGCCTGCAAACTGGAAATGTGTAGGCGGATAGCAAGCAACTCTACAATACTATAATATTTGCCTTGCATTACAATATCAGCATTGGGAATTTCTTTTGAGAAAGACGGGAAAGGCAAAAGTGTAGCGTCTACAAAATGTAAGTGTTCGTCAATTACTTTTTGGTTCGTAATACAAATTTGATTGTTAGGTTCTTGATGACTCAAACGTGATAATGCTTCTTCACGAGTATAGTCACCACGCATATAGAGGTCGATAGTACGTATCACGCGGTCGTCTGCTATACCGCCTTCTATTATGTCATAGTCCTGCCATATAGCGTTTCCTTGTCTACACGCTACAACAAAATCCAACCAATGTGCATCATATGTGGTAAAGTGTAAATAATGATAAGGAGAGTTACGACAAGCGTCTATATCCAGTGAATAAATATTGAGCCATACGCTATTTTCATGACGAATATCAGCTGTGCGAAGTGCCCAACGAGTTGCCTGTTCCTTTAAATTTGTAAGATAGAAGCCTATTCCGAAATCAAGATTCGGCCGGCATACTCCGGCTAACGGTTGTTCTACACGGTAAGTAGAGCCATGGTAAACAGTTAACATGACTTATCTCCTTTTTGTTGTGTCGAAACTTGAAAAGGGCGATAATCTTCCGGTAACCATTGCGGATCACGATGATAGATATATTCTAATAAAGAATCTACTATGTATGCTTTGCCTTGGGTATGCAAAGTATCATAAAAAGCATTTATATAGCCGTCTATGGCACCTAATTCCTTTAGTTTGTTATATACATCCGAACTATAACGTCCTAATCGTTCGGCTGTATTCTCTATACAATAGATGATAAACTCTAACTGCTTTTCTTTAAGGGTCATATTATTTTCTCCTTTCTTTTCTTAATCAATTAGCGAAAAAGACTAATATTAGCAAAGATAAAAAAGTTCCTTCTTTCTTCCAATTTTTCTGTATAGTATATCATATACATTAGTGAATATTAAAGCAAACTCAATATGCATTCATTATTGCTTTCTCTTCTCTCACCAACTTTCTCCACCTTTGAAATGCCCTTATTAAACTTTCTTCTTGTACCAGTTCCGTTATTTCATAGTGTTCAACGAATTGCTCCATCGACTTTTTGAACATCACTCCTTTATTAAACTTATTATCCAATAGAAAAGAGTATAATTCCGCCTTCATTTCTGTTTCTATTTCCTTTTCTATAATTGATGCGCTGTCATGTCCGATATAATTATAGACTTCCGGATTCTTCCCATAACGTGGTTGGGGCAATATAAAACAAATATTTCCAGTCTCTTTCCATGAAACGTTTGGTGGGTGAGGAACAGATAGTTGGTGAAGGAAGTGATAAACGGGAGCAATATGGGGGAGATGGATAGGGATAAGTCGTTGCGAAGGAGAAGAGGAGTGAGACTGATTCTCTAAATCGGGTTCTAAACTCTGCCCGTATCGGACATACATGTATCTAGCCAAATATGGCTTGATAGTAATTGTAACTGTAACCATGGGAAATTTCTTGAAGTTTGTAATAAAAAAGTATATATGAGCAGTCCTTTCGGACTACGAATTCCGTTTTGTTTATTGAGAATATTCCCATGGTTGTCGGGACGGAATTCTTTTTTATAATAAGTTGATATACAACACTCTACATATACTGATTTTGGTTTAAAACCAAGGAGCCGTTCCTTTTAAAGGAACGCCCCGTTGCTCACCGAGGAACGACTTGTCCCTTTTAAAGAAACGGATGATTCCTTAAAATCCGGGAACAAAACTAGTCGTAATATTCTGTTTTTTCAAAATGGATAGTTGACGTTTTAAATGATATATGTAAATATACGTAACCGATTTATCACATCGTTTGTTTTGCGCGTGTATATATACTCTGTATGTCACAAAAGTTAACCGAATAAATAAGATAATGATTTAACAATGTTTACCAGATAAGCCTTTTTCGAGGAGTAACAAACTCTCATATTGAGTGATTATGAAATTATTTTGAACGAAATTTCGGAATCAATGTGCAATTTCAGAACGTTTTATTTTTATATATATTTCTTTTGTAAATTTGCAGTGTTAAATAATTAAATGAGCATAAACAAAGAAACACTCAATATACACATTTAATGAAGATAAAAGGCATAATAATTCTACTTTTCATATTTTGGGGAAGCATCTTACAATGTTCAGCTCAGAAGGCAGCGGTAAAAACAAACCTGTTTTACGGTATATATTCAAGTTCGCCTAATATAGAAGCCGAGTTCGGACTTTCACCGCGTAGTACGATAGAACTGGGCGGCGGCTTTAACTTGTTTACATCCGGCAAGTCGTCTGCAAACAAGAAGCTGGTACATTGGCTCGGTTCGGCAGAATATCGTTATTGGACATGTGAAAGGTTCAACGGACATTTTTGGGGAATACATATATTAGGCTCCCAATACAATATAGCAGGTCATCATCTGCCACTTCTATTCGGAGATGATTCCGGTCAATATCGTTATGAAGGATGGGGAATAGGTGGAGGTATATCGTATGGCTACCATTTTCTTCTAAGTAATCGTTGGAGTCTCGAAGCGAATATAGGCATGGGATATGCCCGGTTGCATTACGATAAGTTTCGATGTGAGACTTGTGGTGAAAAGACCGGAACGGAAAACCGCAACTACTTTGGGCCGACTAAAGCTGCAATCTCACTTATATTTCTCATAAAATAATAGAAACATGATAAAAGTAAAATCAACCTTATGGTTACTGACCATATTACTACTGGCTTCACCCTTATTATATGGAGAAAACCTACCAGATAAATGGTACACGGGAACCATACAACCAAAAGCTCTTGAACTACAACAAGTAGGAGACTCTTTACACATTCAAATGCTTTACGACTTTGATAAGATAAAAGTCAGTTCCAATCATTCTATAGAATTGATACCTGTATTGATTGCCGGAAACCATCAGATGGAATTACCGGAGATTTCTCTCAAAGGTCGTAATAATTACCAAAATTTGAAGCGCAAACTTGCTTTGATGAGTACATTGGAACGTGACTTATACCAGTCGGAAGCTCCATACCATATATTAAAAGGATACGGAGCAACTGGAAAAGAACAGGTTCGGTATTCGTTGGTAATACCATTCGAATCATGGATGAAGGATGCGCGCCTGGATATAAAGAAAGAGGTAATGGGTTGCTGCAAACCGGGCAAATTGTTATCAACATTCCCTCTTTTCAGCACTATTGCTTTGGAGCAGTTTTCAATTCCATATCAGGTTATTCCGCACATCAGTTACGTCCAACCCCAAGTTGAACCTATTAAAAAACGTGAGATGGCATGTGAAGTGTTTTTGGATTTTGTCGTTTCTAAAACTGACATAAAGCCGGATTATATGAACAATCCGTCTGAGTTGAAAAAGATAGCTTCCATGCTTGCAGAAATGAAAAGTGATACAACTATATCAATTCGTGGAATATCAGTCATCGGTTATGCTTCACCGGAAGGCTCTTTCTTGTTTAACAGACAACTTTCCGAAGGACGTGCGAAAGCACTTGTAAATTACCTGCTCCCCCGTTTCTCTTTTTCAAAAGAATTATATAAGGTGGAATATGGTGGTGAAAATTGGGCTGGACTACGTAAAATGGTAGCTGAATCTGACATGCTGGAGAAAGAAGGCATTCTTCATATCATTGATAATATACCGGCTTCTATAAATTATAATACAAATACTAGCCGTAAAAAATCATTGATGCTATATAAGCAAGGTGAGCCTTATCGGTATATGCTACACGAGTATTATCCACATTTACGAAAGGCGATATGTAAGATAGAATATAATGTTCAGAATTTTAATATAGAACAGGCAAAAATACAGCTTCATAGCCGACCGCAAGATCTGAGTCTGAATGAAATCTATCAAGTAGCTCTTACTTATGAGAATGGTTCGCCGGAGTTTATAGAACTGTTTGAAACAGCCGTCAGAATCTTTCCTGACGATGAGGTTGCTAACTTAAATGCCGCTTCGGCTGCGCTTTCACATGGAGATACAGTATTAGCAGAAGAATATCTTAAGAAGACAAAGATAGCCGTACCTGAGTATGAAAACACAGTGGGAGTGTTACACTTATTGAAAGGGGAGTATAAACAAGCAGAGGTACATCTCAATAAAGCTGCCGAATCCGGATTAAGACAAGCACGTCTCAATCTTGAGGAATTGGCAAAAAGGAGAGTAATATCCAAACAATAAGCAAACAAAACTATTGATTTTTTTATTTACTATCATTTATAATTATCATTTCATTTACAACATTTAAACATTTAAAAAGATGAAAACAAGAAGTTTTCTATTATCGACGTTGGCAGCTTTTATGCTTGCCGGTTGTAGTAGTGAGGAAGCAGGGGAAAACAACATTCCGGGTGATGACCTGAATGGCAAAGCGTATCTGTCGCTGTCGCTAAAAAGTCATTCAGCTACTACAAGAGCAGCAACAGCAACAAAACCGGGTAGTGAAGGGGAAAGTCACGCGGGGAATGTAACTGTTCTATTATTTGACAAGGATGATGTATGCCTTGATGTGGTTGACTTTAATAATGCTGAAGTTGGAAACAGCGGAGGAGAAGGGAATCCACCTGCTGCCGCCAGTGATGTTAAACTAGTGCCGGAAAAGACTGAGAAAGTATTTGTGGTTATCAACCCTTATAGTGCTGGGTGGGATTTATCTAAAGATGCCGTAAAGGGTAAACCTTGGAACACGATTAATGCTGCTATTGATGCGACTATTGCCAATGTTACGGGCAATAAGAATTTTATGATGGCGAGTGCAGGCACCACCGATGCTGGAGCATTAACGGATGTAAAGTCGAATGTGGTTAAAGTTACTCCGGAGAATGAGGCTACGGCAAAAGATCAAGCAAAAGCTAATCCTGCTATAATTAACGTAGATCGACTGAGTGCAAAAGTAGAGGTTGCGGTTAAGTCACCGGACTTTACAAAACCTGAGGGTTCCAGTTTTACTTTCGGTGGTTGGGAATTAAGTGTTACCAACAAGAGCGTAAAGCTATATAGTGACCTTATCACTTATGCTAATGCTACGGAAGGAGCTGTTTACCGTCGGGATAAAAACTATTTGCTTGGCGAACAGCCTACAGGTGGTGAAAGCGCTATGGATGCGGCATTCGATTATCTGAAAAACATCGATAGTCAAGATGGTGTTATTCCTGATGTTGCACAAACAGACGGAGCAAGTCGTTACTGTCTTGAAAATACTATGGATGCTGAAGCACAACAATTAGGTTTTACCACAAAGGTGGTAGTAAAAGCCCAGTACACCCCTAGTGGCTTAACTGAAAATAGTAGTTATTTCTCTTGGAAAGGCAATTATTATACATTGGAAGGGCTTCAAAAGGCATACAAAGAAACTACTGGCGGTGGACTGAAAACGGATTTGCCTATATTCTTAAAAAAAGCAGGTATCGTGGAAGAGGGTGTTTCGGACATAGATAAAGCCATTGAAGAGCTTACTACTAGTAATTTTAATGAAAAAACCGGTATTATCGGACGTTTCTGTGCCGTACGTTACTATCACTCATCTGTTTGCTATTATGATGTCTTGATTCGTCATGACCAGGCTATAACAACCAAAATGGCTTTAGGTAGATACGGTGTAGTACGAAACAACTGGTATCACCTTGAACTTCAGAGTGTGAGCGGTCCCGGTACGCCGTGGATTCCCGACCCGTCCGATCCTGATCCAACCAATCCTACACCACCGGATACCGACGATGATGAAGCAGATGCTTATCTCTCTGTACAAATCACTATCAATCCATGGACTTTTTGGACACAAGGTGTTGATTTACATTAATAGATGGAAATAAAAAGACACATAGAGAAATACAAAATAATCCTTGCCGCTTTTATGGCGGCAGGGATTACCGGTTGCGATGTTCTTCATGATGACTTCAGCCAGTGTGACCTTTTTCTTGAATTCCGCTATGACTATAATATGGCAAATGAAGATTGGTTTGCCAAACAAGTGGAAGAAGTAAAGGTTTATGTGTTTGATGCAAAAGGGAGTTATATACAAACATTCACCGAAAATGGCAGTCCACTAAAAAGTCCGGGCTACCGTATGCAGATACCATATCGGTTGAAAGGCTCTACGGCTGTAGTATGGGCTGGAAAGACAGATAGCTTTTACTCATTGCCGATAATGACTGCGGGCGACCCGATAGATAAATTGATATTGAAATATGAGCCGGAAAATAACATAAGTAATAATCACCTTGATGCGTTATGGCACAGTGGACCCTTACAAATGTTTTCATCGGAGAATATCAGCAATACAGAAACCGTCAGCTTGATACGAAATACCAATGATATAACGATAGGTATTACACAGGGGAATACCCTGGTAGATATTTCGAAATATGATATACAACTAATTGCAACAAACAGTTCTTATAACTATAAAAATAATTTTGGAGATAAGAACAAGACCATAACTTATTGTCCTTGCCTTGAAGCGGAATACGACAGGGCATCTTTCCAAACCCGGATTCACACGCTCAGGCTTGTTGAGGATGGTGATATGACTTTTTCCATCACAGAGAAAGTCTCAGGAAAAGCGATAGATATCGGAGGAAAAACAACCATAAACCTTATTGACTATTTGTTAATGAGCAAACCGGAAATGATGAGCGAACAAGAATACCTCGACCGCAGATACGAATGGGATATCAACATTCGAATCGGAGATAAGGAAGAGAATGGCTACATTGCATTGAGTATAACCATCAATAATTGGACCTATTGGTTCCAACCAACAGATATGTAAATCGTTTCTTTGAAACGGGATTTAGGCACGATTAAGAATGAATATAACTATAAATATAAAATTTTCGGCAGTTGTCTTGCTTTTGACCATATTTGCCCTGTTTACTTACTCTTGTACAAAAGAGAACGAAGTAGCAGGCGCACGTATTTACGAAGGAGAAAAGATACCGATGAGTATTAAAATGGGGACGCGCAATACTATCACCGACGAAGATGAAGTTATAAAATCCGTACGTGCAATTGTGTTTAATGATAAGAACGAACTGGTATACAATGACGTTTCTGACGCTTCCATAAATGTCGATGGCATATACACCGCTTCTATAAGAGCGGCACAGGGATATAACAACATTTACATCATCTGCAATGAAACACCGGAGCTTACCGAAAAGCTCGCTGCCATTACCCTGGAAAATGAAATAGAAAAAGTGACATTCTCTGCCATAGGTATCGTTGCTCCTCCGCCCATGTATGGAAATGTGGCACGTGCCTATGTGGAATCCCGCAGCGACGGAAAAAACGCCACGGTTACAATCAATAATATTACAATGACGGAACTGCCGGTTAAGGTAAACCGTATGGTATCCCGCATCAAATTTACAGCAATTAAAAATATCGCTAATGAGAATGAGGATTTTAAAGTAACCAAACTGAATGTTAAAGTATGTCGTATGCCAGTTGCCACTCCTATAGGAGAAGGGCAGGCATATACGGAAGATATTTGGTCGGATGACCTTACTATCCCGGGAACTGGCGAACTCAATAATAATGGTACATATATAATAAATGGAGATAACTACACCATACAAGACGGGGTGGATTTTATAACAACTCCCGCTACTTATATTCCCGAACATATATTGTCCGACCCTCAAAATGCATCACACGCAACCTATCTTAAAATCGACGCGCAATGCGTGCTTAAAAACGGAAGTGCGCAGGTGCTGAACTGCGTTTACCTCTTGAATATCGGTCAAGAGCCTCCCAAAAACTATAACCTGACGCGAAATAACCATTATCAGATATATGCCACCATTACCGGTATGGGTGCAATGGGGTTATATGCGGAAATAGTGGCAATGGAGGAACATGATATCACCATCAACTGGAAACCTATTGACGGACTGGTCATAGTGAGTGACAAGGCGGCAGATTATGACGCAGTTGCCGATACATCCAGAAATGTAAATATCTGGAATGATGTCAGCGTTTATTCAGGTATACTGAAAGCATATCATTCAGAGACGGGATATAAGGATGTATTGTTCAAATATGGCAGCCTGATAGCCGTGCACAGCGGCACAGGTGCGGGTGAGGAGTTTATAGCTCCTTCCAATGCCAATGCATTGAACGATGTACTCTGGTATCCCGGTTCATACGATCCCTTAAGCATCAGCGGGTGGACAGATATTCCTTACCTAAACACAGACGGAATTCCTGCAAATAACACCGTAGACCAAGTTAAAGCCGGGGTGGGAGATCCCTGCAAGCTGGCCGGACTTTCCGAAACCCAGATCAAGGCTCAAAACATTGTGGATAACGGGCAGTGGCACATGGCTACTCAGAATGAGAACCAAGCCCTGATAGAGGCGTCGGATAACGAGAATAGTTCATACGGTTATCCTTCTTTCCATTGGCTGCTTTCCCCGCATAACCGGTATAGAGACGCGAGCGGTGTATCTCAGGGGGACCGTTCCAATGGAGGGTATTGGACCGACGACGCTTCAGTATTCGAATTCTCCGGTAATAATCCATCGGGGGCGGGTTTCCAAAGCGGCAAGGACAGGCAAAGCGCCTATATGATCCGCTGCGTGCGCAATGAAATACCGGAAAGCAAGATAGAGTCAGGTAATGGCTCCAGTCCTACTTACCAGGGAAGTGAAAACGGTACAAAAGCTTTTTTCAGCATTAAGTCTAATGTGCCTTATTGGACAGCAACGCTTGTCACGGGAGAAGGTGCGGGAACAGCGGATCCGAACGATTTCTCGTTCGTATCGGATGGCACCATCGTACATACGACCCACGGAAGCAATACGGAAAATATCCCTGTATACGTCAAACGTAAAGAAAGCGCTTCACCGCGTTCATTCAGAGTGAAGGTGGAAGGGGTCGGTTTGGACGGACAGACAAGAAGCATATTGCTCACCGTCTCGCAAAGCGGATATGATTTACGTGCTACTACCGGATTAAGTAGTCTGGGTAATATACCTCAAACGGGAGATACTTATACGGTGAATATCCAGCTTACCCCGACGGATATCTCCATACCTGCCGGAGAACTGTTTTTGCAGGTTGTTTATGGAGGCGTCCAAAAGTGTCTCAGTACTAAAGCGGATACTGAACCGAATACGTATAGTTATTCTGTCTCGGTAACAATTCCTGAGAACAGCAGCCCGAGTTCTATCAATCTTACTGTTAATATTCTACTAGCGAAAGATACTGGAGTGACGGTTCCTCTCGGCAGTCCGTCAATTACGCAAAACGGCTACTGATGGCTTCTTCCTGGATGAAAACTTGATAATAAACATATACGATATGAACCTAAGAACAAAATATGAAAGGTATTTCCGGACAGTCTGCACCACCTTGCTGTTACTGGCGTTCGTGGGCTGTGCAAAAGATAAACTGGTAGAGTACGGTCCCGGTGACGCTACCGGTAAGGTGGTTATGGTCAGCCTGAAAGTCGGTATTCCCCCCGCTGTAGAGCCTGCGTCAACGAGCGGATATTCCGCCGCTAAGTCGCTTTTCAGGGATAGGAACGATTCCGGGTTGCCGTTTACAGTGGCTTTGGAACAGGGACAAGAACCACATGAGGTAACTACCCGGGTATCTGACGGCACGACCAAGTTACACAACCTTTGGCTTTTCCAATTCGATGAGCACGGTTCCATTAAGGGAAATCCTCATAAACTGAGTGATGCAGTAACAGCCATAAATGATTTGATGACGATAGATGTCCCCCTCGTAGTATCAGAGAATCAAACCTTGTACCTGTTGGTATTAGGCCCTAAACTTAACTATGATATGAGCGGAGTGAGCACTCTTGATGAACTCAAGAATTGGAGTTTTGACTATCTTATTAATGTAGAAGGGCATACCCAATCGCTTATCACCGCAGATGATGAGGTACCGCTGGCCGGAGAAGTGTCAGGTGTCACTGTGGTGGACATCGACGGTGGTAAGCGTGGTCTGGTAGAATACAACAAACCGGCCGGGTTTGTAGGAGGCATCGAAATCGAGAGGTTGATGGCACGCGTTACCTTACGTTACAAGTTCGAGGTGGAAAATTACCGGTTACAAGGTTTGAAACTGCTGAATGTAAACAATACCATCCGGCTCACCAATCCTGATAAAAATACCGATGCGGATACATACGCCACATTTGAAATGGATCAGTTGGGTGAGCCCGATTCCAATGGATATTACTCGGCAACATGGTATGTGGCGCAGAATCGGCAAGGGACAGTTGCAACTATTCTGAGTGAAAGCCAGCGCTACTACAAAGTGGTCAATAAGACTCCTTCAGGTGCTGCGCCGCCACTGGGTACGCAGATAGAGGCATGGGCATACCCTACTACCGGAACAAACGAATACGCGATCTACCAGATGTATGTTGGGAATAATAACACCGATAACTTCGATGTGGAACCCAACCATTTTTATAATTTGCGTACTGCCATAAACGCAGAGATAAACTCGGCAAAGAACGATGAACGGATCAGGGCATATACCACCAGCCAGTATGTGGAATTTTTTTCCAGTTCTAACGTAAAGTCTTCCGGGGCGGGGTTCAGCTACACCCAGTACAACAAATCGGGTGTCACTTATGACCTGGATGCAGCTTATAGTGTCCGCCCGATAGTTATACAGACTCAAGGAAGGAAAGTGGAAGTGGAAATATATACTGACGCAGGTTGTACGCAGAGAGCCGATAAGGGAAGCAGTTGGCTCCTCCTGTCTTCCTCTTCCAACTATACGGATGCATTCAATAATGTTAAAGAGCCATTGGATACTCGTGTTACGGCAAGTTCCATACTTCCCACTCAGGTGAAGTTTTATCTCTATAATAAGGAATACATTTATGATGATGACGGCAAACTGGTTGACCCGGGTGAATCCGATAAATTAGGAAAGCGTTCTTTATACATTAAAGTAACTACTATGCCAGAGGGTGAAGGAGAAACATTGCAAACTTTCCATATATTTAGACTAGACCAGCGCCCGGCAGTATATGCCGGGTGTTTTGGAGGAGAAAGAGACACTGACGGAAACTATACAATGGGATTGGTGCATGACAGACCGCAACGTAGTGTATACCAGTATGACGTATCATCGGGTAAAGTGGAATATGGTTACGATGGGATTGTGACAGCTGATTATTCATACGGAACGGATGACGTGTATTATGGAAAAAACGCGACGGTAAACCTGGCCGAGAATATAAAGAACCTTACTTGGAGTGGTTATATACCTGTTCCGCAGAAAGATGCTTCCGGACATATATTGCTATATCAATATCAACACCCCGCTAGTACATTTTCTGCAAGGGCTTGCTATGATAAGAACCGAGATGAAGATGGAAACGGACGAATAGAAGGGGAGGAGTTAAAATGGTATTTACCGGCATCCAATCAACTGATTGGCCTCTATATCGGCAGTCTATTAGATGCCAGCAGCGGGCAAACAATTACAGAAGATGGAAGTACTTATGCCAAAAGGTGGTATTACGGGCTTAACACTTACAATAAGACTGAGGGTGGTGCAAGGTGTGTAAGAGACATTCCTCTCCCTTCCGTTACTTATTAATGATAAATTGAAAATATAAAGAATAAAATGAAAAGAATAACTGTCATAATCTTCGCGTCCCTTTTTATCTTGCTAAAGGGATATTCCCAGACAATAGAAGTCTATGGAGATTCAAGGGGAAACAGGTATGCGGCTATTAATTCGAAAGATTTGCCGAAACAAAGGATCAGAGATAAAAGTGCTGTCTTTTATAACAACATTCAATTATACGAGTACACCCCGACTGGTCAAGATACGAATCCTATTATTGATACTAATGGCAACCCTGTTTATGCGGACAGGATTATCCGGCATATAGATAGCATGTATGATGCAGGCAAAATCAATAAGACTGTATCTGCATTTTTTATAGTCTCTCCGGATATCGTATATAGCGATGGCAATGATAGCGACGGAAAAGACAGTGGAACGCCAACAATGAATTGGGCTACAGCAAATGGCTATCTTGCTACGGCAAACAGTAATAGTTATAGTACGGAGAAGAATATTGCTGTTCCCAAGGGATGCGCAATGTATCGGGGGAAAGACGGTCAGGACGCTCCGGGAACATGGCGGATACCTACACTGCGTGAAGGAAGCCTGATTATGATTTATTATAAGGAATTAGAGGCCACAACTACCCAAGGTACCGATTGTAAAGCATTCGCCTTACCTGGCAAAGAATCAACCACCTATTGGTTAGCGACGGAAAATACAACTTCTTCTCAAGCATGGTCAATGACAATTTATCCTGATGCGACAAGAGTGAAATATAAGTCTGTCAGAGATCTCTCCAAGGCAAGCTCCTATTATCTCCGTTGCATCCGGGATATAGAATAGAAATATAAGTTTGCTCATTCATTTACAAAAGATACAAAATAACCGATCAATCAAATGAAAACGATAAAAGCAGAAATATTAATGATTGAAGGAGCGCCGTTTCCTGTCATCAAAAAAATATATGATCCTTCAAATGAAAGATGTAATGGGACCATTACACCGGAAGCTCCCATTGTTATCATTGGTCACAATCTGGATATGCTGACATGGGAAAGTACCAATCTATACCTTGTCTCTTCCGTAAATGACAGAATGTTGATAGAATGTGGTGATATCCATAAATATTCGGACGATAAGGTTTATATGACAGTTCCTGATATTAATGAAGGTGAATATTTCCTGGCACTGATGATTTTGATGAAAGATAAAGAAAGTTTTTTATACATCTTTCCCATATCTTTGGTGGTACAGTTTGCTCAATCGAAATGGCACGACTGACATCCGTATGATAAAAATAACGGCAAACAACATAATTGATAAATAGCAGTCCATGAAAAAGAACCAGCCATATAAGCAGGATAAAGTATTCGATAATATATTGGAAACAGAAGAGTTTAACGTCTATACTAAAATAGACGATTTACCTCTTGATGAAAATCCTATGTATCTTGATGAAGGGATAAATGGGATATGCACGGGAGGAAGTGCGTTATTCAATGTTTTTGGTAATAAACGACGGATTGTTTCCAATGATCTGGTAGTCATTTTCCCTTTTCAGCTGGCTTCTGTCACGGAGATTAGCAGTGACTTTTCAATGATGTTTCTAAAAGTACCCAAAAGCCTGTTTATGGATACAATAAGCGGGATATGTATACCTACGCTTGATTTCTTTTTCTATATGCGGACAAATTTCAGCACTCCGCTATACGATGAAGAGTGCCAACGTTTCATTCACTTTTGCAATATTTTGATTTATCGCATCAACTTGCCTCGCAACTTATTCAGACGGGAGTCTATCATGCAGTTATTACGTGTTTTCTACTGGGATATATATGTGGCTTATAAAAGAAATCCGAAAGCTACCGAATTAGTAAGATATACCCGCAAGGAAAAACTTTTATTCGACTTTTTTTGTCTGGTGATCGAATTTCATACCGTAAGTCGGGATGTTGCGTTTTATGCGAAAAAGATGTGTGTGTCCGCCAAGCATCTTACAATGGTAATTACAGATATGAGCGGTCGTTCGGCAAAAGACTGGATTATAGAATATTCCCTTCTTGAAATAAAGGCTCTTTTACGGGATTCTAACCTTGAAATAAAAGAAGTGGCCTCACGCACGAACTTCCAGTCGAACTCTGTTATGACAAGATTCTTTCGTGAACATACCGGTATGACTCCGTCTGAATACAGGGAGAGAATTTACGTTAAAAATGAAATTGATTTATAATTAGTTGAGTTATATACGAAATACCGCCTGTGAAGGTCGTCTATTGTTTGTTTTGTTTGTGTGGTGCACCTTCTTCCGAGAGTAGGAAAGGAGGTGCACCTTTTTTATAGCTAAAAAAGAATAGATTAAAATGTGGAATAAATAGTTTAAAATGCTATATTTGCGAAATAGTCGCATTTTTAATATATTGGAGTATGATTTTAGAGTTTAAGTTTAAAAATTTCAGATCAGCAAAGGATTGGCAGATATTAAGTTTTGAAGCCTCTGCAGATAAGGTTTCAGAAGAATATTACTGTACCACTATCAACGATACGAAAGTATTAAAACTCGGTATCCTCTATGGAGCTAATGCTTCAGGAAAGACTAACGTGTTGCTAGCACTTGACTTCATACGAAAAATAGCCATTTCGCCTAAGATAAACAAGATGCAGCCTATCGGGTTTACTCCGTTTCTCTTGGATGATACGACAAAGAAAGAATGTGGAGTATTTGAATTGACTTTTTTTGTAAACAATATGAAGCATATCTATTATCTTGAAGTAGATAATAGTGCTGTCCTAAAAGAAACACTTAAATATTATCCCGGTAAGCAACCTGCCGAAATTTTCTCCCGAGAGACCATTAATGGAATCACTCATATCCGATTAGGAAGCAAAGTCAAACTCAATGTGGCCGAGCAGGAAAAGTTGCAGGTAAATACACTTAGTAATATGAGTGTTGTTTCAGCTTATGCTACAGCTAACTTTATGTTTCCTGAATTAGAACGTGTATATAACTATTTCCTGAAGCAGTGGTTGCCTATACTCTTGCCCCAAACGGATTTGAAAACATGGACAACAGGAGAAATGGAAGCAGAGAAGGAGAACAAATCCTTTTTATTAGATTTGCTACACCGTGCAGATTTTAATATATCCGGTTTTGATGTTCAACAAAACGAGAAAAATAAAAAAGATACGGATTTGATATTTGAACATACGATTGTAGCCAATGGAACATCTTCTGTTCATTACCTGCCTGATATACTTGAATCAGCAGGAACAATACGCTATTATGGTTTGGGAACTATTCTGAATATATTGCTTGAAAGAAATGCTATCATACCTGTTGATGAACTTGAGAATTCGCTGCATCCGGATTTATTTGCCCATTTCATCAACTTATTTTTGGTTAATTCGACTTATTCGCAGCTGATTTTCAGTACGCATAATCTCCAATCATTAGACACCGAGGATTTACGTAAAGATGTAGTCTGGTTTACAGAAAAAAAGGATGATGGTTCAACAGACCTGTTTTCACTTGATGACTTCAATATTCGCAATGGCGTTTCGTTTCTCAATGCATATAATGCAGGGAAATTTGGCGCCAAACCAACGCTGGGCGGTATTTTTATTCCTAAAAAACGATAAGTATGGCACGCGAAAAAAGAATAAAAGAAATTCGGAAATCTTATGCGATTATCGGTGAAGGAATCACAGAGTTTTTCTATTTTGATGGATTTCGTAATGTTGAAAAGGACCTATTGAAGAAGTTCAATGTTACCCTAAAACCTGATAAGCCCAAACATCCTGACTACAGTGATATCATAACGAAAGCTCAATCGCTATTAGCGAAAGAGTTTGATGTAGTTTTTTGCTTGATTGATATGGATTATATCAATGCTGATAATGTACGTAAACAAGCCTATGATAAGGAGAAGTCATCATGCATCAAGGCATACAAAAATGAGATTTATTTCATAGAGAGTAATCCTGCCTTTGAATTTTGGCTATTATTACACTTTGTCTTTACCGACCGTCAGTTTCGTAACTGTGACGAAGTAATTACAGAGTTGAAAAAGAATGGTCGTCTTGAAAAGTACGAAAAAAGCATTGAGTATTTTTCTTAGAAAAACTTATATCTCCAACTCAAAGAAAAACTAGAATCTGCCATAGATCATGCACGTAGCATCTCCATTGATATAAACAATCCGCACACTTCATATTCAAGGGTATTTGAAGTGTTTGAAGAACTATTACAGAAGAGATAGATAAACTATCGTTTCAATTCTATCTGACAAATTAAGTAGCTTAATTTAATTTGAGTCAGGAAAATACAGTGAGTACAAAACAGAATGTTTTTCGTCTTATCTATAAGTAAAAATATAGACTGGAATGAAAAGCCGACTGAAACAACGAATATTTGCACTTTCTCTATTAGCATGGACAGCCGTATACCCTGCCGATGCACAACAAACACGCTCACTTAGGGAGCAATTTCAGAATCCGTCAGACGAAGCAAAACCCTGGACCTTTTGGTATTGGATGTATGGTGCCGTGTCTAAAGAAGGGATTACAGCCGATTTGGAGGCAATGAAACATGCCGGATTGGGAGGTACTTACCTGATGCCGATTAAAGGTATTCATGAAGGCGCCCAATACGATGGCAAAGCGCAGCAGCTAACTCCCGAATGGTGGGAGATGGTGAGTTTCAGCATGGAAGAAGCAGATCGTCTGGGGCTGAAATTGGGAATGCACATTTGTGATGGTTTCGCATTGGCGGGAGGTCCCTGGATTACTCCCGAAGAATCTATGCAAAAAGTGGTCTGGAGTGATACAATCGTTGACGGTGGTAAGCTCAAGGCATTACGCTTACCGCAGCCGGAAGCTTATGACAATTATTATGAAGACATCGCATTGTTTGCTCTTCCCGTAGATGGAGCGGTGGATGAAATGCCGGCAAAGATTACCTGTGCCAATACAGCCACAGGAAATCATATTGATTCACAAAAGACAGTGAATATGGATGCCTCAGGAGTGATTCGTTCCTCATATCCTTGCTATATCCAGTATGAATATGAAACACCTTTCACGTGTCGCAATATCGAGATTATTCTGAGTGGCAATAATTATCAAGCACACCGGCTGAAAGTGATGGCGAGCGACGATGGTATAAATTATCGTTTTGTGAAGCAATTGATTCCTGCCCGCCAAGGGTGGCAGAATACGGATGAAAATTCCACTCATGCTATTCCTGTAACAACAGCCCGTTATTTCCGTTTTTACTGGACACCGGAAGGAAGTGAACCCGGAAGTGAAGATATGGATGCTGCCAAATGGAAACCGAATCTGAAAATAAAGCAATTGCGCTTGCATCGTGAAGCCCGCCTGAACCAGTGGGAAGGAAAAGCCGGACTCGTATGGCGTGTGGCTTCCGCTACCAAAGAGACAGAAGTAGGGAAAAAGGACTGCTACACCCTTTCACAAGTTATCAACCTGAGCAATCAATTCAACAATAATTCAACAGGCGACTTTAAAGAGAAAACATTAACCGCTGTCCTGCCCAAAGGCAAATGGAAACTATTGCGCATGGGACACACCGCTACCGGACATACCAATGCAACAGCCGGCGGCGGAAAGGGACTGGAATGTGACAAGTTTAATCCAGTTACTGTCCGCAAGCAATTCGACAATTGGTTTGCACAGGCATTTGTGAAAACAAACCCGGAAGTTGCACGTCGCGTACTGAAATATATGCATGTTGATAGTTGGGAATGTGGCAGCCAGAACTGGAGTACAAATTTTGCTATTGAATTCAAGAAACGTCACGGATACGACCTGATGCCTTATTTACCACTACTAGCAGGTATCCCGATGGAAAGTGCGGAACGCAGCGAAAAGATTCTGCGTGATGTACGTACGACTATATCCGAATTGGTTGTCGATGTTTTCTACAAAGTATTGGCAGATTGTGCCAAAGAATATGACTGCCAATTCTCTGCGGAATGTGTAGCGCCTACTATGGTCAGTGACGGACTACTACATTATCAAAAAGTAGACCTGCCGATGGGAGAGTTCTGGTTGAATAGCCCGACGCATGATAAACCCAATGACATGCTCGACGCTATCAGCGGGGCACATATATATGGAAAGAATATTATCCAGGCTGAAGGATTCACAGAAGTGCGCGGCACGTGGGACGAGCATCCCGGAATGTTGAAAACATTGCTCGACCGTAATTATGCCTTGGGTATCAATCGTCTTTTCTACCACGTATATGTACACAACCCGTGGCTGAACCGCAAACCCGGAATGACTTTGGAAGGCATCGGACTTTTCTTCCAGCGCGACCAGACTTGGTG
The DNA here is from genome assembly GCF_012113595.1 of Bacteroides faecium. NCBI lineage: Bacteria > Pseudomonadati > Bacteroidota > Bacteroidia > Bacteroidales > Bacteroidaceae > Bacteroides > Bacteroides faecium. Next base: position 4,820,105 of record NZ_CP050831.1, read on the forward strand.
GAACAAGGGTGCGAAAGCATTCTCCGATTATGCCACTCGTTGCCAGGCATTGCTGCAATACGGGCATCCGGTGACGGATATCGCTGTATTTACAGGAGAAGAAATTCCCCGGCGTTCTATATTGCCGGAACGTTTGATTCCCTCTTTGCCGGGTATCTTTGGTGCGGAACGGGTGGAAAGTGAGCGTATTCGATTGGCAAATGAAGGACAGCCGTTACGTGTGCGTCCTGTTGGCGTAACACATTCTGCTAATATGGCTGACCCCGAAAAATGGGTGAATCCGCTTCGGGGATATGCTTATGATAGTTTTAATAAAGATGTCCTATTACGGTTGGCAAAAGCAGAAAATGGCAGAATGATATTGCCAGGTGGAGCCAGTTATAAAGTTCTGGTACTGCCGCTTGCCCGTCCGATGAATCCCGACCCGGTGGAACTTTCGCCGGAGGTGAAGCAGAAGATAAATGAGTTGAAAGAAGCAGGCGTATTAATTCCTGCCATACCTTATAAGGAAGACGATTTTTCAGCATATGGTCTGGAACGTGATTTGATTGTGCCGGAAGACATTGCCTGGACACATCGTTGTGGTGACTTGGGAGATATTTATTTTATAGCCAATCAAAGGGAAGAGACACGTACATTTACTGCGAGTATGCGTATCAACGGAAGTAAACCGGAATGTTGGAATCCTGTGACAGGAGAAATTGATACCAATCCCTTTTATGAGCTAAAAGATAACCGCACGGAAGTGACTCTAACATTAGCTCCCAATGAGTCCGTATTCGTTGTTTTTTCTACAGAAGGAATTAGTAAAAATAGCGGGGACGATTCACAAAAGCAAAAGCTATGGAAAGAGAAAAAGAATCTTGCTAAAGAAGTTCGGGAAATTCCTTTAGACATGGAAGAGTACCAAATAAACTTCCTTAATACAGGAAAAGAGGTAACCCGGAAAACACTGTTTGACTGGAGTAAAGAAGAGGATGAACAGATTCGTTATTATTCGGGAACAGCCATTTATAAAACAACATTCCGCTGGAAAAACAAACTGAAGAAAGACGAACAAGTTTATCTGAATTTGGGAAAGATATGCGATATAGCAACGGTTCGTTTGAATGGCGTAGATTGTGGTACTATCTGGACGGCTCCTTATCGGGCTGATATAACGGCAGCTTTGAAAAAAGGGATGAACGAACTTGAAATAGAAGTAACGAATACGTGGGCGAATGCATTGAAAGGAGCTGACGAAGGCAAAGCGCCGTTTGATGAAATTTGGACGAACGCGAAATACCGCAGGGCGGAGAAAACTTTGCTTCCGGCAGGGTTGCTCGGGCCTTTGAGTTTCTCTGTTATAGAGTAATTCGCGTAATCCGTGCCTAAATTCATCATAATAAAGTACTTAAATGATAAAGACATACTATAATGAAAAGTTCAATGATTAAAACAGGTACAATGTTGGCAGGTTTTCTGCTTGCTGCCTGCCTATCGACACACGCAGAAGTAAAGCTACCGGCTATTTTTTCTGATGGCATGGTGATGCAGCAACAAACAAATGCCAATCTTTGGGGTACGGCAACTCCGAACAAGAAAGTGACTGTCACTACCGGTTGGAACAATAAACAATATGTGGTGGCATCGGATAAAAACGGTGCATGGAAACTTGCTGTCTCCACTCCGGAAGCGGGCGGCCCCTATACACTGACATTTGACGATGGAGCTAAAAAGACATTGAATAATATTCTGATAGGAGAACTTTGGCTTTGTTCCGGACAAAGTAATATGGAAATGCCAATGAAAGGATTCAAGAATCAGCCGGTAGAAAATGCCAATATGGACATTCTTCACAGCAAGAATCCGCAAATCCGTCTGTTTACGGTGAAACGTACTTCTACGTTCACTCCACAGAATGACGTTATCGGCTCATGGAAAGAGGCAAACCCAACCAGCGTCCGTGATTTCAGCGCAACAGCCTATTATTTCGGCAGACTGGTGAATGAAATAATAGATGTTCCGGTAGGATTGATAGTAGCAGCATGGGGCGGTTCAGCGTGCGAAGCCTGGATGACCGCTGACTGGCTGAAAGCCTTCCCCGACGCTAAAATTCCTCAATCTGAAACGGATATTAAATCAAAGAACCGTACTCCGACTGTGCTTTACAATGGAATGTTGCATCCCCTTATCGGCATGACAATGAAAGGAGTGATATGGTATCAAGGGGAAGATAACTGGAATCGTGCCCATACGTATGCAGATATGTTTACTACACTGATTAACGGTTGGCGTGCCGAATGGAAACAAGGAGATTTTCCTTTTTACTATTGTCAGATAGCCCCATACGATTATGGAATCATCACGGAAAAAGGCAAAGAAGTCATAAATTCCGCCTACCTTCGGGAAGCACAATCGAAAGTTGAGCATCGTGTAGCGAATAGCGGCATGGCGGTATTGCTCGATGCCGGAATGGAGAAAGGAATCCATCCGTCAAAGAAGCGAGTTGCCGGAGAACGTCTGGCACTTCTTGCTTTGACTAAGACTTACGGAGTAGATGGAGTGAATGGTGAAAGTCCTTATTATAAAAGCGTTGAAATAAAGAATGACACGGTAGTCGTAAGCTTTGAACGTGCCGGTATGTGGATTAGCGGCAAGAACTGTTTCGAGTCGAAAAACTTTGAAGTGGCAGGTAAAGACAAAATATTCTATCCTGCGAAAGCTTGGATTGAGCGTAGCAAGATGCTCGTAAAAAGTGAGAAAGTCCCGCATCCGGTAGCTGTCCGGTATGGATTTAAGAACTATGTGGAAGGAGATGTATATTGCGACGGACTACCTTTAGGGTCTTTCCGTTCGGATAACTGGTGATTGGAATATGAAAAGATTTTATCTGATTATAACAATATTATTTATTGGCGTGTCGGCACTTTGGAGCCAACATGCCAATGTCGTTTGGAATACTCCCAGCCGTAACTCTTCCGAATCCATGCCTTGTGGCGGTGGGGATATTGGTATGAATATATGGGTGGAAGATGGCGACATCTTGTTTTATGTAAGCCGTAGCGGTACATTCGACGAAAACAACTGCCAACTGAAACAAGGCCGTTTCCGTCTTCGGCTGTCACCTAATCCATTCAAAAATGCTACTGATTTCCGTCAGGAATTGAAATTGAAAGACGGTTATGTAGAGGTCGAAGCCGGTGGCGTGCAAATACAATTCTGGGTAGATGTTTTTCATCCGGTCATTCATGTAGAGATAGCGAACGCACAGCCTGTACAGACAGAAGTGTCCTATGAGAACTGGCGTTATCAGAAACGTCCCATTCGAAAAGGAGAGGGACAACAATGTTCTTACAAATGGGCTCCCCCGAAAGGAACGGCAACAAGTGCGGACTTCGTTTCTTTGAAAGATAATGCATCTGGCAGGAAAAACCAACTTATATTTTATCATCGCAACCCCGAACTAACCGTTTTTGATGTTGTCGTAGCCCAACAAGGGATGGGCGAGGTGAAGCCACAAATGATGAATCCTCTGAAAAACCTGACTTTCGGCGGAACTCTTTTCGGTGAAAATCTAGAATTTACAGGCATTACGGACGATACATATACCGGAACGGACTACCGCTCTTGGAATTTCCGCACTTCCAAAACTTCCCGCAAGGAACAGTTCTGTATCGTATTGCATACAGACCAGACAGAAACCGTAGCGCAATGGGAACAAGGTCTGCAAACCGCTTTACAAAGAATTGCCCCGAAAGGGAAAAACTCCGCAAAGACCATCACGCAGGATAAGAAACAAACCCGTTCATGGTGGAATGCCTTTTGGCAACGTAGCTTTATCGTAGCAGAAGGAGAGGCACAGGAAATCACCCGAAACTATACGCTTTTCCGTTACATGCTAGGATGCAACGCCTACGGTAGCGTACCGACGAAATTTAACGGCGGATTATTTACCTTCGACCCCTGCCATGTGGACGAGAAACAATCGTTTACCCCCGACTACCGGAAATGGGGCGGTGGCACGATGACCGCACAAAACCAACGGCTGGTATATTGGCCGATGCTGAAAAGCGGTGATTACGACATGATGTCCGCCCAATTTGATTTTTATAACCGGATGCTGAAAAACGCAGAATTGCGCAGCCGCATATATTGGCAACACAATGGAGCCTGCTTCAGTGAACAGATAGAGAACTTCGGTTTGCCTAATCCTGCGGAATATGGTTTCAAGCGTCCGGAGTGGTTCGACAAAGGATTGGAATATAATGCCTGGCTGGAATACGAATGGGATACAGTTCTCGAATTCTGCCAAATGATACTGGAAACAAAGAACTATGCGGATGCCGACATCACCCCTTACCTTCCTCTGATAGAAAGCTCGCTCACATTCTTCGACGAGCACTATCGCATGCTTGCTTCCCGTCGTGGCAGGAAAGCGCTGGACGGCGACGGGCATCTGGTTCTTTTCCCCGGTTCCGCCTGCGAAACTTATAAGATGACCAATAATGCCAGCAGCACCATAGCAGCCTTACGAACCGTGCTCAAAACATATGGAAAGAAAGAGGAAATGCTGAAAACAATTCCCCCGATTCCATTGCGATACATAGAAGTAAAAGATTCTCTGAATCCGGAATCTGTCCCCGAATTGAAACAGACGATTTCTCCTGCCGTAAGTTGGGAGCGCATCAACAACATAGAAACTCCGCAACTTTATCCTGTATTTCCGTGGCGTATCTACGGAGTAGGCAAGGAAAACTTGGAACTCGCCCGTAATACATATTTCCATGACCCGAACGCAATCAAGTTCCGTTCGCATACCGGATGGAAACAAGACAATATCTGGGCAGCCTGTCTGGGGCTGACCGAAGAAGCTAAAAGGCTGTCCCTTGCCAAGCTTTCCGACGGTCCCCACCGTTTTCCTGCCTTTTGGGGGCCGGGATATGACTGGACTCCCGACCATAATTGGGGTGGTAGCGGTATGATAGGGCTTCAAGAGATGCTCTTGCAGACCAATGGCGAACAAATATTACTTTTTCCGGCATGGCCGAAAGAATGGAATGTGCATTTTAAACTGCATGCTCCGGGTAAGACTATGGTAGAAGCTACTCTGAAAAACGGAGAAGTGAAGGACTTGAAAGTCTTGCCGGAAAATAGAAAGAAAGACATTATTATAATGATAAAAGAATAAAATAATTAGGCACGGATTACACGGATTTCACGGTTCTAAAATTATGATTGCATATGGCAACAGCGTAATCCGTGTAATCCGTGCCGAAAAAAGAAGCTATAAAAATAAAAGAGTTATGAATAAAAGACCGTTTTTAATCTTATCAGCTTTTCTGTTATTGTTCTCATTAACAGGGAAAGGACAAGCAACAGAAGCTTACCGTCCCGAAACATCGGTCGCCGGATTTATCCAGCTTCCCGGTAGCGGGCGACAAGTGTATAATTTCAATCCGGGATGGCGATTCTTCAAGGGAGATATCCGTGGTGCGGAAGCTGTGAACTTTGACGACCGTTCCTGGGAAATAGTTTCTACCCCTCATACAGTGGAGTTGATGCCTGTCGAAGCCAGCGGATGCCGTAACTATCAAGGTCCGGCATGGTATCGCAAGCATTTTGTAGTTCCTGCCGATACTAAGGGACAACGGGTGTCGATTCATTTTGAAGCAGCTATGGGCAAGCAGATTATCTATCTGAACGGAAAACGTATCCAAGAGCATATTGGCGGCTATCTGCCATTCACGTTAGACTTGACCGCCAATGGCGTGCAGGCAGGAGACTCTTGTCTGCTTGCTGTCTTTACGGACAATAGTGATGATAAATCTTATCCCCCCGGCAAACGCCAATATACCCTGGACTTTGCTTATCACGGCGGCATCTACCGCGATGTATGGATGATTGCCAAATCTCCGGTAGCCATTACGGATGCTCTCGATTCGCAGATCGTTGCCGGTGGCGGAGTATTTGTACATTTCGATAAAATCAGTGAAAAGAGTGCACAAGTCTACGTAAAGACAGAGTTACAAAATGATGCGCAACGTCAGGAATCTGTAACCGTAGAAACAACCCTGACCGATGCAGACGGAAAAGTAATCAAACGTACTTCCGGCAAACTCTCTCTGAAACCCGGAGAAAAGAAGTCTATCCAACAACAAATGGAAGTGAAGAACCCGAAATTATGGTCACCGGATACACCTTATTTATATAGAGTACAATCACGGATAAAGAAAGGCAATCAGTCCATCGACGGTGGAATTACCCGTGCCGGTATCCGTCTTGCCGAATTCCGTGGAAAAGACGGTTTCTGGCTGAATGGAAAACCTTTCGGACAATTAGTAGGTGCCAACCGCCACCAGGATTTTGCCTATGTAGGCAATGCTTTGCCCAACTCCCAGCAGTGGCGTGACGCGAAGCGTCTGCGTGATGCAGGATGCACTATTATTCGTGTAGCTCACTACCCGCAAGACCCTTCCTTTATGGATGCCTGTGACGAACTGGGAATGTTTGTCATTGTAGCCACTCCGGGATGGCAATATTGGAATAAAGACCCCAAATTTGGAGAACTGGTTCATCAGAATACCCGTGAGATGATTCGCCGTGACCGTAATCATCCGTCTGTACTGATGTGGGAGCCGATTCTGAATGAAACCCGCTATCCACTCGATTTTGCCTTGAAGGCATTGGAAATAACCAAAGAAGAATATCCTTATCCGGGACGTCCCGTAGCTGCTGCCGATGTACATTCGGCAGGCGTGAAAGAACATTATGACGTAGTTTACGGTTGGCCGGGAGACGATGAAAAAGCAGACAGACCGGAACAATGCATCTTTACCCGTGAATTTGGGGAAAATGTGGATGACTGGTACGCTCATAATAACAATAACCGTGCAAGCCGCAGTTGGGGAGAACGCCCGTTGCTCGTGCAGGCACTATCTTTGGCAAAAAGTTACGATGAAATGTATCGTACCACAGGACTATTTATCGGTGGTGCGCAATGGCATCCGTTCGACCATCAGCGCGGTTATCATCCCGACCCTTATTGGGGCGGCATCTATGATGCTTTCCGTCAGAAGAAATATGCTTATGAAATGTTCCGTAGCCAGTCACCTGCCAGCCTTGAACATCCCTTGGCTGAATGCGGTCCGATGGTATTTATCGCTCATGAGATGTCGCAATTCTCTGATAAGGACGTAGTTGTATTCAGCAATTGCGACTCAGTCCGCCTTTCCATCTATGACGGAACAAAAACATGGACGAAACCTGTGGTTCACGCAAAGGGGCATATGCCTAATGCACCTGTCATCTTCAACGATGTTTGGGATTTCTGGGAAGCACGCGGATACAGTTATACCCAAAAGAACTGGCAGAAAGTCAATATGGTTGCCGAAGGTATTATCAACGGGAAAGTGGTATGTACACAAAAGAAAATGCCTTCCCGCCGTTCTACCAAACTACGTATGTATGTAGACACTCAGAAAGTAAATCTGGTAGCAGACGGTTCCGATTTTATTGTAGTAGTTGCCGAAGTGACCGATGATAGCGGAAACGTGCGTCGTCTGGCAAAGGAAAATATCGTATTCACGGTAGAGGGCGAGGGAGAGATTGTCGGAGATGCCACAATCAATGCCAATCCCCGTGCCGTTGAATTCGGCTCGGCTCCCGTATTGATTCGTTCTACACGGAAAGCCGGAAAGATAAAAGTGAAAGCCCATGTACAGTTTGAAGGTACACAGGCTCCGACGGCTGCCGAACTGGAATTTGAAAGTATCCCGGCAGAACTTCCTTTCTGCTACGAAGAGCAGACTACAATTTCATCAACAATGAAAACAGATTTATCGAAAAGTAAATCCGAAGGAAAAATCAAGTTGACAGAAGAAGAACGTCAACGGGTATTGGATGAAGTAGAACGCCAGCAGACCGAATTTGGAACTGAAAAATAGAATAAGAAAAGATAAGAAGATAGTGATTTAGGTCACTATCTTCAAAAAAAAGATTATCTTTGACTGCATTTAATTCCAATTAGTACCCTAAATGAGAAAACGGAATATTCTAATACTATTACTGTCGATGATGGGCGTCTGTGCTTTTGCCTATCCGAATATGATTGTAGAACACTACACAGCAGAACGCGGTTTGCCCAATAATATTGTTAACTGTACATTAAAGGGAACAGACGGTTTTGTCTGGTTTGGCACCTGGTATGGATTATGCAGTTTTGACGGAACAAAATTCCGTTCATATGATAACCGCGACGGCTTTTATTCCGCCGATATCCCCCCTCGCAAGATTCAACGTATTGTAGAAGATAAAAACGGTTTCCTGTGGATTAAGACCATCGACCGCAAACTTTATCTGTTCGACAAGCGGCATGAGAGTTTTCACGCTGTTTATGACGATGTGAAAGAATACTCCGAAAATATCCAGATAATTAAAATTCAGACAACAGAAGACGGAGATGTCCTGCTGTTGACCAAAGACAAGAGCCTTCTGCGTGCCTACACCGATAAGGAAGGCAAGATTACGATGAAGCAGTTGCACGACTCGCGCCCCAATGTGAACGTCTATGATATGCGCTTGAAACATAACGTATTCTGCGAAACAACTGAATTTATCAACTGGATTGGCATGGATTATCAGATTTTGTCTCTTAGAAAGGGAGAAGCCCTGAGAGACAAGCCTGCCGACTTCATACAGAAAAAAATTTCTGCCAATCCCGAACAGTTCACCTGCGCTTCTTATAATTCCAAATTTCTATGGCTGGGAGACAAAAACGGTCATATTTACAGCATTGACCCGCAAAACGGAGTCGTGAACCGTTACGAAATACCGGAAATCAAACAGCCTGTCTCTAATATACTGGTTACAGAATCCGGCTTGATGTATATCACCACGAATGAAGGAGCCTACGAATACAATATCGGCTACAAGCAACTAACCAAACTCCCGTTTACCATTCCCGAGAAAGATGGCGGAATCATATTCCACGATAAATATGACAAGATATGGTTTCAGGAAGGAAATCATGCTTTGACTTACTATGACCCTCTGAACAGAAGCAACCAACGTTTTACATTTCCCAATCAGAGCAACGCCATCGGGAACTTCGAAATGCAGGATGCCGGCGAACAAGGCATGTTTTTCCTGACTCCGGGCGGGGAGATACTTCTGTTCGACAGGGATAAGCTGGAAATGACACGTATCAACCAGATGAAGCCTTTCTCTGATGATATTCCCGACCAACTTTTTTTCCATCTTCTTCTGGATAAGGATGGAATCCTCTGGTTAGCATCTACAAGCAGCGGAGTATATAGGGTGAACTTCCCCAAAAAACAGTTCCAGTTATTGACCGAAGTATCTCCCGTACCCGTAACAACCGAAAGGCCGACTTCCTGGAACCAGGGAATACGTGCCCTTTTTCAGGCGCAGAATGGTGACATTTGGGTGGGAACCCGTTGGCAGACTTTATATCGTCTGGATCGCAACGGACAAGTGAAACAGATTTTCTCGGACAAGAACTATCTACTGGGAGCCGTCTATCATATAATGGAAGATAAAGACGGCAATCTCTGGTTCTCTACCAAAGGAAACGGGCTTGTCAAAGCCGAACCGGATATGAATTCACCTCATGGCTTGCGTTTTACCCGTTACAAGAATGACCCTAAAGATCCGAACTCTATCAGCAATAATGATGTGTACTTCACCTATCAGGATAGCCGTGGACGAATCTGGGTAGGACTATTGGGCGGCGGACTAAACCTTCTTTCCGAAGAAAACGGTGAGATTGTCTTTATACATAAATACAACGGGCTAAAACAATACCCACCCTACGGTCTTTATATGGAAGTGCGCACAATGACGGAAGACGAAGACGGACGTATTTGGGTGGGAACAATGGATGGCTTGATGTCTTTTGACGGGCATTTTACCGTACCCGAACAAATTCAGTTTGAAACCTATCGTCAGGTCAGCGAACGTTCCAACGTAGCGGACAATGATATTTATGTATTGTATAAGGATACTGATTCACAAATCTGGGTAAGTGTGTTTGGTGGCGGACTGAACAGGCTGGTGCGATATGATAAGGAAAAGCATGAACCGATTTTCAAATCTTACGGCATACGTGAAGGTATGAACAACGATGTAGTCAAATCAATCGTAGAAGATAAGAACGGTAATCTGTGGTTCACGACAGAAATAGGTTTGTCCTGCTTCAATAAAGCTACCGAACAATTCCGCAACTACGACAAATATGACGGTTTCCTGAACGTGGAAATGGAAGAGGGGAGTGCGCTCCGTACATTGAACGGCGACTTATGGATTGGCACCCGGCAGGGAATCCTGGCATTTTCGCCCGATAAACTGGAAACGCAACATACCAACTATGATACGCGCATCGTAGACTTTAAGGTGTCCAACCGGGATTTGCGTAGTTTTCAGGATTGCCCGATTTTGAAAGAATCCATCACATACGCCGATGCGATTCGGCTGAACTACAATCAATCCATGTTTACGATAGAATTTGCCGCCTTGAATTTCTACAATCAGAACCGGGTGTCTTATCGTTATATACTCGAAGGATATGAAAAAGAATGGCACTATAACGGTAAGAACCGTATCGCTTCTTACACCAACGTCCCACCGGGTGACTATACATTCCGCGTAGAAACAATTGACGAAGCGAATCCGGAACTTGTTTCCGACTGTACTTTGGCTGTCACTATCCTTCCACCCTGGTGGTTGAGTTGGTGGGCTACACTTATCTATGTAATTCTTGGGTTAGCAGCTCTCTATTTCGGTCTGCGCCTGGCTTTCTTCATGCTTAAAATGAAGAACGACATCTATATCGAACAAAAGGTTTCGGAAATGAAAATCAAGTTCTTTACCAATATCTCCCATGAACTCCGTACTCCTCTGACATTGATTAAAGGCCCGATACAGGAATTGAAGGAACGTGAAAAATTATCTCCGAAAGGATTGCAATATGTTGAATTGATGGAGAAGAACACCAATCAGATGTTGCAGTTAGTCAATCAGATTCTCGATTTCAGGAAGATTCAGAATGGTAAGATGCGATTGCATGTTTCCTTGATTGATTTCAATGAAATGATAGCCTCTTTCCAAAAAGAATTCCGCGTACTATCGGAAGAAAATGAAATCAGTTTCACATTCCAATTGCCGGATGAAGCGATTATGGTATGGGCAGACAAGGAAAAATTGAGCATTGTAGTCCGTAATATCATATCGAACGCATTCAAGTTTACACATGCCGGTGGAAGTATCCATGTCACTGCAGGATTGACGGATGACGGGAAACGCTGTTATGTACGGGTAGAAGATAACGGGGAAGGGATTCCGCAAAACAAGCTGACTGAAATATTCGAACGCTTCTCGCAAGGGGAGAATACGAAGAATCCCTATTATCAAGGTACAGGTATCGGTTTGGCTCTTTCCAAAGAGATAGTCAACCTGCATCACGGACTTATCCGTGCGGAAAGCCCGGATGGACAGGGCGCTGTATTTATAGTGGAACTTTTGATGGACAAGGAACATTACCGCCCGTCGGAAGTCGATTTCTATGTCAGCGATACGGAAGCAGCTCCGGTAACTTCCGATGAAGAAACTGAAAATATTTCTTCCGTGGAAGGAACAGAAGAGGAACCCGAATTTGACGCTTCATTGCCCACTCTTTTGTTGGTGGAAGATAATAAAGACCTCTGCCAATTGATAAAACTTCAATTAGAGGATAAATTCAATATTCATATTGCCAATAATGGGGTGGAAGGATTGAAGAAAGTACATCTGTATCACCCCGACATCGTGGTGACCGACCAGATGATGCCGGAAATGGATGGTTTGGAAATGTTGCAGGCTATCCGTAAGGACTTCCAAATCAGCCATATCCCGGTGATTATCCTGACCGCGAAGAATGATGAAGGCGCCAAGACAAAAGCAATTACACTGGGAGCGAACGCTTATATCACAAAACCATTCAGCAAGGAATACCTGTTGGCACGTATCGACCAATTGCTCGCCGAACGGAAAATATTCCGTGAACGTATCCGCCAGCAAATGGAAAATCAGACAACGACGCAAGAGGACAGCTACGAACAGTTCTTGGTAAAGAAAGACGTGCAATTCCTCGAAAAGATTCATCAGGTAATTGAGGAAAACATGGATGACAGTGACTTCAATATAGACACGATAGCTTCCGGCATCGGCTTGAGCCGTTCGGCATTCTTCAAGAAGTTGAAGAGCCTTACCGGACTGGCACCCGTAGACCTGGTAAAAGAGATCCGTCTGAACAAATCCATCGAACTGATAAAGAACACGGATTTAAGTGTTTCCGAAGTTGCATTTGCTGTCGGATTCAAAGATTCGGGGTATTATAGCAAGTGTTTCCGGAAGAAATATAACCAGACCCCTCGTGAATATATGAATGAATGGCGGAAAGGAGAGAAATAACCGATTACAAAATGCTTTCTTAATCGTCTTTTTAGAAAACCTATTAAGATTCGAAAGAATGAATAACATCAAGAAAGTATTATCAGCGTGGATGCTGGTTGCCTGTGTACTCCCTGCGGCAGCACAGTATCCTGTGATTCCGGACTCAGTAAAGGCACGAGGAGCAAAACAAGAAGCGGAGTTCGAACAGAAGTCAGATGCGGCATGGGAAAAAGCCTTGCCGACAGTTTTGCAAGAAGCACAAAAAGGACGTCCCTACAAGCCGTGGGCTTCCAAACCGGAAGATTTGATAAAGAGTAATATTCCCGCTTTCCCCGGTGCGGAAGGTGGCGGTATGTACACTCCCGGCGGTCGTGGGGGAAAGGTAATCGTAGTTACTTCCCTCGAAGATTCGGGAGCCGGAACACTTCGGGAAGCCTGCGAAACCGGTGGCGCACGTATCATCGTTTTCAACGTATCGGGTGTAATCCGTTTGAAAAGCCCGATTAGCGTGCGTGCCCCTTATGTGACGATTGCCGGTCAGACAGCACCCGGAGATGGTATTTGTGTGACAGGTCAGTCCTTTCTGATTGATACGCATGATGTTGTTATCCGCCATATGCGTTTCCGCCGTGGCGCGCAAGATGTCGCTTTCCGTGATGATGCGGTGGGCGGAAATGCAGTGGGAAATATTATGATTGACCACTGCTCGGCAAGTTGGGGACTGGATGAGAATATGTCTATCTACCGCCATGTATATAACAGGGGAGCAGATGGGCATGGCTTGAAACTTCCGACTGTGAATATCACCATTCAGAATTCCGTATTCTCCGAAGCATTGGATGCTTACAACCATGCGTTCGGTGCTACTATCGGTGGGCATAACAGTATGTTCTGCCGTAATCTCTTTGCTTCCAATATCAGCCGTAACAGTTCGGTAGGTATGGACGGTGACTTCAACTTCGTCAACAATGTTGTTTTCAACTGGTGGAATCGTTCCGTAGACGGGGGAGATAACAAGAGTTTCTACAACATGATTAATAATTACTTCAAGCCGGGCCCTATCACTCCGTTGGATAAGCCAATTTCGTACCGTATTCTCAAACCGGAAGCCGGACGAGACAAAAGCCGACCTTTGTCTTTTGGAAAAGCTTATGTGAACGGGAACATCGTTCATGGCAATGCCAAAGTGACAAAGAACAACTGGGACGGCGGCGTGCAACTCGCCAGTGAAGTGGATGCCGAAAAGTTCCTGCCGCAAATAAAAGTGGACGAACCGTTCAAAATGTCTCCCGTGACGGTCATGGATACCAAAAAAGCGTATAATTTTGTATTGGATAATGTAGGAGCCAATTTCCCGAAACGCGATGCCGTAGATGCCCGTGTCATCAAGACTGTGCAGACAGGAAAAGCTATCTATGCAAAAGACGCGCCAGAGTTTGTCTCTCCTTATGTGAAGAGACGCTTACCTGCCGATTCTTATAAACTGGGAATCATTACAGATATTCGTCAGGTAGGCGGACTACCCGAATATAAAGGAGAACCCTATGTCGATACGGATGGTGACGGAATGCCGGATGTCTGGGAAACCGCTAACGGACTGAATCCGAACGACCCGACTGACGCTGTGAAAGATTGTAATGGTGACGGTTATACCAACATTGAAAAATACATTCATGGTATAGATACAAAGAAGAAAGTGGACTGGACAGATTTGAAGAACAATCACGATACACTGTCCAAGCGAAAAAGTTTATTTTAGCCAGATGAATAGATTATAAAGTTTATTGTAATGAACATACAAATAAGAACTATCCTTTTGGGATTATTGGGTATTGGGTTTGCGCAGAGTCATGCGCAAACCTTTGCTTTGCAGGTAAAGGATGAGCAAATCACTTATCTGACCGATGAGAGGGGAAACCGGATTCTTGATTTCTCCACTTGCGGTTATCAGGCATCCGAACAGGATATTCCTTCCTTTAGGAATGTGGTGTTTGTGCCTTGGAAGGCAGGAGATAACACTGCACGCATCCAACGTGCCATCGACTACGTAGCGTCACTAACTCCCGATGCTTCCGGTTTTCGCGGAGCCGTATTACTGGACAAGGGAGAATTTTCTTTATCCGGCAGTATCCGTATTGCTACGTCGGGAGTCATACTGCGGGGAATGGATAAAGAGAAAACAGTACTGTTGAAGAAAGGAGTAGACAGGGGCTCGCTTATCTATGTAGAAGGGACGGATGACCTGAATATGCAGGATACATTGCAGGTGCTTTCCAAATACGTTCCGGTAAATACAAGAACATTGGAAGTAGCTTTAGGAACTTCTCTGAAGAAAGGTGACCGGATAATGGTAACCCGCCCTTCCGGGAAAGAATGGATTGCTTCATTGGGCTGTGATATCTTTGGTGGTGGAATCAGTGCTCTGGGATGGAAAGAGGGTGACATGGATTTGACTTGGGACAGGACTATTACCGAAGTGAATGGCAATCAAATCACATTGGATGCCCCATTAACCGTGGCCTTGGACGCCCAATACGGTATGTCTACGATTATGACCTACCAATGGAACGGACGTATCAATCATTGTGGAGTAGAAAATATGACATTGGTTTCCGACTATGATAGACGTTATCCCAAAGACGAAGACCATTGTTGGACAGGTATCTCCATCGAAGATGCGGAAAACTGCTGGGTAAGACAGGTTAATTTCAAGCATTTTGCGGGAAGTGCCGTTATAGTTCAGCGTACAGGTTCCAAAATTACCGTTGAGGACTGTATTTCGAGAGAGCCTGTTTCTGAAATTGGCGGAATGCGCCGTTGTACTTTCCATACGTTGGGACAGCAGACTTTATTTCAGCGTTGCTATTCAGAGCAAGGAATCCATGATTTTGCTGCCGGATACTGTGCAGCCGGGCCCAATGCTTTCGTACAATGTGATTCGTATGAATCTTTAGGATTCAGTGGTTCTATTGATGCCTGGGCATGCGGATTACTGTTTGATGTGGTCAATATTGACGGACATAATCTCACTTTCAAGAACTTGGGACAAGATAAGAACGGAGCCGGATGGAATACGGCAAATAGTTTGTTCTGGCAGTGTACCGCCGCAGAAATCGAATGTTATGCTCCGGCAAAAGATACAAAGAACCGTGCATACGGTTGCTGGGCGCAGTTCTCAGGAGATGGTGAATGGGCGCAGTCCAATAATCACGTACAGCCACGCAGTATCTTTTATGCCCAATTGGCAGACCGATTGCAAAAAGAATGTGCTGAACGTGCCCGTATCCTGCCTAGAAATACAAGTGCAACGAGTAGTCCTACCGTAGAAGTGGCTATGAAACTGGCAAAAGAAGCCTATATTCCTCGCTTGACATTGGAACACTGGATTGAAGAAAATAAGTTTTCTCCTTCGGTAGCGTCAGCCGCAGTAAAATCAATTGATGATATAAAAGAGAAAAAGAACACCTTCAACAAATTGTCGGCACAACCGGAAGTAACTATTACCAACGGACGTATCCAAATGGACGGCGCCTTACTGGTAGGTGGCAGTCATACCACTCCGTGGTGGAATGGAAGACTCAAAACCAGTTTCTTGAAAAAGGCAAGTCCTGCCATTACTCGCTTTGTTCCAGGACGTGAGGGGCTGGGATTGACCGACCGTATCGACTCTGTCGTTAACTTTATGAAGCAGAAGAACATTCTTGTCTTTGACCAAAATTACGGACTGTGGTACGACCGTCGCCGGGATGACCATGAACGTGTTCGTCGTCGGGATGGAGATGTATGGGGACCTTTCTACGAACAGCCTTTCGGACGTAGCGGCCAGGGAACTGCCTGGGAAGGATTAAGCAAGTATGACTTGAACCGCCCTAACGCATGGTATTGGGCACGATTGAAGGAATTTGCGGAAAAAGGGAGTGAAGACGGACTGCTTTTATTCCACGAAAACTACTTCCAGCATAATATCATTGAAGCTGGCGCACACTGGGTGGATAGTCCGTGGAGAAGTAGCAACAATATCAACCAGACCGGATTCCCGGAACCTGTTCCGTTTGCCGGAGACAAACGAATCTTTGTGGCAGACATGTTCTACGATATTAGCCATCCGGTACGTCGCGAACTGCACAGACAATATATTCGCCAATGCCTAAATAACTTTGCTGATAATTCGAACGTCATCCAACTGACAAGCGCTGAATTCACAGGTCCGTTGCACTTCGTGCAGTTTTGGCTGGATGTCATAGCCGAGTGGGAAGCGGAAACCGGCAAGAAGGCTAAAGTAGCGCTGAGTACAACAAAAGATGTACAGGATGCCATTCTTGCAGACTCGAAACGGGCTGCCGTAGTAGATATTATTGATATCCGCTATTGGCACTACAAGACGGATGGAATCTTTGCACCGGAAGGCGGAAAGAATATGGCTCCCCGCCAGCATATGCGTAAGATGAAAGTAGGGAAAGTAACTTTCAGTGAAGCATATAAAGCGGTAAATGAATATCGTCAGAAATTTCCTCGGAAGGCAGTGACATTCTATGCACAGAATTATCCGGCGATGGGATGGGCAATATTCATGGCGGGTGGTTCATGTCCTGTAATTCCGTGCACAGACAAAGTATTCCTAAGGGATGCTGCGATAATGGAAGTGGAAGAAACAAATACCGATGAGTACAAGAAATTGGTAAAATCTGATATTGGAAGTATCATTTATTCCAAGTCCGGAACAGATATTCCTATTCAATTATCGTCCGGAAAGTATGCATTAAAGTACATTCATCCAAGCTCCGGAAAGATAGAAGTTCTTAATAAAGCATTGAAAATAAATGGATTATACAGATTGAAGGTGCCAGACAAGAAAGAAGGTATTTATTGGTTCCATAAGCTATAAAACAAAAAATCCCGTTGAAGACAATTCAGCGGGATTTTTCTTTTTTATCAGTAATTTCTAGTAAAAGAGTGTTATAAAACATGATACTTATTTTTTCAATCCACAAACCAGATTTTACCTAAGGTTGCGGTCAATACTGCTTAGTTTTGCAACATCAAATCAATCGAATTAATGCTATGATGGAACAGACTAATAATTCAACCGAAACTTTATTCGCTTCTTTTCAAGCGGGAAATATGGCAGCTTTTTCTCAACTGTACAATTTGCATATCAATATCCTTTTTAATTATGGATTAAAGCTGACCATTGATAAAGAGTTACTTCAGGATTGCATCCATGATGTTTTCGTGAAACTCTATACTAAAAGAGCCGAATTAGGCACTATTGATAATGTTAGGTCATATTTGTTCATCTCATTAAAAAATAAGCTTTGCGACGAGCTTCGCAAACGTATGTATATGTCTGATACTTCTATAGAAGAGGTGAATATGCCGACTCTCACAGATGTGGAAGACGATTACATGGAAAATGAGCAACGCAAGAATGAGTTTTCATTGGTGAGGCGTTTACTCGACCAATTATCACCCCGCCAGCGTGAAGCGCTTACGCTATATTATATAGAAGAAAAGAAATATGAAGATATTTGCGAGATTATGAACATGAATTATCAGTCTGTACGCAATTTGATGCATCGCGGATTGTCTAAGTTGCGTACACTGGCTAGTTAATTTTAGTGAAAAGAATATTTTGTTGAGTACATATACAGGATAACACCGTCCTATTTATGTAAACGCTTAAAAAGGATGCGATATGTGCTCTAAGGTAAAGGATTTTTTGACGGATGATGATTTCATCAACTATGTGCTGGGTGTAACTCCACAATCAGCTTCCCAATGGGAAACTTATTTCAGGGAACACCCGGAAGAGATGGCAGATGCAGAAGAAGCTAAAGCAGTATTACTGGCTCCGGCAGATGTTGCCTGTGATTTCTCGATAGCTGAGAATAAGATATTAAAAGATAGGATTGTTAGTAGTATAAAAGATTTTTCGGACATTTTGTAGTTAGGTTAGATAAAGTTAGTTAGGTTAGTTAAGGCATTAAAAGATTGACGCAGTCTTTCATAGCAGCTCTTGGGGGAGCTCTATGAAAGACTGCGTTTTTTGTTCCTGAATATTTTGTGAGAAAATATTCAGGAATAAGGCTTGCTCCTATAACTCTTTTTTGTACTTTTGCGCCCGATTAAAAATATCACATTCATGAAGACAAGCGAATCTTTATTATCCATAGGTAAATTTATAGCAGAATATTCAGCCCATTTAATGGGCGCGGGAGTGCACACGTCACGAGTCGTACGTAACTCCAAACGTATCGGAGAAGCTTTTGGTTTAGATGTAAAATTAGGTGTATTTCATAAAAATATCATTCTAACAATTATAGACAAGGAAACAAACGAAGCCTGTAATGAGGTTATAGATATTCCTGCACATCCTATCAGTTTCGAGCATAATTCAGAGCTAAGTGCGTTAAGCTGGGAAGCGGTAGACAACCATCTCTCGTTGGAAGAACTGACAAAGAAGTACAGGAAGATTGTTTCCGCTCCGATGATACATCCTCTTTTTGTGTTGATATTAGTGGGCTTTGCCAATGCCTCTTTCTGCAAACTGTTCGGTGGTGACTTGATTTCTATGGGAATCGTTTTTTCAGCGACTATTACAGGTTTTTACCTGAAGCAGCAGATGCAGAAAAAGAAAATGAACCACTATATTGTTTTTATAGTCTCGGCTTTCGTCGCATCCCTATGTGCTTCCACAGCTCTGATTTTTGATACGACCTCTGAAATCGCGATGGCGACCAGCGTACTTTATCTCGTACCCGGCGTTCCCTTGATTAATGGCGTGATTGATGTAGTAGAAGGATATGTCCTGACAGGATTTGCCCGTCTGACAGAAGCGTCTTTACTGATTGTCAGTATCGCTATCGGACTTTCCTTCACATTATTAATGGTAAAAAACAGTTTAATTTAATATGATAGCACTTGACATTCTTACTGACGGATTTTTTGCAGCAGTAGCAGGTATAGGATTTGGTGCGATTTCCGACCCGCCTTTGCGTGCGTTCAAAATGATTGCCATATTGGCGGCATTAGGACACGCCTGCCGTTTTTGTCTGATGACTTATTTGGGGGTAGATATTGCTACCGCTTCCTTGTTTGCCGGACTGGTTATCGGTTTCGGTAGTTTATGGTTAGGGAAAAAGGTATATTGTCCGATGACGGTACTTTATATTCCGGCATTGCTTCCTATGATTCCGGGCAAGTTTGCCTATAACATGGTATTCTCATTGATTATGTGTTTACAGAATATGAATGACCCGGAGCAACTGGATAAATTCATGGGTATGTTTTTCTCCAATAGTCTGATAGCCAGTACTGTTATATTTATGCTGGCAGTAGGAGCCACATTCCCAATGTTCCTGTTTCCACATCGGGCTTTTTCTTTAACAAGACATTAATTAAACAACTTTTATGGAGATTTTTTGGAGAACAATCGCATATTATAATTCAGCTACCTGGCTTTTGCAGTTAGTAATTATTCTTATTGGTATTGCATTGACGGCATTACTTATCGGCAAGCCGCGTCCATGGGTAAAGATGGCAATGAAGTTTTATATGATAGGACTTTATGCATGGATTTCTATCATTTACTATTATATATATTGCGAAGAGCGCAGTTATAATGGAGTGATGGCAATGTTTTGGGGAGTAATGGCTATCATATGGATATGGGATGCGATTACAGGATACACGACTTTTGAACGTACTCATAAATACGATATATTGTCCTATATTCTGTTAGCAATGCCTTTCATATATCCATTGGTATCACTGGCACGCGGACTTTCTTTTCCGGAAATGACTTCTCCGGTAATGCCTTGCTCTGTGGTAGTATTTACTATCGGATTGTTATTGCTGTTTGCCCACAAAGTAAATATGTTCCTGGTACTTTTCCTTTGCCATTGGTCATTGATAGGATTGTCCAAGACTTATTTCTTCCAAATCCCCGAGGATTTTCTGTTAGCTAGTGCAACGATTCCGGGACTATATCTCTTCTTCCGGGAGTATTTCCTGAATAATCTGCATGCCGATACGAAGCCGAAAGCGAAATATATTAATTGGCTGTTGATTACGGTCTGTGTCGGACTGGCTATATTGTTGACTACAACGATGTTTTTGGAATTAGTTCCAAAGAACTAGTCAGAAGTAGAAAAAAGTTTAGGCACGGATTACGCGGATTTCACGGTTTTTGTTAATCACATCGAAAATTAACTACCGTGAAATCCGTGTAATCCGTGCCTAATTTATTATTTTATTGCGTAAAATATCCGAAGGGCATACAGCATTACCGCATCGGGCAACCATCTTTTGCTTTTTGCAAACAGGACTTGTACAAACGGCCCTACTTTGGTTCGGAAAGGCGGATCCTTACGAGCTACTATTCTACAAATTGCAGCAGCCAGCTTTCGTGGGTGGCATCCGTTACGTTCTTCCTTTTCTATAATCTCCAGCGATTTCAAGAAACTTTCTCCGTAATCGGCATCCAACCTTGTCAGTTCGGAAATATTCCGGTTATCCGTAAATCCGGTATTAAAATCTCCCGGCTCTACCAGACATACCTTGATATTAAACGGATGCACTTCCAAAGCTAAAGCCTCACTATAACCTTCCACCGCAAACTTCGAAGCCGAATAGAAGCCCTGATAGGGGATACCCATCACACCACCGATAGAACTGATATTGATAACTTTCCCTTTACGTGCCTTGCGCATGACAGGCAATACTTCCCTGCACATATTCACTACACCAAAGAAATTGGTATTCATCTGTTTGTTCACCTCATCTTCTGTGGCAAGTTCCAGCGCACCGCCGATACCTATGCCGGCATTATTTATCAATACATCTATCCGTCCCTGTTCCGAAATTATCTGCTCTACCGCTTGACGGATGGAAAAAGGGCTGGTGACATCGACAACAAGCATTTTTACGTTATCCATATTCCCGGAAGCCTTCCGGCTTGTCCCGTAAACGATGTGTCCTTGTTCCGATAACATTTGGGCTGTGAACTTTCCGAATCCGGAAGACGCTCCGGTGATAAGTATGACTTGTGATTGCATATTTTTCTATTTGCGAACGTGATATAGCGGTAATGATTACTTCTTTAGTATAGTTGTCAGTTCTTCCCGCCAGTCTGCGCCATTCTCCGGTTGAAAAGTCTCGAATCCGAGTTTTTTGCCTATCTGGATATTAGAAGCGCCATCGTCGACAAATAGAGTTTCGGAAGGAATGATATTACAATCATTTATCATAAAATCGAAAATTTCCGGTGCGGGTTTTGTATGTCCCAGTTGGTAGGATAAATATAAGTTGTCACAATAATCGTTCAACGGCATTTTCTTTGAAGAAAAATCCGGGCTGCATGCCCATGACATGACAAAAGGATTGGTATTACTAAGAATATATACATGATAAGATTTCCGTAATTCCAAAATATAATCAAGCTTGCGCAAATCCACCTCATTGAAGAAGCCCAGCCATGCTTGCTTCGTTTCTTCCATAGTAAGTTCACGTCCACATAAATCTCCCAACTGCTTTCTGAATTCATCCGCACTAAGTTTTCCTTCCTCTAATTCCTGAAAGATTCCGGTTTGGTGATATTTATCCAAACGGGTATCCGCATCCGCCAATCCCAGTTCGATAAATGCCTGGACAGCTTTATCACGGTCAATGTCTACAATAACTCCACCAAAATCAAATACAATATTCTTAATCATGATATATAATTTATGTTTGCTACAAATATACGGCTTATCTTCCTAATTGACTGCTTGTTGTTCCTTGATATTTATCAAGAAAAGTATAGAAAGTAAACTGATATATTACATAAGTTTATTTCTCAATATGCGATAAAGTAATCGTCTGACAATTGTTTCTTTTTCGTCTGACATCTGTTGTTCTTTCGTCTGACAGTTGTTAGACGAAAGAACAACAGATGTCAGACGATTACTTTTATATGATATCAGCATTAGAGTTTGCTAAAAGAAGGAAGAAATATTCGCTACTCTAACAATAATCTTATAAATTTGTCGCATATTTGTATGCAGAGATTTAAAATTGAGACTATGGGTAATCTTCGAATTTTATTGTATGTATTTGTCCTTTCTCTGGCTGCCTGTCATCCTGAGGGGACTAATGTGAAACAAGGATTAGACAAAGCAGCTCAATTAATAGAGCAAGACCCGGATACGGCATCCATTATCCTTGAGACTATTCAAATGAACCAAATGAATGAAGCGCAGCTTGCAGAATATAATCTGCTGTGCACTCAATTCAACGAAGACAAAAATATACCTCATTCTTCTGATAACCAAATCCGCCAAGCCGTATCTTATTACGAACAATACGGAGATAAATATCAGAAATCGAGAGCTTATTATTATCTGGCATGTGTAGAAAGTGACTTGAATCAGGAAAAAGACGCCGAGATTCATTTCAAAGAAGCAATAAAACTTGCCGCACAAACAGAAGAATATGAGCAGATGACTAAAATCTGCAAGAGATGCAGCCTTTATTACCAGAAATACGGAAACTTTGACGAAGCGCTGGAAATGGAAAGAAAAGCGTATGCCAGCCAATTGATGTTGATTGACAGTAATGACCGTTCTACCGTGATTCTGTCATCCGCCTTAGGATTGTTCGGTGTTATGTCCCTCTTGCTCGGATTACTTTGGAAGAAACATTTGTCTGTACATTCGCAGTTGGACACCTTTAAAGAAGAAATGCAGAAAAAAGATGTTGAATCAGACAAGCTGGCACTGCAATGCAACTATCTCGAAGAGAAATACCAGTCTCTCCAACAACATATCTATGAAGATTCTCCGGTTATTTCAAAAGTCCGTCAGTTGAAGGAACGAACAGCCTTATCTTCGCGAGTACCTTCTTTCTCCGAAAAAGATTGGACGGAATTATTGCGGCTTCAAGAAAGTGTTTACGGGCTTGTATCCAAATTGAAAGAGTTAAGTCCTAGACTTACGGAAGAAGATTTAAGGGTATGTGCCTTTTTAAGAGAAGGCGTTCAGCCTGCCTGTTTTGCGGATTTAATGAAACTGACTGTTGAAACTCTGACCCGAAGAATTTCCAGAATAAAAACAGAGAAACTGATGCTAGTAAACTCCAAAGAATCGTTGGAAGATATTGTAAAATCACTGTAGTCTGCATTTGTCTGTAATCACCAATGATGAATCGTTGAATATCAGTAAATTACAAATATCTGTCGTCCGTATCCGTCCGGTAAAAAAAAACTTTTTTACGCCTCTGTCCTATAACTTTGCAAACAAAAAAAGTTATAGAACAATGAGCAACTTATTATTTAAGAAATGGAACGATTTTGGTGGATGGACGGTCTTTCTGATAGCAGCTTTTGTATATGGAATGACGATTGAGCCTACTGCCAGTTTTTGGGATTGTCCTGAGTTTATTTCGTGTGCGGAGAAGTTACAAGTAGGGCATCCGCCGGGTGCACCTTTCTATATGCTTGTCGGAAACCTGTTCACCCAATTTGCTTCTGATGCTTCGCAGGTGTCTTGGCTGGTCAATTTTTTGAATGCATTGTTGAGCGCCGGTTGCATCCTGTTTCTTTTTTGGAGTATCACCCGATTAGTAAGGTCTTTGATTATAAATGATGAACAGGACTTATCGGCAACAGATGTCATCATCATCCTGGGTTCGGGATTTGTCGGAGCTTTGGCATATACATTCAGTGACACATTCTGGTTCAGTGCGGTAGAAGGAGAGGTCTATGCTTTCTCTTCTTTTCTTACGGCACTCGTGTTCTGGATGATTCTTCGCTGGCAGGATGAATCGGATTCGGTATATGGTGACCGATGGCTTATCCTGATAGCTTATATTATCGGACTTTCTATCGGAGTGCATTTGCTTAATCTGCTCTGTATTCCGGCTATTGTCCTGGTTTTCTATTATCAGAAATATCGGGTAATATCACTTAAAGGAGTAATTGCCGCAATTGCCATATCGGGATTTCTTATCGTATTCATCCTTTTTGTTTATATCCCGGGCATGGCCGATATGGGAGGCTGGTTCGAACTGCTCTTTGTCAACGTGTTCGGACTTCCTTTCCACACAGGATTACTCATCTTTTTAGCTTTAACATTCTTCGCGCTGACAGGAGCTATCTATCGCTTCCGAAAGCGCGTAGTACATACCTCTTTATGGTGTTTACTCATGCTTACCGCAGGCTATACCACCTATGCGGTGATACTGATTCGTGCCAACGCCAATACTCCGCTTAATGAGAATGCACCGGACAATATCTTTACGCTCAAAAGTTATCTGAATCGCGAGCAATATGAAAGCGCCCCGCTGCTTTATGGAAAAACTTACGCTTCCGAACCGGAATATGTGCCCGAAGGTGACTATTACAAAGTAAAAACGACCCAGGGGAGTGCTGTATATCGACCGGATAAAGAAGAAGGCAAATATAAAATAATCCGGTATAAAGAAGATGTATGCTATACTCAAAATATGCTATTTCCCCGAATGTGGAATGAGCGCATGGCTTCTTCCTACAAAAATTGGACAGGAGGCAGCGAAACTGCTCCTACACAAAAAGAAAACCTGACTTATTTCATTTCCTATCAGCTTAATTATATGTATTGGCGTTATTTCTTGTGGAATTTCGTAGGACGGCAAAACGATGTGCAAGGGAGTGGCGAACCGGAACATGGAAACTGGATAACGGGAATCTCCTGGTTGGATAATTTAAGGTTAGGAAACCAAAACTTGTTGCCGGAATCTCTACGCCAGAACAAAGGACACAACGTATTCTACGGAATTCCCTTATTATTAGGGCTATTCGGAATCTATTGGCAATGGAACCGCAACAAGAAAGGTAAACAGCAGTTTAGTGTACTGTTCTTCCTTTTCTTTATGACAGGGTTGGCTATTGTGCTTTACCTGAACCAAACTCCCGGTCAGCCGCGCGAACGGGACTATGCATACGCCGGTTCGTTCTATGCTTTTGCTATTTGGATAGGGATAGGCGCGGCAGGATTATGTGACGCACTCCGCCAGAAAACAACTTCGACAGTGCAAGTCAGCGTATTAATGACGATTTGTTTATTGGTTCCGATACAAATGGCAAGCCAGACGTGGGACGACCATGACAGGAGCGCCCGTTTTACCTGCCGTGACTTTGGGGCTAACTATCTGATGACTCTTCCCGATAAAGGAAATCCGATTATCTTTTGCAACGGAGATAATGATACTTTCCCACTATGGTATAATCAGGACACGGAAGAAGTACGCAGGGATGCTCGTGTCTGCAACCTGAGTTACGCGCAGACCGACTGGTATATTTATCAGCAGCAATGTCCGTTATATGATGCTCCCGGACTGCCTATAAGTTGGAAGAAGAACCAATATCAAGAAAGTAAAAACGAATATGTAGCCGTACGCCCGGAGTTGAAGAGACAAATAGAGGAACTTTACCGGAAGCATCCGGAAGAAGCCCGTGACAGTTTCGGAGAAGACCCGTTTGAAGTGAAAAACATCTTGAAATATTGGGTATTCTCAGAGAAAGAGGAATTTCATGTAATCCCTACGGATACGATTAATATCCGTATTGACAAAGAGGCGGTACTCCGTTCGGGAATCATGCTTCCCAAAGCAATCCGTCATCTGAAAGGAGAAGAATTGAAAAAGGCGATACCGGATAAACTTTGTATCCCTTTAAAAGATGTACGTATGCTGACTAAAGTCGATTTACTCATGCTGGAAATGCTTGCCAACTGTAATTGGGAACGTCCGCTTTATCTGGCAATTTCCGTAGGGAGTATCAGCAAACTGAAGTTTGACGATTACTTTGTACAGGAAGGATTAGCGTTCCGCTTTACTCCTTTTGATTATAAGAAGTGGGGAGATGCCGGTGAGAACAGGCCATATGCAGTAGATGTGGAGAGACTTTATGACAATGTAATGAACAGATATAAATATGGTGGGCTGGATACTCCCGGACTTTATTTGGATGAAACAACCTTGCGTACATGTTGGTATCATCGCAGACTTTTCGCGCAACTTGCCAAAGAACTAATAGCGCAAGGAGACAAAGTGCGTGCAAAGAAAGTACTCGCCTATGCGGAACAGGCTGTTCCGGCATATAATGTGCCCGAAACACATGGAAGCGGCTCTTATGAGATAGCAACAGCCTATGCCGCATTAGGTGAAAAAATGAAAGCGATACCCCTGACAGAACATTTGATAACCGAAGCGGAAGATTATATTAACTGGGCTTTTTCATTAAGAGGAAACCGCATAGAAATGGTTCGTAATGATTGTCTATACAAGTTCTGGCAATGGAATAAATATAATGAACTCTTGAAGAAGATAGACGAAGAGAAATATAAAGAAAGCAACCAACGGCTTGAAGATAAATATGCGCTATTTGCTCCAACCATGAATTACAAAAACTAAAGCGAAAGAAAAATATGAAATCAAAGATGATGAAACAGAAAGAGACAGAAATAGTATTTAGCAGAAGAAATTACATGATTCTGTTAATCGGTTCGGTAGTGATTATAGCAGGATATCTGCTCATGAGCGGCGAGGGGAGTACCCCTGCCGCTTACAATCCTGACATATTCAGCGGATTGCGTATAAAGGTAGCTCCCATAGTATGTCTGGCAGGATATTTGATGAATATATTCGGTATCCTGTACCGCTCCAAGCGGAGTTGATTATTTCAATGTTTTCCATGCGTACATCATCACCACAATAAATGAAAGTAACGGAACAATGAATGAGAAAGACATTGAACTCTGGTCTGCTACATATCCCATTAGCAAGGGGCCGACAGCCCCGCCAATGGGCGACATCATTAAATAGGAAGATGCACGCTTGGTATGATTACCCAGTCCCCGCAATGAAAGTGCAAAGATAGTAGGGAACATGATTGCCTCGAAAGCATAACCCAAGAAAAGAGCTATCAGTGATATAATCCCCAGATTCAGTACTATCAAGGAACTTGTTACGACCGTGCCGACAGCACAAAAGAACAACACTTTCTCCGCCCGTATCTTCCGCATCACCCAGCTACCGGCAAATCGTCCGCACATAAACAATCCCAGACCACCAAATGAAAGGACTACGGAAGCGTCACGGGCATTCATCCAGCCGTCATCTACTACGTAATTAATAAAGAAACTGTTAATAGAGATTTCCGCAATTTCATAACAGAATAAAGCCACGATACCGAAAATGAAAAGCTTATGCGACCATAGCCCACGTGCTTGTCCTTGATTATCAGCATCTTCTTCATGAACAATCTCCGGCAAACGGACTTTAGAGAAAACTAAAGCGACTGCCAGGACAAGAATTCCCATTAATGTATATGGTAATGAGATATTCGAATTCCCTTCTTCCGAGAACAATAATAAACCGCCTATAAGCGGCCCGCAGATACAGCCTAATCCGTTAAATGATTGTGCCAAGTTTAATCGGCTGGCGGCAGTTTCCCGTTCACCCAATTCCGTCATATAAGGATTGGCGGCTGTCTCCAAAAATACCAGACCGCAGGCTATGACAAACAGGGAGAAAAGGAAGAACTGAAACGACATCCAGTATTCACCAGGAATAAAAAGCAGCGAACCGGCACCATAGAGCAACAAACCGAATACTACTCCTTTACGATAACCATATTTATTGATGAACAATCCGGCAGGGATAGCCATAACGAAATATCCTAAATAAAACATGACCTGTACCCATGCCGAATGAGCACGGCTTATATTCATTACATCTTGGAAATGCTTGTTCAACACATCTAAAATAGCATGTGCAAATCCCCATAGAAAGAAAAGGGAAGTGACCAGAATAAAAGGAATCTGATATTCCTTCTTGACTAATTTCTGCATAGTGAGTTTATTAAAAAAAGAGCGTTCTTTGCTTCCGGGGCACAAAGATAGGCAAAATGACGATAAGATGTTCATATCAGGATATTGCTTTTACAAAAAAGAATAATAAGTAACTTTACATCTTAATTTTTTCCAAAAGAGCGTGTTTACAAACTAAATAATTACTTCTTTTGCCTTCATTAAAAATGAAAGCCCGAAATAATATGAATAACAGTATTGACATAAAAACACTTGAAGCCTTTCAGAACGGAAACCACAAGGCTTTTGAAACTGTTTTTGTGGCTTATTACAATAAAACAAAGGCTTTCATCGACGGATATATTAAATCAGAAACGGATGCCGAAGAGTTGACTGAAGACTTGTTTGTCAATCTTTGGATTAATCACAGCTCTATCGACGCTTCCAAATCATTTAATGCCTATCTGCATACCATTGCCAGAAATGCAGCTATCAACTTCTTAAAACATAAGTATGTACATGATGCCTATCTGAATGATAAGCAGGATATAGAGTATAGCTCTACTTCCGAAGAAGACCTTATAGCCAAAGAATTGGGAGTATTGATAGATGATGTGGTGAAGAAAATGCCGGAACAGCGAAGAAAGATTTATACATTAAGCCGTAATGAAGGATTAAGTAACACAGAGATTGCAGAACGCCTGAATACGACCAAAAGAAATGTAGAAAGCCAGTTAAGCCTTGCCTTAAAAGAGATACGAAAAGTGATTTCCTGTTTTCTGTTGTCCTTAATCTAACTTTTTCGATAAAAATATAGATTTTCTTATTGAGCTTTTTGCTGTCAAGTTGTATATATAGTAAAGTACAGCAAAAATGGAGAATAACAATATAGCAAGAATTATAAGAAAGTTCCTTTCTTCCCGTTTTCCTTCAGAAATGGAAGAAAAAGTTCAGAAATGGCTTATTAAGGAGAAAGATACACAGGCTAAAGAAAAAGCCTCGTTGGACTACTGGAATGAACTGGAGATAAAAGCCGATTCAAATACTTATACCGCATTGGAACGGGTTAATCTAAGAATCGGATATAATAAGGAACATCTTAAAAATATAGTATCATACCGAAAGTTTACTCGTGTTGCCGCCATTATTATTCCATTATTTTTGCTGGTAGGATTCTTTCTGTATAGCCTCTCTGCCGGAAATGAATTGATAGAAGTTACCGCTGCCTATGGAGAACAAAAGCGTCTGCTGCTGTCGGATAACTCTGAAATATGGCTTAATGCAGGAAGTACCATTACATATCCCGAAACTTTTGCAGAAGACAAGCGTCTGGTAACTCTTGACGGTGAAGCCTATTTTATAGTCAGCAAAGATACAACGAAACCTTTTATCGTAGAAACTTCCCAACTTTCCATAAAAGTGCTCGGCACTAAATTCAATGTAAGAGCCTATGCTGACGATGAACGAATCAGCACTACCTTAACCAGTGGTAAAGTAGAAGTAAATGTCCGCTCCCAGCTTCCGCGAATACTTCAACCGAATGAACGGCTGATATATGATAAAGGTACGTCACACATAGATATATCAACAGTAGAAAGCATAGATACGGATAGTTGGATAAAAGGAAGATTGGTTTTTACCAACGCTACTGCCGAAGAAATATTCCGGGCTTTGGAAAGACGATACAACACTACTATTGAAAATACGCTGTCTATACCTGCCACCAGAAGATATACCGTCAAATTCCTGAAAGATGAAAATCTGAATGAAATGCTAAATATACTGGCAGATATAATCGGCTTTACTTACCAACAGAATGAAAACAAGATAATAATAACCAAATAATAAAACAGCCTATGAAGAAAAAGAACCGGGAAGCAGCTTGAGACCCTCTCCCCGGTTCTGAAATGTCTATCCTCATTAAACAAGTGACGTAAAATGAAGTATCAACATACAAATATAGAATAATGAATCGAATAAATACAAATAAACAGCTGGGTAAACTAGCCATTTTTTTATTTTTTACTTTTCTCTTTCTCACGGCCATTGCACAGAATAAGGAAAAGAAAATTACCATATATCATAAAAGTATCTCATTAAAAGATGCTTTTGCACAAATAGAAACACAGACCGGATATAGCATTGCTTATGAACAATCAAATTTGGATATAGAAAAGAAGCGATCCTTGTCTATTAAAAATACGACTATCGACAAAGCTCTGACTCAACTATTGAAAGGAACCGGATATGTATATAAAATAACCGGATACCATATTATCATCTCCCTGCCGGACAACAAACCTAAACCCGTCAACGAAAATACACAAAAACTGACTCAAACCATAAGAGGAATCGTTGTAGATTCCAAAACCAATACGCCTATAGAATATGCTTCTGTCTGCATAGTAGACGAGCCTTTATTGGGAAGTTCCACGGATAGCCGGGGAAATTTCCGTATTCATAATGTCCCGATAGGACGTTATAATATTCAGGCATCTTTTATGGGATACCAGACAAGGATTATCAGCGAAGTGTCCGTTACTTCATCCAAAGAAGTATATGTGGAAATACCTGTTGATGAAAGTGTACAGGACTTGGCAGAAGTTCTTGTGAAACCGGAAATTAAGAAAGACCGGACGGTGAATCCAATGGCAATCACCGGAGGGCGCATGATTAGTATAGAAGAAGCTTCCCGGTTTGCCAATGGTTTCGATGACCCTGCACGATTAAGTTCTGCATTTGCGGGAGTAGCGGGGGATGTCGGTACAAATGCTGTTGCTATCAGAGGAAACTCCCCGCAGTTCACCCAATGGAGACTGGAAGGTGTTGAAATTCCTAATCCTACTCATTTTGCTGATATATCAGGTTTAGGAGGTGGATTTCTCTCCGCATTAAGTACACAAGTTATCGGTAACTCCGATTTTTATAATGGAGCTTTTCCAGCGGAATATAATAATGCTTTATCCGGTGTTTTCGATATGCATCTGCGCAATGGAAATAATCAAAAGTATGAGCACACTTTTCAGGTTGGACTGATGGGAATAGATTTGGCTTCAGAAGGGCCTGTCAATAAAAAACGGGGAAGTTCCTATCTTATTAACTACCGATTTTCTACTACCTCACTGGCAACGGGTAATGACATCAATCTTAAATATCAGGATTTAGCTTTTAAACTTAACTTCCCTACGCGCAAAGCGGGAACTTTCTCGATTTGGGGATTGGGATTGATAGATAGAAATAAGTCTGAAAGGCTGGAACGTTCTGAATGGGAAATAATGGGAGATCGCCAGTCGGGAGAGAACAAAATGGATAAATCGGCAGGAGGACTGACACATCAATATAGTATAAATGAGAATACTTATATCCGTTCATCTCTGTCTGCCACGTATTCCAAAGACCATACGATGGTAGAACAACAAACTGATGACGATTTAATAGTCAAGGTAGGGGATATTCAAAACAGTAAATGGGATATTGTGCTTAATTCCTTCTTAAATAAGAGATTCAGTGCAAGACATACTAACAGGACGGGTATCACAGTTACCGGACTTAGATATGACCTTGATTATAAAGTCAGTCCTTACTTCGGGTTAGACAAGCCAATGGAACAGATTTCCAAAGGCAGCGGAGAAAGTACTGTATTTTCAGCTTACAGTAGCTCCGTTATTAATTTGAGTAATCAATTGACAACTAGCCTGGGAGTTAACGCCCAATATTTCACTTTAAACGACAACTGGTCTGTAGAACCACGTGTAGCATTGAAATGGCGTCCCAATCCTAATCATTCCTTCGCCGTAGCATACGGATTGCATAGTCGCCGGGAAAAACTGGACTACTATTTTGTTGAGAAAGAGATAAATGGCAAGACAGCATCCAACAGATACTTGGATTTCTCCAAGGCTCATCATTTCGGACTTACGTATGATTGGAATATTAACCAGAATCTGCATCTGAAGATAGAACCTTATTACCAATATCTGTACCATATACCGGTTGAGGATAATTCTTCCTTCTCAATCATTAACCATGAAGAATTTTATTTGGATAAGATTCTGACGAACAAAGGAACAGGCAGAAATTATGGTATAGATATTACATTGGAGCAGTA
Organism: Bacteroides faecium; assembly: GCF_012113595.1. Taxonomy (NCBI): domain Bacteria; kingdom Pseudomonadati; phylum Bacteroidota; class Bacteroidia; order Bacteroidales; family Bacteroidaceae; genus Bacteroides; species Bacteroides faecium. The sequence continues at coordinate 4,852,466 of NZ_CP050831.1, forward strand.
TATGAAAGATGGGTTCTATTATATGGTTACAGGCTCTTTGTTCAAATCAAAATATAAGGGCGGGGATGGTATATGGCGCAATACCCGGCTGGATAAAAGTTTTCTGTTGAATTTACTTGCCGGAAAGGAATGGATGGTTGGTAGACTGAAGCAGAATGTATTAAGTATTAATGGGCGTTTATTTTTTCAGGGAGGAGAACGTTACACTCCCGTTGACGAAGAAAAATCTATGGAGGAACATGACATCGTATTTGATGAAAGCAAAGCATATAGTAAAAGATTCAATCCTGCTATAAACGGTGATGTTTCTATCAGCTTCCGTATTAACAAGAAAAGGGTTTCCCATGAGTTCTCTTTGAAGATTCTGAATGTCGGTATGCGCACCGGAATACATTTCTATCAATATAATGAAAGAACAAATATTATTGAAGAAAAAGAAGGAACAGGTCTGATTCCCAACATCAGCTACAAGATTTATTTCTAAACAACTATTCTTTGTACAAATAGGCTGGCACTAACATTCAACGCGTTTCAGTAATTATGGTATAATAATCTGTAATATATATACTACCCACTTTTCTAAATCCCTGTATATTTGCTGCGTGAAATAATTTAGCTACTTAATTATATGCGTATTATATTCAAGAAATTCAGAGCACGTATGATCATAGGATGTATATTAGTTATAATAGCGTTGTTGGCTGTGTCAGTCTTTATTTTTATCAACCAGCCCAGCTTTGGCCGGACGCCCCGTGGCGAACGGCAGGAAAGAGTACTGAAATCTCCCAATTACAGGAACGGAGCATTTCAGAATCAGCATGAGACGAAATTAATGACTTCGGACAGGGGACGTTTCGAAGGTATTTGGGAATTTATTTTCAGAAAGATAGACGGGCTGCGCCCCGACCAGCCTGTCAAGGCAATAAAGACTGACTTACGGAAGATAGACCGTGATAAAGAAGTATTAGTTTGGTTCGGGCATTCTTCTTATCTCATTCAGACGAGCGGAAAGCGGGTATTGGTCGATCCCGTATTTTGCATGGCTTCTCCTGTCTCTTTCGTCAATAAGCCATTCAAAGGAACAGATATTTACCAGCCGGAAGATATGCCGGATATTGATTATCTGATAATCAGCCACGACCATTGGGATCATTTGGATTACAACACAGTCAAGAAGTTAAAAGACCGGATTGGAACAGTGATTTGCCCGTTAGGTGTCGGCGAGCATTTCGAGTACTGGGGATTCGATAAAGAGCGTATTGTCGAACTCGATTGGAATGAAGATACGAACCTGGCTGACGGTTTTAATATCTATTGTCTGCCTGCCCGTCATTTCTCCGGTCGTGGACTTTCTGCCAACCAGTCACTTTGGGCTTCTTTCTTATTGATAACTCCCGCACAGAATATATTTATAGGCGGAGACGGGGGGTATGATACTCATTTCGCGGAAATTGGCGAACGTTTCCCGGATATAGATCTGGCTATTCTCGAAAACGGGCAGTACAATGAAGAATGGAAATATATTCATCTAATGCCGCAGTATATGGCACAGGCTGTAAGGGATTTGAAGGCTAAAAGAGTTTTAACTGTACATCATTCTAAATATGCGTTGGCAAAACATCGTTGGGATGAGCCGTTGAAGAATGAGGAGGATATGAAAAAGAAAGATTCTCTGGATGTACTGATGCCGGAGATTGGAGAAGTAATGAAGCTGAACGCTGAAAAATAATTATTATAGAACTGCCTGTCAACATCAATTAGTTGTATTGACAGGCAGCTTTATGTTAAAAGATAAGAATCTGTAATTTTGGTATAACATTCGGTAATATATATAGTTAATAACCGAATCTATCTACCTAAATTTGCATCGGTAAAGGAATCAATTTAAAACTACTATAATTTGAAAAATAATAAATTTATGCTGCGTACTATCAGACTTACAGCCGCCATTGTGTGCTTCACGCTTATTACCTTGCTGTTTCTCGACTTTACGGGTACATTGCACATTTGGTTCGGATGGTTGGCGAAAATACAGTTTTTGCCGGCTTTATTAGCCTTGAACATAGGTGTCGTATTGTTTCTTGTCCTGCTCACTTTTCTTTTCGGGCGTATCTATTGCTCAGTCATTTGTCCGTTGGGAGTATTTCAGGATATTGTTTCCTGGGTATCCGGCAAGCAAAAGAAGAACCGTTTCCGTTATTCACCCGCAATGAAATGGTTGCGGTATGGTGTTTTAGGAGTGTTTATTATTATGATGGTTGCCGGATTGAACTCTCTGGCAATTCTGATAGCGCCTTATAGTGCATACGGACGGATAGCTTCCAGTCTCTTTGCACCGGTTTGGCAATGGGGAAATAACTTGTTGGCATATTTTGCCGAGCGAATGGATAGTTATGCCTTTTATGAGGTAGATGTTTGGATGAAAAGCTTTTCTATACTAATTATTGCTGTGGTTACTTTTATAGTCCTCGGCATTTTGGCATGGCGCAATGGACGTACCTATTGCAATACAATTTGTCCGGTAGGCACTGTATTGGGGTTTATATCCAGATATGCCATCTTCAAACCGGTAATCGATACTTCCAAATGTAACAGTTGTGGTTTGTGTGCCCGCAACTGCAAAGCATCATGCATCAATCCGAAAGCTCATGAAATTGATTATAGTCGTTGTGTGGCTTGTATGGACTGTATAGGAAAATGCAAGCATGGAGCTATCAGATATACACGGCGGACTCTTGAAAAAGCAACGGTCACAACAGAAAATATGCAAACGAAGTCCGTTACTGCGGAACAAGTGGACAATGCCCGCCGTAGTTTTCTTTCAGCATCAGCAATCTTTGCGACGGCTTCTGTCTTGAAAGCACAGGAAAAGAAAGTGGACGGAGGACTTGCCACTATTGAGGACAAAAAGATTCCTGAACGGGAAAATCCGATTTATCCGCCGGGGGCGCTGAGTGTACGTAATTTTACGCAGCATTGCACTGCCTGTCAGTTGTGTGTTTCCGCATGCCCGAACCAAGTGTTGCGTCCTTCAGATAATTTGATGACTTTGATGCAGCCTGAGATGTCCTATGAACGCGGATATTGTCGGCCTGAATGTACCAAATGCTCGGAAGTTTGTCCGGCTGGCGCCATTCATCCGATTACTACGGCTGATAAATCGGCTACTCAAATCGGTCATGCCGTATGGATAAAGGAGAATTGCGTACCACTGACAGATGGTGTAGAGTGTGGTAACTGTGCCCGCCACTGTCCGACAGGAGCCATTCAAATGGTGGCTTCCGAACCTGAAGCACCGGAGTCTCCAAAGATTCCGATAGTGAATGTGGAGAAATGTATTGGTTGCGGAGCTTGTGAGAACCTTTGCCCGTCCCGTCCGTTTAGCGCCATTTACGTGACCGGACATCAGATGCACAGAGTTATTTGATTTAATAAATCAGTATAAGATTATGGAAGAGAAAAATAAAAAAGACATAAACAGAAGAGATTTTATCAAAATCGTAGGTATCAGTGCAGCCACGTCTACCGCCCTGCTATACGGATGCTCTTCAAAAAACAACTCGGCTTCTACCAGTGCTACGGGAGAAGGGGAGATACCTACTGACAAAATGACCTACCGGACATCTCCGACTACGAGCGACCGTGTTTCACTTTTAGGATACGGTTGTATGCGCTGGCCGCTCAAGCCGGCTCCGGATGGTAAGGGAGAAGTCATTGATCAGGATGGCGTTAACGGATTAGTCGATTATGCGATTGCCCATGGAGTGAATTATTTCGATACATCTCCAGCTTACGTACAAGGCTTTTCAGAGAGAGCAACGGGTATTGCATTGAGCCGCCATCCCCGTGATAAATATTTTATCGCTACCAAGCTATCCAACTTTTCCCCGGACACATGGTCGCGTGAAGCATCACTTAAAATGTATCATAAGTCATTCGCCGAACTTCAAGTTGACTACATCGACTATATGCTGCTTCATGGCATTGGCATGGGTGGTATGGATGCCCTCAAAGGACGGTATCTGGATAACGGCATACTCGATTTCCTGATAAAGGAACGCGAAGCAGGGCGTATCCGTAATCTTGGCTTTTCTTATCATGGAGATATTGAAGTATATGATTACCTGCTTTCACGTCATGATGAAATTAAATGGGACTTCGTACAGATACAGCTCAACTATGTGGACTGGAAGCATGCGAAAGCAACTAACGCCCGAAATACCGACGCCGAATACCTGTATGGTGAACTGCACAAGAGAGGGATTCCGTCTATCATTATGGAACCGCTTCTGGGTGGGCGTTTGTCTAAGTTGAATGACAACTTGGTGGCACGTCTCAAGCAACGCCGTCCCGAAAACAGTGTCGCTTCCTGGGCGTTCCGTTTTGCCGGCTCATTCCCGGATATACTGACTGTATTAAGCGGCATGACTTATATGGAACATCTGCAGGATAATCTTCGTACTTATTCTCCTTTGGAACCGCTGACGGATGAAGAAATGGAGTTCCTCGAAGAGACGGCACAGTTAATGCTGAAATATCCTACCATTCCCTGCAATGACTGCAAGTATTGTATGCCTTGCCCGTACGGACTGGATATTCCGGCTGTTCTCCTGCATTATAACCGTTGCGTCAACGAAGGTAATGTGCCTAAGAACGGACAGGATGAAAACTACGCCAAAGCCCGTCGCGCATTTCTCGTCGGTTATGACCGCAGCGTGCCGAAACTTCGTCAGGCTAGCCATTGCATAGGATGCAACCAGTGTGTGGCACATTGCCCGCAAAACATAGATATACCCAAAGAGTTGCATAGGATAGACCAATTTGTCGAACAACTGAAACAAGGAACTTTATAATGGAAGAATTAATCAACTTATTACATAGCGGAGGATATTCCTGCGTGATTGCCAACAAAGGAAAGGTACGTACTTTTACCCAACGCGGGGTGGCCGACTTATATGATTTGCTGACTCAGGAACCAGAGTTCCTGAAAGGAGCTGTGATTGCCGATAAGGTTGTCGGAAAAGGGGCTGCCGCTCTGATGATTTCAGGTGGTATAAAAGAGCTCTACACGGATATTATCAGTTCTAAAGCTATGGACTTGTTTCGAACATTGGATGTAAAAGTCGGTTTCGGGCAGGAAGTACCTTTTATCTGGAACCGCGACCACACGGGATGGTGTCCTGTAGAAACGATGTGTAGTGAAGAAGAATCTATTGAAGCTATTTTACCGATGATTCATGACTTTCTTGAGAAAGTCAGAAGTAAAAAGTAAAAGAAAGAATCAGATACACGGAATAAAATATGAGAAAAGATACAACTTGTCTGTTTCTGCTCGCCGGTCTGCTTTCTGTTCCGGGAGTGGCACAGAATAAAAAAGACAGTACACAGTTCCGAAGAAACTACGTCATTGACGAGGTAGTAGTCACGGGAACACGGAATGAAACGGATATACGTCATCTTCCGATGACTATCTCCGTAGTAGGGCGGCAACAGATTGAGAAAAGGTACGAACCCTCTCTTTTACCGTTGCTGACGGAACAGGTTCCGGGATTGTTCACTACCAGTCGCGGTATCATGGGATATGGCGTCTCCACCGGAGCGGCGGGAGGCATGAGCCTGCGGGGTGTCGGCGGCAGTCCTACGGCAGGATTATTAGTTTTAATAGACGGTCACCCGCAGTATATGGGACTGATGGGGCATCCGATAGCAGATGCTTACCAATCTATGATGACGGAAAGGGTAGAGGTTTTACGCGGCCCTGCATCCGTGCTTTACGGTTCGAATGCTATGGGAGGAGTTATCAATATCGTCACCCGCAAGCAAGAGGAAGAGGGGATAAATACCAATATGCAAGTAGGATATGGTTCATATAATACATTGCAGACCGAGTTTTCCAACCGTGTGAAAAAGGGACGTTTCAGCAGCATCGTAACCGGTTCTTACAACCGGACGGACGGGCATCGTCCTGATATGGAATTTGAACAATACGGCGGATATGCAAAACTGGGTTATGAGATAAGCTCTTTTTGGAAACTAGCGGGTGATGTCAACGTCACTCATTTCAATGCTTCCAACCCCGGAACGATTCAGGTTCCACTTATCGACAATGATTCGCGTATCACTCGTGGAATGACTTCATTCGCATTGGAAAATCATTATAACAATACATCGGGAGCATTGAGCTTTTTCTATAACTGGGGACGGCACAAGATAAACGATGGTTATCAGTCGGGAAAAGAACCGCAGACAGCGCATTTCAATTCTAAAGACAAGATGCTGGGCGTATCGTGGTATCAGAGTGCGACTTTCTTTGCCAGCAATCGTATTACGGCAGGGTTTGATTATCAGCATTTCGGTGGTGAATCGTGGAATAAAGTGGTAGCTACGGGCGAACGTAAGCCGGGAGTTGACAAACAACTGGATGAATTTGCAGGATATGTTGATTTCCGTCAGGACATAAACAATTGGTTTTCATTGGATGCTGGTATCCGTGTAGACCACCATTCTCATGTAGGCACAGAATGGATACCACAAGGAGGATTAGCATTTCATCTGCCGAAAAGCGCGGAACTCAAAGCAATGGTAAGCAAAGGATACCGTAACCCGACGATTCGTGAAATGTATATGTTCGCCCCTGCCAACCCTGAACTGCAACCGGAAAAACTGATGAGTTATGAACTTTCCTATTCGCAGCGTTTACTGGACGGGGCATTATCTTATGGAGTGAATCTTTACTATATCAATGGTGATAATATAATAATGTCAAACGGACTGGTTCCGCCATTGAATATCAATTCCGGGGAAATCGAGAACTGGGGCATCGAAACCAATATCAATTATCACGTTAATTCGCATTGGAATGTCAACACCAATTATAGTTGGCTGCATATGGAGAATCCGGTTCTTGCCGCTCCCGAACATAAACTGTATGCGGGAGTCGATTATTCTTCGGGGCGTTGGAGCGTATCGACGGGGCTGCAATATGTGAAAGGGCTTTATACCTCTGTCACCAAAGAGCGTGAACAACAAGAAGAATTTGTTTTATGGAATCTTCGGGGGAATTATCGTGTGTGCCGTTTCGCCAATCTCTTTGTGAAAGGGGAGAACCTGCTTGCGCAACGTTATGAGATAAATGCCGGCTATCCTATGCCGAAAGCTACATTCATGGGTGGTATTAATTTGAACTTTTAAATAATAAAATGAATATGGAATCAACTAATGTAAAACTCTATTCGCTGAACTACAACAATGTAAATACCTATTTGGCAGCCTCGCTATTTATCATTGGCAATATGCTTTTTCCCCAACTCTTTCATCTCATTCCACAAGGAGGAATAACTTGGCTGCCAATCTATTTCTTTACGCTAATTGGTGCGTATAAATATGGTTGGAAAGTAGGACTGCTGACTGCTATCCTTTCGCCCGTTATAAACTGTGTACTCTTCGGAATGCCAATACCGTCTGCATTGCCTGCCATCTTATTGAAATCCGTATTGCTGGCTGTTACTGCCGGATGGACTGCACGACATTCAGGACATATTTCCATCCCTCTTCTGGCAGGTGTAGTACTTACATACCAAGTCATAGGAACATTAGGGGAATGGGCTTACATCGGCAACTTCTATAAGGCCATTCAGGATTTCCGTATCGGTATTCCCGGGATGTGTCTGCAAGTATTCGGCGGTTATTTATTCATTAAATACCTGATTCGCAAATAATAATATAACTTCTGATTAAGTAAAAAAGAGTCTGGCATCAACCGATACCAGACTCTTTTTTGAATTTATACACTTCCAATCAGTTACTTATTGAAAGTATCGCTACCTATTGATTTATTCGAGGGCAGTACCCCCCACTTTCGTCGGCCAGTACGGATTTTGGTATATAACGGAATTATCAGTACTATTATCGGGAGATGCCAGTCTCATTTCATTGATTGCAACAGGTTTCAGATAGTTGGCCTTAGCCCAGGTATATCCGTCATACACCTGATTGTTAATCTTCACTTTACCGAAAGGACGGATATACTTAAACTCCCTGGATGAAACATTGGAAGTCGCGTCATCAGGATCATCCTTTATAGTCACACCCTCCGGAAGTTCATAAGTCTTGTATGCTTCTTCCCAAAAATTATATCCTTCCGGGATGAACTTCCTGGTAAGAACACCATCCCATGCTCTCCAACGTACCAAGTCATCCCAACGCATTCCTTCCCCGATAAACTCACAACGGCGTTCACGGCGGATATTATATAATGTTGCGTCCACCTCATATGAACCTGGATGAGCTGCCAGGTCTGTCTCTTGATTCATGTCCGTTTTGGCAATAGTTGTCCGGAAACTACCTGTTATTCCCGCACGATTGCGTATGGCATTCCAATAACTTTCCGCCTTGCCGTCAACTTTATTATAACGTAGATAATATGCTTCCAGATAATTAAGATATGCTTCAACTCCACGGAAAACGATGCATCCCGTAGTGGACTGCGACTGACCGGAAATTATCTGCTTATTGTCATACGTCAGGCATTTACGAATTCTATAGCCTGTATTGTCAGATGTCTGCGCTTCCAGTGATATGACATTAGGCTGCTTGAACTCTTTGAGTGCGGCAGGTTCTGTAGAACTGGACGGAAGCATATCCTTTTCACCTAAGACAAATAGTTGCAGACGGAGATCACGCTTCTCTTTCACGTCCATAATAGTTTTGTCTCCCTTATATTCGTCCGATTTATAATAAGGACTTCCGTCTTCCATGACAAAGCAATCAACAAAACTTTTCAACATTCCATTATTACCGCCGCTAAAGATATAAGCCGGTGCACCGTGAGTAATCGACACCCCACCACTATTCATGTATTGCTTCCAGAAAAGTACTTCCGGATAACCGCTCATATCTTCATCCGCAAACATTTCAAAATATGGATTCCAACCTGCAATTCCTGCTATGCTTTTCGGATTGGTTACGCCTGTATTGCCGGTCAACGTTACATTATCAGCTACTGCTTCGGCTGCTTCCATTGCCTGCTCCAAGAAATAATTGACTTCATTGTCCATATTGGTGGAGAAATCAGGATGTACTCTCTTTCCCGGCCAAGTCTCGTCACCCGGAACACGCCCCGTCCCCTTGTGATACTTCTCGAATGTAGCTTCATATAAAGCGACACGTGATTTGACCAACAAGGCACAATTCCTTGTCAACCGGGTTTTGTTACCCGAAATATCATCTGACATATATTTGGCGGCAGAATCCAATTGGTTAATGATAAAACGCGCGACAAGATTGCGTGGCTGCCGGACTGATTTTTCTATTAGTACAGGCTGTTCATCCGGCAATACTTCAGTTATAATCGGAAAGTCCCCGAATAATTTCAATTTGTTATAATACACCCAAGCACGTATAAAATACATCTCACCGATATAGTGCAGATTCTGCGACCGGTTGCCTTCAATCTTTCCGGCATCAAATTTGGGAAGCACTGTTTCGAAGAAATAATTGCAATAACGGATTTGACCGAAATCCCAGTCACCTCCTGTATTGGGTACACGCCATTGGTCTTTCTCAAAATAGGTTGAAGAATATCCGCCGACCACCATGTTATCAGTATTCTGGTCATTGTTTACCGTACCGGCTCCCCATCCGCTATGAGTTTTAAAAAGATCGTTGTATTTCGAGATACTGTAAGCAGCCAAGTGGTCTGTTGTATTAAAGTATTCCTGCGGGGTAACTTGATCCAGAGGTGCCATGTCAAGAAAATCATTGCAAGACGCAAATGATAATATTCCACCTGCTCCTACAATTGTCCGTAATATAATATGTTTCAGTTTCATAAGCTTTAAAAATTAGAAGTTAACATTTAAACCCACAGATATGGTACGCTGCAACGGGTAGAGTTTACCGTTGTTTGCGTCATAAGTACTTTCCAATGCTTCCGGATCAAAGATATTGGACATATGAGAGAACGTCAATAAGTTGTCGCCGGATACATATATACGAACTGAGGACATACCTGCTTTTTTCGTCCAACGGTCGGGTAATGTATAGCCGAGTTGGATGTTTTTGAGGCGGCAATAAGCGGCATTCTGAAGATATCTGCTTTGTACAGCCATATTCCTAGAGTCGCTTTTCAAGACACGCGGATAATAAGCTCCTGTGTTAGCTCCCAACGGATCACCCTCCGGACGCCAAAAGTCCCAATGCTCCTTGAAGCCGGTAGCCTGCCATTCATCTACTCCATTAGCTCCCCAAAAATAAGGACCACTCATATAATAATCGCGTTTTGCCACTCCTTGCAGGAAGATACGGAAATCAACGCCCTTCCATGCAGCGTCAAGCGTGATGCCATATTTGAAGCGGGGTGTATTATTACCTAAAATCACACGATCACCCGGTTTCTCTTTGGTATTGTCACCTGTCGAAATAACCCCGTCATTATCCACATCTTTATACATAATATCTCCGGCTCCCCACTTGCTGCCTAAAGAGGACTGGTCGACCTTTGCCAGATGAGCATCCATTTCCTCTTGTGTCTGTGCGATACCGACAGTCTCATATCCCCAAATTTCACCTTTCATCATACCCGGATAATAGGCTTCGGAAAGTTTATTGTTATCATTAGGATAACGGGTGATTTTCTGCTGGTCATCAGCCAATGTAAATTTAGCTCCATAAGAAAAGTCGCCAATCATATCCCTCCATCCCAGTTCGAGTTCAAAACCGTATGATTTCATATCAGCATTGTTAATCTTCGGCGGAGTAGCTCCCAATGTGGCGGATAATTCGGGAGCCGGGCCGATCATATCGTACGTCCAGCGTACAAAGTAGTCGAATGAACCTGTCAGGCGGTTATTAAATAATCCCCAATCCAGACCGATATCCCATGTTTCGATGGTTTCCCATGTTTTTAATGTCGAAATGATTCCCGGCAAATTGGCATAATTGGGTCTTTTCCCGTTAACGAGCCAATTATAATCCGTACCTTGAGGCATTGTCTGATAGAAAGGATACCATGCGTCTTTGGTATCCGTATTGCCCAGTTGTCCCCATGATCCTCTCAGTTTCAGCACATCAATATGCGCTTTGTCTGCTATATTGCGGAAAAAATCTTCACGCGCTATATTCCAGCCGACAGACAAAGAGGGAAAGAATCCCCAACGTTTATCGCCGATAAAACGGGATGAACCGTCATAGCGGCCGTTCAGCTCAATTAAATAACGTTCTTTATAATTGTAGTTGATACGTCCGAAGAAACCTGCCACACCATTATGGGCGTATCCTCCTGAAGTAGTCGGAGCTTCGGTTGCCGTATTCAATGTAGGAACGGAATTGGAAATCAATGTATTTTTCTGTCCGGACAAACTTCTGGTTTTATACAGTTCGGCATTGAAACCTGCCATCACCTTAAAATAATGCCCGCTTTCATATTGCTTGAAATAGTCCGAATAGATATTTGTACTGTAATAGTTCTCCTTGTAATTATATTCGTTGACTACCGAACTTCCGGCACCATAACCACCCCATGCGATCGAATACGGATTTCCGTCTCCGTCATGTGAGTATATAGGCAGTACTTCCCAATGCTCGTGCTTGTTTTCTGTCCTCAGTGCACCTTCGACATTGATTGTCCAGTTCTTGATGGGCTCAAATACCAACTGTAATTGTTGGGTATTCAAATCCTTCTGGTTCTTTTGTCTTCCACCGTCTTCCAGTTCCGTAATTTCCACGCCCGACATCGGATAGCCGTTCGGATCATAAGCGGGACAAGTCGGCCAACGGCGGGCGATGTTATGGAAGAACAACCCCGTCAGATAAGAAGGACGGTCAAAATCTTCGCGAGTCCATTTAGTGGAATAAGTTACTTTAAACCAGTCGGCGACTTGTGCCGTAATACTACTGTTCATGGTATAGCGCTGCAAATTATCTTCGCCATGACGCAACAGACCGTTCTGGTCTAAAAAACTACCGCTCAACGAATATTGTATTTTCTCGTTTCCACCGGAGATACTCAGGTTATGTTCCTGAGATGGCACCCAATCATTATAGAACTCTTTAAACCAGTCAGTATCAGCATTTGCTCCACCATAATTGTTCCAACGATTATTATTCGGGTTAAGTGTTGTGACGGTCGAAATTTTTCCATCCTGATAATCCTTTATTTTCTGGAGTTGTTCCGCAGAGAAAGGAGCTTCTCCGGAACGTCCTGCATTTTCTGCTGCACGGTTGAAATATTGGGCAAAAGTATAAGAGTCCATCATTTCTGGAACCGAAACGGCATCACTGAAACGGACATTGCCATTATAGCTGACTCTGGCTTTACCTGCCTTTCCTTTCTTCGTCTGAATCAGAATAACGCCGAATGCCGCACGGGCACCGTAAATAGAAGCGGAAGCCGCGTCTTTCAAAACAGAAACAGTTTCGATATCATTAGGATTCAAGGAATTAAGATTCCCCTCAATTCCGTCAATCAATACCAATGGGGAAGAACCCGAACCGTCACCGATAGTTCCCGCACCACGAATATTAAAACTCATGGAGCCGTCCAGTGAACCGCCTTCACTTCCTACTGTGAAGTTAAGACCCGGCACGGTTCCTTGCAGAGCCTGAGCTACATTAGTCACAGGCCGTGCGGCCAACACTTTAGAATCGACCATGCCTACTGCACCGGTTACATTGATTTTTTTCTGTGTTCCGTAGCCTATTACTACCACTTCGTCGAGCTGTTCCGAATCTTCTTTCATGGTGATTGTCAGGGGTGTTCCTTCTGCTTTCGTCTGAATGGTCTTATAACCAATGAATGAAAGTATAAGTGTAGCTCCTTTGGGGGAATCAACCGTGAATCGTCCGTTCAAGTCAGTTATAGTGCCGGTGGTAGTACCTTGCACTTTCACAGAGACTCCAATAAGCGGCTCTCCGTTTTCATCAACTACAGTGCCGGTAGTCTTTACGTTTTGCTGCTGTGTAATGGCAGTCTTATGCATTTCATTAGTATTATCGGTCACTGCATTCATTGGTTGTGCACAACACAACAATACAGTAGCAACCACTGCCATTTTCAAGCAATACATTTTCCGCACTTTTATAAAAGCCGGATTTGGGTTAGTTTTTCTTGTCATACTTTAATTTGTTCAGTTAGACATTAGTTAGATTTAAATTTTGAGAATTTCATGATGCGGTAGTTAACATCATGTTTGATAAATACGTGTTCAATCTTCCATAGGCGTTTTAAAGTTTATATTTAAGTTGTAACTTGAAGGCGGCCGGAAGTTATAGTTGATATAGATAAGTTCCTGATGAACTTAGGCAAATAACTAAAAAGAGAAGGGGAAAAAGGTAGTGAAGCTGATAGAAAAAATAGAAAGATTAAACCGTATAATAAATTACATCTTTTCAAGTAAGAATACATTTAAAAGAAGATCTATTTTGCTACCAACAAATTATTTTTCAAGCATTATTATGGTCAAATTTTAATATGAATGAAGTTTCTCGCACATATTTTTTTTATATTTTATGCCTTATACTTGTGTTTTATTAGATTTTATTCTACTTTTGTGCACATAATACTCCAATAATGAGTGTTGAATTTATTATTATTAACATTGCTTGAATGGCAAGTCGTTTTTATAGAATAGGATATTTGCCTAAGTTCATCAGGAACTTAGGCTTTTTGTTTTAAGAATAACAAATACCATTACACCCATCTTTGTTGATTTTAGACATTCACAGCATTATATTATTCATATATCTGATATTGTCGTATCATAAGCATAAAAAATGAATATAAAAAAAGATATATTCAACCGGTAGAAAATCAGGGGTACAATCAAAAACCTGTTTTTATAGTAGTGTGTTAAATAGATAGCCCCTTGAAAGTTACTCATTCCACTTTCAGGGGGCTATTTGAAACAAATATTATTCGTTTGCGTCATCATCCGTTTCGTCTTCATCCTCTTCCAAAGTGACAGGAGAGATGCTTCCCCCGCATTTTGCATATTGGCTCGGACTCATCTTATAGTGCTTCTTAAATACTTCCCGGAAATATTTGCTATCGGAGAATCCGGTTATGTCAGAAATTTCACTAATATTATGCTGTCCTTCTTTTAAAAGCACTGCAGCGCGTTTCACACGGGTAAGTTGAATAAAACCATTTGGGGTATATCCGGTTAATGTTTTCAGCTTGTTATAAAAACTTGTACGTCCCATGCCTTGCAATTCACAGAGCATACCCACACTGAGTGCTGTATTATCAATATTATCTTCGATGTGTTTCTTTACATCCGATATGAATTTCCAGTCAAGACAATTTGTTCCTTTAGCTGATGGAACCATTGACTGCATATCTGTTTCCAAGCTCGCGTATCTGCTACGTAGCAATGCCCGGTTGGTCAATAGATTCTTGATGCTCTCTTTCAATATTGTCACATTGAAAGGCTTGATTATATATTCATCCGCCCCAATCGACAGTCCTTCAAGAATATCTTTTTCTTCTCCCAATGCCGTAAGCAGCAATACCGGAATATGTGAAGTCTCAATATCATTCTTTATAGCAACACATAGCTCATCACCTCGCATTTCGGGCATCATCACGTCAGTAAGGACAAGTTCCGGCCAAAATTCTTTTATGATAATCAGAGCTTCCTTACCATTGACACAAGTCTGTACATTATACAAAGGAGAAAGTAAATTAACCAGGTAGGAACGTAACTCATCATTATCCTCTACAACAAGGATACGCTGTAAATCCCCATTATTAGCAGCATTGGCGATACTTTTAAACGTAGCCGGAGCAGTCAGTTCCGGTGTTTCCAATGCAGGTTCAGGGGCGGATTTCTGATTCGGCTTCTGAAGAGCCCTATTGTCTTTCTGAAAAACAATCTTGACAGTAGTTCCCTGATATTCGGTACTTTCTATATTGATTTTTCCATTATGAAGACGAACCAACCTATTCACCAGCATCAACCCTATGCCACTACCCGTTACTTTGGAGTTAATGGCATTGCTGGCACGAAAATGCAGTTTGAACAACTTATTTTGTTCAGCAGAAGGAATCCCGATGCCGGTGTCACTTATCACCACTTTCCACGAGTCATTCGTATCGGAGACAAAGACACTGACCTTCCCGTTTTCCGGCGTATATTTTAATGAGTTCGATATTATATTTTTCAGAATAGAATCCATCTTTTCTTTATCGAACCATACATTCATATAATTGAAAGTGCTTTCGTAAGTAAAATCTATATGTTTGATACTGGCATAATTGGTAAATGCGGCACACACTTCTTTCATATAAGTATTCAACTCATATTCGGATATATATAACTCGGAAGAATATACGTCAGCACGTTCAAAATTAATAAGGTTACTAGTCAGTCTCAAAAGAGAATCTACATTCCTCAACGCAGTCTTTGTACGGGTTACCCCAATCTCTGTAAGAGTCTCCTCTTCGAGCAATTCTTCCAAAGGCGCCTTTATCAAAGTCAGCGGAGTACGTATGTCATGAGCTGTATTGATAAAAAATTGCGTTTTTTCATCTGATATTTTCTTTTGCTTTCTCAGGTTCATCGTACGTATAATGAAAGAGATTCCCCATATTATAAACAAGACATAACACAAGATTGCCCACCAACTAGACCAGAAAGGTTGCGTAATAATGATCTTCATCGCACGCTCCTCAAAGACGACATCATGTTCCTCTCTGGATACCGCACGCACGCGAAGCGTATATTTTCCCGGTGGCAGATTGGTGAAACGAATCAGATTTGTTGCTCCCGGTTGTGTCCATTTCTCATAGAATCCTTCTAATTTCCAGGAATAAAGCGCATTCCCCGGAGAATCGTAATTGACAGTGGAAACATTAAGGGAGAAAGTATTTTGATTATATTTCAACTTCAACACTTCTGTGTCGTTTATACATTCCTGCAAAGGGGAGTCCTCGCTACCCGGATAGACAGGTAGATAAGAAATATGAAAATCGCTGAATATCATCTTTGAAAACTTATAACGGGGGAACTTGGCATTTTCAGGAATTTCGATAACACCGTCCGTACTACCGAAAACAAAACTTTTATTTTTGCGTAGTGTACCCGAAGCGGCATTAAAATAAGCGGGTAGTAATCCTTCTCCTCTGGTCCAGTTATGAAAGTTCTTTTCTTTGGTGAAGAAACATGTGACCCCATTCTCCGTACTCATCATAATACGTCCGTCCACTTCCGGCAATATCGTGAATATCCGGTTGGAGACTAATGCCGAATTATCCGTATAGTAGTGATCAAAAGTATGGTTCTGTACATCGTACACAAACACTCCCGCGCCATTTGTGCCTATATATAACAAGCCGTTGTCAGCCTGATAAAGTGAATTGATATAAGTCGCTCCCATCTCTGCTTCAATATATTGGTATTGGCCGGAATCTCTATTCAACAAATACAATCCGGCAGCCGTGCCAATCCACATATGTTCCTTGTCATGCTCGACAATAGAAGTGATAGAACTCACTCCGGGATACAAACGCACCTTTTTGGTTTCCCAATCAATACATTTCAAGTTATAATATCCGCCCGACCATATTTTACCTTTCGAGTCCTTTATCATATCACGAATATATTTATCCGGACGCATATTGACAGAAGTGAGTAGGGAAGGGGAGAAGTATTCGACAGATAATGTATGCTTGTTTATTTTATAGATACCCGAAGTGTAGCCACCTGCCCAGATAATGCCGGGAGATACTTCGCACAAAGTAATAAAGATATGATTCTTATCTTTCAATTGTTCGTCAAAAGAGCTCAGGAATGAGTGCCACTGCCCTGTTGTTGAATTATAAAGGCTAATGCCGTTACTGGTGCCAAACCATAAATCACCCTCACTGTCTTCAATCACGGCATGTACCTGATCGTTGATTAATGACTGTTTATTTCCCATGGCATGCTTCAACCAATGGTAATTTTCATATCGGTAATCTATTATCGTAATGCCAGTCGGGTAATTGGCAAGCCATATCCGCTTATCTTCATCAACAAAAATATCATTGATATTATTACCATTCATTTCATTATAACTATGATAGTTTGCCACAATGTAATGTTCCAGTTTACAAGTATTTATGTCGATCTTATATACTCCCATTCCTTCTGTTGATATTAATAGCTGCGACTCGTCCAATGGAAAGATACAAGTTATATTTACATCACTTAAATCGGCTTCGGGTTTTAGTATTTCCCGGCTATTCATATCATATACGAACATTCCCCTCTCAAATGAACCGATAAACAATCTTTTTAATGCTTGATGATAATACAGTTCGTTTACCTGTGCATGAAAATAGTCAAGCGTTTCAACAGGAATAATTTCCAATTCACCGTTTTCCAGCTTGGCATATCGGATTCCCGTTTCTGTCGCTATAAAGAAATGGTGCTCGTCCACTTGTGTTATTGCTGTTATATTGCTATGCAGTATATTGGGGAATTGGACTATCCGGGCGTCTCCGGCATTATAAAGCAATATGGAATGCTTATGACATAACCATATATTATCATTGTTGTCCATATAACCATAACTAATCGTTTCCAGGCTATTCGGCAACTTATACACCATTTTAAAGTCGTCATATTTTAATTCATATTGGAAAATCCGTCCCTGTTTGCCAATGACCCATGTCCCTATATGAGGCCTGGTATATATCCACCCCAAATGGATGGGAGCTTCAAGCGTACTGTCATCCTTATTTAGTTTGTAATGCTTTATGTCCTTACCGTTATAACGATCCATACCTTCATCGGTAAGAAACCACATATATCCCTGATCGTCTTTTTGGATACTGAATATTCTCCGGTTGCTCAATCCATCTTCAGTTCCTATATATTTGTATGTTTGTGCAGTGACCCAAATAGGAAAAAAGAAAAGAATATAGATAATGTATTTCATATCAGTATTTGTTTTATACAACTTCCAATGATAACAGTCAACGAAATTATACAAAACCAATGAAAGAAACAAAGAAACAGGAGATATTCTTTCTAAAAAATTTCATTTGGAAAGTTTTTTGTTTCCAAAGTTGATTATTTATTCTAAGAACTTGACTTATCTGAGAAATATTCTTCCATTATATACATAACTTGCATTTTGTTTGTTTGGTTAATTTAATCAATCAGGCTTTATACCCAATTTCTTTTTATATACCCATACACTTAATATGAAATAAACGATTACCTGAATCCACAGGGTTAAGTATTCCGGTTTTATATCCGCCATATCGGCTCCCATAGAATTCAGTTTTACAAAGGCAAGTGTGCCCGGTGCAGCGGGAAGAATATAATGTGCGGCTTTCCAGTACCAAGGCATCAATTCCATCGGATAAGAAACCCCGGAAAGGAAAATCAATCCGACTGAAAAAAAGGCAATCATGAGTAACGGAGCTTCTGAATCTGTAAAATATCGGGAAGCTGCCAGTCCCAGGAAAGAAGTTGCCATCAGATAAGGAATCAGCAATAATATAATATACAATCCGTTTCCGATATTAGGAATACTGAAAAAGTAGGGAAGCAAGCCTAGCAAAAAGAAAGAAAAAACGGCATAAAGAGTACAATATACGGACGTTTTTCCTGCAACAATGCGAATAGCGACTCCCCATCCCTGTCCGAAAGGCGTATAAGCACGAATTCCCCGGTTGGTGTGTTCGTCTCCGGTCACCATACCGATAACCATCAGCAAAGTCTGGAAAATAATTATCATCATAACTGCCGGAATCAGATAGGAGCCATATCCTTCCGTGTAATTATAGAGTGCGGTACCTGCTACGTTCACCGGTTTTGCCATAGCTACCGCCAGTAATCCCTGAGGCGGAAGAAACACTGCTCCATCCGGTCGGTATTTGTCATTAATTGCCAACATGACACGTGAAGAGGCTCCTTGCAATGCTTCAAAATACAAAAACGCGTCGGTCGTCGCATACAGGGAGAACACGGATTCGTCCCCACGAAATACCCGTTCTTCAAAATCATGGGGCAGATAGACTATTCCTTGCACCTTGCCTTCTTTCATCCATTCTTTAGCTTCGTGATAATCTATTGTCTGATTGTATATTTGCGCCTGTGGGGTGGCATCCAGCCAACGGATAAAATTACGGCTTAGCTCACTATGCGAATTATCCACTACGGCAACAGGCACATCTGTTACAATATTGGGGGCATACATATAATTATAGAGCAACCCATACATGAAGATTCCACCCATCAGCACTAACAGAACGGCATAACTGGTGCTTATGGCGAGAAACTCCCGGCGGATAATGAACGATAGTTGTTGGATTCTATTTAATGTTTTCATATTTATGACTTTCTATAGCTCGTTTTAAATGGGGAAGCAGCGACAAGGCCAGCAGCGGGAAAATACATAGTATCACTGCCGACTGCCAAAGATGGACGAACCCGCCACCCCCATAGAGTATCGTTTGCATTATTTCCGTAAAATGACGGACAGGAAAAAGATAAGAAGCATCTCTCACCAGCGGATACATATTGGGAACCGGAAAAGTAACTCCGGACAAGGTAGCCCCTAAAGAACCGACCATGGAAACGACGCTGATAACCAGTGATACCGCCGGAAACAAGGAAAATAAAAATAATCCGAGCGCCTGCGTCGCGATAACAAAGAGCGCAGTTATCATATTCATAAACCACCAACTCCCCTGAAAAGGAATGTGCAGGATACCGAACATGACATAATTGGCAAACCACCCTATCAGAACATATATAATGGTATAGGGGAGTAGTTTTCCTAAAATAGCAATTACCATATTCCCTTTGGCAGTAGCCAGCCAATCGGTCGCCGTGCGGAATTTGATTTCAATGCCGGCTGCATATACGGTAGTCAGCAGAATCAAGACTTGAAACAGAACAAAGAAAAAAGGCTGGCTCAAGTAAACCGAATAATCCAGGCTTGGATTATATATCGGATGATTACTGGCTTGTACAGGCAATAGGAATGTGGTAATCTGCTGTTGTTCTACTCCCAAAGATACGGCTTCCATCACAATAGGCGAAAGGGACACGGGAGCCAATGAAGTTTCAAATGCCGCCATAAGTTCACCGCCTACCGATAACAGGGCGTAATGATAATAATAGGAGAGGGTGGCATTCTTTCCGGTGATGGCATCCTGCTCAAATCTCGGTGGAATGGAAAGATAGCCGTATATCTCTTTTTTTTGCACCGCTTCACGGGCAGCCGCTTCATTCACATAATGCTTCGTCACTTTAAAAGTGGGTACAGCAGAAATATTCCGGACAATAGCACGGGAAGTGGCTGTATTGTCCTGATCAACAATGCCGATAGGGATATTCTCCATTTGTCCGTTACCAAAGATTGTAGCCATAAAGAAGAGGGTAAACAACGGCAAAATGATACAGACGCCGAAGTAAAGACGTCGTGAAGTCATTCGCCGCCACTCCCTGAGCAGTACGGAACGAAAAGGAGAATATGTTTGTGATGAATCCATTCTATGATTAATTTTACTATATCAATTAATTAAGTGTCAATAACACGGACATACCGGGACGCAAGTCGTCTACCTTTTGGGTAGGACGGGCATGAATCTCAAATGTACGTAAGTCATAACTTCCGGTTTGTTTGGTTGACTTCCAGGTGGCAAAGCTGCCTAATGGACTGATATAGTAAATTTTAAATTCAATATTCTTTTTACCGATGGCAGGTACATCTGCGACAAAAGTTTCCCCCATCTTGAATTGGGGCATCAGATCTTCGCGTACATTGAGAACGACGTGTACATCATCCATTACCACCAGGTTCATAATTGGAGTTCCCGGCGCAACTAATTCACCACGTTTGGGGAAGATAGTTGCTATTTGCCCATCTTCG
Organism: Bacteroides faecium; assembly: GCF_012113595.1. NCBI lineage: Bacteria > Pseudomonadati > Bacteroidota > Bacteroidia > Bacteroidales > Bacteroidaceae > Bacteroides > Bacteroides faecium. The sequence continues at coordinate 4,873,334 of NZ_CP050831.1, forward strand.
GGCGCTGTCAGCCGGGCATCGACTAATAGGGCAGAAACTTCGTCCACTGTACTCCGGGCAGCGTCTACCATACTGGCAGCAGATGCTTTGTCTTCCTGCTGCGCACCGTCTACGGCCATTTGATATTGTTCATAAGCGGCACGTTCGGCTGCGACAGCCGCTTTGTACATTGCTTCCACTTCGTCTTTTCTCTGAGAGGTGACCACACTATCTTTATATAAGGTAAGAATACGGTTATAGGTCGTCTTGGCAAGACTAAGGTCGCTCTTTGTCTTATTCCATAGCTGTAATGCGGTAGCTACAATCTGACGGCGGGTGCCTGCATCTATTTTTTTATTCTGTTGCACGGCGACTTGTTCCAATGCATTCACTTGCTGATACTTGGCATGTACTTCAGGACTGTTAATTACGACAAGGGTATCGCCTTGGCGCACCCAGTCTCCTTCCTGTACAAAGAAAGTATCTATACGTCCGGGAAGCTTTCCGCTGATACGGATTTCCGTTGCTTCTGCTTGTCCTTGAAGCACCATCGGTTGTTTATGCATCAATATTATTCCAAGAGCCGTGAAGATGCCCACAGCTAACATAATAATGACGAAAGCCCATGAAAGGGTTCTACTGGCTAGTTTCATTGTTTGTTACGGTTTAGGTTGATAGTTTGCAAATTGTTCCGGTGTGCCACAAAGTGAAAGTAGATTCATTAGTGCCACATCATATTCATAATATGCCGCCAGGCGAGCCACTTTAACATTGGCAAGCATGGTTTCAGCATCAATAACTTCGGTAGAGGTTGCCATCCCTTCTGTGAAAGATTTCTTTCGGATGCGTACCAGTTCCTCACTTAAAGCAATCGTTGCATTCAATGCTTTTACATTATCCTGCGCCTTTTGCAATTGTGTGTAGAGCTTGTCTACGCCAACGGCAAGATCATCACGGGCTTTCATTTGCCCTAATGCTAATGTTTGCTCTGTCAGTTTAGACTGCCGTACTTTCTTCTCACGGTCTAGCCCGTCAAAGAGATTCCACGTAAAACCAATTCCTATCATGGTACGTGGCAGCAAGTTACTTTGTATTCCGTGTGAATATAAAGTCTGTTTTCCGAAAAGAGCTATATTGGGCAGGTAGCCGCTTTGAGCAATCCGTACCTCTTGTTTGGCAATATGTTGCTGCAATTGCAATTGGTTAAGCACATAGTTTCCACTATTTACAGAGAGGTCAAAAAGCATTTTGGGCGGAATTGAATCATTCATAAAAAGGGGAGAGGTGGGAATGATATTCTCATCGGTATCCTTTTTATTTAATAATACTTTGAGCGCGCTTTGCACTACGGTTTCTTCCTTACGTGCGGCTTCCAATGCCCGCTTTGCTTCATCCATATTCACTTGCGCAAAGAGCCGTCCTGCTTTATCAATCATTCCGGCCGCTTCAAGTTTCAAGGCATTCTCATAATGTTTCTTCAGTCCGTTGTAGGTTTCTTCACGAACAGTCACGATTTGTTGTGCCAATCGTAATCCATAATAACTCTCAGCCAATAAATTTTGTTGGCTGGCGGATACTTGTGCCCGGTTCTCCCGAGCCAGGTCTACCATTGTCCTACCTATATTAGTAGCACGAAAACGCTTGCCACCGGAAAACAACACCCACTCTGCTGATAAATCCACAGTTGTCAGATTTCTTGGAGTTAAGGGAAATACAAGGGTATTCGCCCCAATTTTATCCAATATGGATGAAATAATCTGATCGTCCGGAATGATGGAATGTACAAAGTCCTTAGCCGGGTCTGTAAACTGCGATAACGGTTGCTTTACTTCAATCTTCTCGGACATATGTACAAATGCTCCCGTAGACTGGAGACTGGGATACCAAAAAGCATTCAGTTTGTCACGTTCTGCTTTGGCTATCTCAATTCCTTTGTCAGCAATCTTCAGGCTCTGATTTCCCCGATTAAGGAGATGCAATGATTCTTCGAAACTTAATGGTGTCTGTGCATCTACCCGGGTAATGGAAAAACACAAAGTCAATAGTACAAAAAGTAACTTATTTTTTTTCATACTGGTTAGGTTATATCTATTTTTGAGCTATTCTAACAGATAAAAAGACAGGTTTGTTCATTCTACAAGACACAGAGATTATTCTATTGGCAAAACAAGTATGGAAGATACTTTTTCTTGCATTAAAAATTCAAAGATTTTATTTGAGATATAAAAATTATGTTTACCTTTGCATCACCGTTTCAGAAGGCTTTTTGCAGAGAAACAAAACAATGCGGTAATAGCTCAGTTGGTAGAGCACTAGCTTCCCAAGCTGGGGGTCGCGAGTTCGAGCCTCGTTTACCGCTCGTTTGAAAATCAGGCAGTTAATATTTACATACTGCCTGTTTTTTTTTGTTTATTCTAATATGCATGAGTATGACCAAGAAAATAATGTATGAAGAATGAGCGCAGTTCGTTCATTTTTCGTATTTTTGCACCCTGTTTTAACACCCGAAAAATTTTAAATAGAAGAATATAATGGCAAAAGAACTGAAAGACCTTACCAAACGTAGTGAAAACTACTCACAATGGTATAACGATTTGGTGGTAAAAGCTGATTTGGCAGAGCAGTCTGCCGTACGCGGATGTATGGTGATTAAGCCTTACGGATACGCTATTTGGGAGAAAATGCAACGTCAATTGGATGACATGTTTAAAGAGACAGGACACGTAAATGCATATTTCCCGTTATTAATCCCGAAATCATTCCTGAGCCGCGAAGCGGAGCATGTGGAAGGTTTCGCAAAAGAGTGTGCCGTAGTAACACACTATCGTCTGAAAAATGCGGAAGATGGTTCGGGCGTAGTAGTAGACCCTGCTGCCAAATTGGAAGAAGAATTAATCATCCGTCCGACATCGGAAACGATTATTTGGAATACTTATAAGAACTGGATTCAGTCATACCGTGACCTGCCTATCCTTTGCAATCAATGGGCTAACGTTTTCCGTTGGGAGATGCGTACCCGTTTGTTCCTGCGTACTGCCGAATTCTTGTGGCAGGAAGGACATACCGCTCATGCTACCCGTGAAGAAGCGGAAGAAGAAGCTATCAGAATGTTGAATGTGTATGGTGACTTTGCTGAAAAATACATGGCTGTTCCGGTAGTAAAAGGTGTGAAATCAGCTAACGAACGTTTTGCAGGTGCACTTGACACTTACACAATCGAAGCGATGATGCAGGATGGAAAAGCATTGCAAAGTGGTACTTCTCACTTCTTGGGACAGAACTTCGCAAAAGCATTCGACGTTCAGTTTGTTAATAAGGAAAACAAGTTGGAGTATGTTTGGGCTACTTCATGGGGTGTTTCTACTCGTTTGATGGGCGCATTGATTATGACTCATTCTGATGATAACGGTTTGGTATTACCGCCGCATTTGGCCCCGATTCAGGTAGTCATCGTTCCTATCTATAAGAATGACGACCAACTGAAACAAATCGACGCTAAGGTGGAAGGTATTGTTGCTAAATTGAAAGCACTGGGTATCTCAGTGAAATATGATAATGCAGACAACAAGCGTCCGGGCTTCAAATTCGCGGATTATGAATTGAAAGGTGTTCCTGTTCGTTTGGTAATGGGTGGTCGTGACCTTGAAAACAATACAATGGAAGTGATGCGTCGTGATACATTGGAAAAGGAAACTGTTACTTGTGACGGTATCGAGACATATGTTCAGAACCTGCTTGAAGAAATACAGGCAAATATCTACAAGAAGGCATTAGACTATCGTAACTCTAAGATTACGTCAGTAGATACCTATGACGAATTCAAAGAAAAAATCGAAGAAGGCGGCTTTATACTTGCTCACTGGGACGGAACTACCGAAACTGAAGAAAAAATTAAAGAAGATACAAAAGCTACCATCCGTTGTATCCCGTTCGACTCATTTGTTCCGGGCGACAAGGAACCTGGCAAATGTATGGTTACAGGTAAACCTTCTGCATGTCGTGTAGTATTCGCACGTTCTTATTAAGCTTATAAAAATAAATTTGATAGAATCAAAAGTCGGGAACTAGTAATGGTTTCCGACTTTTTTATGCCCATTTCAGTTTTATTTCAGAAATATCCCCTTTCTTTGTAATGCATTTATAAAGAAAGGAGAAAGAATAATGAAGATATTGATTGTAGAAGACGAGCCGTCGTTAAGGGAACTTATCCAATGTTCACTTGAAAAAGAACGTTATATTGTGGAAACAGCGGGTGACTTCAATTCAGCGTTACGTAAAATTGAAGATTACGACTATGACTGTATCTTGCTGGATATTATGTTACCGGATGGAAGCGGACTAGACCTTCTCGAACGATTGAAAGCTCTCCATAAACGGGAAAACGTGATTATCATTTCTGCAAAGGATTCTATAGAAGATAAAGTCCTGGGGCTTGAACTGGGAGCAGATGATTACTTACCGAAACCATTTCATTTGGTGGAACTGAATGCCCGGATAAAAAGTGTGATCCGCCGTCACCAACAGGATGGAGAGATTGATATTCGCCAGGGAAATGTTCGGATAGAACCGGATAAGTTTCGTGTATTCGTTGATAATCGTGAGTTGGAACTGAACAGAAAGGAATATGATATTCTGCTATATTTCATGAATCGTCCCGGAAGATTAATTAATAAAAATACTTTGGCTGAATCTGTGTGGGGAGATCATATTGACCAGGTAGATAACTTCGACTTCATATATGCCCAAATCAAGAATCTGCGCAAAAAGCTAAAAGATTCAGGCGCAAACCTTGAAATAAAAGCTGTTTACGGATTCGGATATAAATTAATTATTGAATAAATAGAGGCTATTATCCATGAAATTAATATATTACATCATTCTTCGTATCACTCTTGCTCTGACTCTCATCTTGACTGTTTGGGCTATTTTCTTTTATGTCACGATGATTGACGAAGTGAATGATGAAGTGGATGATGCCTTGGAAGACTACTCGGAAACAATTATTATCCGTGCATTGGCAGGTGAGGAACTACCTTCTAAAACTAACGGTTCCAACAATCAGTATTACATGATGGAAGTAAGTAAGGAGTATGCAGAAAACCGGGAAGATATTCAGTACAAAGACTCCATGGTATATATTGAGGAAAAAGGAGAAACAGAACCGGCACGTATTCTTACCACAATCTTTCAGGATGATGAAGGACGATACCATGAACTGACAGTATCTACTCCCAGTATCGAAAAAGATGATTTAAAGGATGCTATTCAAGTATGGGTTATCTTTCTATATGTGGCTTTATTATTCTGTATTATCATAATTTCGGTATGGGTGTTCTACCGGAATATGCGTCCACTATATGTACTTCTTCACTGGTTGGATAATTATCAAACCGGGAAAAAGAATGAACCGTTGAGCAATAATACTCAAATTACAGAATTTAGAAAATTGAATGATGCCGCTACCCGTTATGCAGAACGTACAGAACAGATGTTTGAACAGCAAAAACAGTTTATAGGAAATGCTTCACATGAGATACAGACTCCGCTTGCCATCTGCCGTAACCGTTTGGAAATGTTGATGGAAGATGATTCATTATCAGAAAAGCAACTGGAAGAACTGATGAAAACGCATCAGACCTTGGAGTACATTACCAAACTGAATAAATCCCTGCTATTGCTTACTAAGATAGATAATGGTCAGTTTACCGATACCAAACAATTGGAATTAAATATACTTCTCAAACAGTATCTGCAAGATTATGAAGAAGTGTATGATTATCGCAATATAGATACAAACATCGAAGAACAAGATATTTTCAACGTTACGATGAATGAGTCTTTGGCAGTGGCTTTACTGACAAATCTCCTAAAGAATGCATTTGTGCATAATGTAGACAGGGGACATATCCGAATAGTTGTTACTAAAAACAATATTACTTTCCGAAATACAGGAATAGAGCATTCGTTGGATAAGGAACACATCTTCGAACGTTTCTATCAAGGGTCTAAGAAGGAAGGTTCTACTGGATTGGGATTGGCAATAGCCGAATCTATCTGCCGCTTGCAACATCTGAGTCTATGGTATTATTATGAACAAGGAGAACATTGCTTTGAGATTTCTAAATAGAACTTGACTCTCCAATAAAAGAATCCCCTTGTTTAAATCATGCTTATCTGCAATGTGATTTAAATAAGGGGAATTTTATTAGAATTAAATTGTACGATAGTTATCGGGAACGGATTTCCCTTCTCATAAACATACTATACGAAATTGCAAAACATATAACAGTCGCTGCAATCAATCCAGTCAGTTGCGGCCAAACTACCAAAAGGCTTTGTCCCAAAGGAAGAGGGCTTGGAATAGCTCCCTGTACCTGTTCCATAGTCAATGGGCCAAGACTTCTGACAGAAGGCATCAACAATGTCGTAGTAGCTTCATTAAACAGTTCGCTCGGTGCCAAGCGCATCAAACCAAGAATAAACTTCTGATAACTGATTATCTGATAAGGCGATGCCATTTCTGACGGACTCAGCCCTTTTGCCACCAAATTCACAATCATCGTATAGAATATGCTAAAAAATAACCATACGGCTACCGATGCCAGTGCAGAAGTAGCAGCCTGACGGAAACGAAGCGAAAATAAAATAGCCAGATTCAACCAAAAGGCAACATAAAAAACGCTTGTTATAATGAAGAAAACAATTCTCCAAAACTCTTCTGCCGTAGGAGGAATACCAATGGCAATCAATCCGAATCCCATTACTAAAAAGCCCAGTACAAACAGCATAATACCAATGACTATTAATGCAGCCACGAACTTGGCATTAATAATACAATCACGATGAATAGGCTGGGAGAGCATACGGCTCAATGTTCCCTTATTCTGCTCGGAATTAACAGCATCAAAGCCTAAGGCGATTCCCAACAATGGACCCAGGAAGTTTATAAACAACACAAAAGAGGGGAGAGTCCCATCTGATACCGTGAATAACTTCAGGAACAGGAATGAGCCGTCCGGATCATTAGGCTTTATAGCCGCACTTATATTGGTGAGTGCCGTATATAGCGATCCCATACAGGTAAGTGCTATAATGCCAATCAAGATAATGAAACGCCAACTCTTGACATGATCGGCAATTTCTTTGTTGACAATAACCCAAAAAGGATGATTGACTTTATTCATGTCTTTCTCCTCCTTCCTCAAAATAATGGTTATAAATATCTGACAATTCCTGTTTCTTTTCTTTCAGTTCTGCCATATCAATCAAAGCCAGCAATTTGCCGCTACTGAACAGTCCCACCCGGTCACAAACTTTCTGAACCTGATCCAAATGATGGGACGAAAACAACACAGTCAAGCCCTCTTTCTTGCTTAGCCAATGAATCAATTCGATAAACTCCTGAACACCCGCAGGATCAATACCTGAAGTCGGTTCGTCCAAAATGATAATTTCCGGATTCTTTATAAGTACATCCGCAAGCCCTAGACGCTGTCTCATTCCCCGGGAATATTTTCCGGTCTTTTTCTTCAACTGGTCTTCAAGGCCTACACGTTTCATCAACTCCATAGCCTTTTCTTTTGCTTCCCTATCAGGAATACCATTCAACCGGGCTGTATAGATCAGATTTTCCGGACCTGTCATATCATCATAGAATCCTACATCCTCGGGAAGATATCCGATTTTCCTTTTCACTTCAATAGGATGGGTAGTGGAATTTATTCCACAAATTTCGACTGTTCCCGATGTGGGCTCTGTCAATCCCAGCATCATTAAGATAGTCGTTGACTTTCCGGCACCGTTCGGACCTAGTAATCCGAAGATTTCTCCTTTCTGAATATTCAGGCGAATATGATTAACAGCAGTAAAGTTACCATATTGTTTAGTTAAATCGGTAAGTACGATCACTTGTTCGCCCATATTTACCTCCTTCCATATTTACGGAACAGATAGTAGACAACACCTATGGTAGCAATAATAATAAGTACACCTACCCAGCCCCATATCATTGGAGTCTTTACAGCTATCCTGAATTGTGCATCTGCATTTACTTCAGGGGTTTTGGCCATCATGGTAGTGACATAGTCGCCGGGAAGTGCTTTTTTAGAAGCTTTCAATGTAGCTGTCACAGTTGATGTTTCTCCGGCTTTTAACGCATCAATCTTGGACGGTTCAAAGGTTACTTCCCAATCTGCCGGCTTATTGGCGGACAATTGGATGTCTTTTAGCAATGAAGATCCTGTATTTTTGACTTCCAACTCTATTTTCTTCACATCGCCGGCCGTAACGTCTGTACTTAACAATCCACGTGGAGTAGTCAATTCCATTTGATAAGAGCCGGTAACGACAACTTCCAACTCTAATTCTGCCGAAGTAGTCCCCGTGGCTGCACGTACCGGAATTTTATAACTGCCGGCTTCAACATTGGCAGGCGGTGTTACATCTATGCTTACGTTCTGAGTGCTGTTTGCTTCCACCTGAGCTGAAGTGGCTTGTTTGTAATTGGGTTTAAAAATAACATTCCACCCTCTTGGTGCATTAGCCATCAATGCATATAATTGCTGATCGGCCGTTTGGTTTTTCAGAGTAGCACTAAAAGTAAAAGTAGATTTGGAGTTTCCCTGCATGTTAGGCTGGTCGGTAGTAAACTCCGTTTGATAAGTTCCTTTCTGGGCAACAACAATATCCAACGGAAGTTTAGTCTCTCCGGCATACACAACGAAATGATAATTCCCCTTATTTACTTTCAATGGAACTTCAACTTTTAAGTTAAAAGTCTTTTTTTCTTTAGGAAGCACGGATAATTGACTTAAACTCCATCCACCGGATTTCATTTCATGTTTCCAACTACTGCTCAGCCCACTGACAGAAAGTGTTGCATTCGTCAATTCATCAGTGTTGTTGATAAGGTCAATACTGTAATCAATTGACGCTCCCGGTGATACGGAAATTTTTGTGTAAGGTGTGTACAATACCACGCTTTTAGAAATCGAATCATTTGCGTGTGTGTAGCTCACAGGAATGAATCCCAATAAAATTGCTAATAATAAGAAATAATTTGTTCTCATAGTCATACGAAAGTTCTTATGGTTATTTAATATGAATATTGTCAAATTTGTGGTTGCAAAAATAAGTGATGTGTTTATTAATTGCTGCTAAAAGAATTATAAAGAATCTAATTCCTATTAGAAAATAATAGTGACGCTATCCTTGTATGATAGTGACGGTATCCTATAGATATAGTGACGCTATATTGTCGTCATAGCGTCACTATAATTTTCCATGATTTTTTTTCGAAAATTTCCAAAATTCCCAAATCTTTTCAGATTCTCCCCTCATCTTTGCAGTATAAATTGAATGATAATAGTAAAACCAATTAAAAAAACAACGATTATGAAAAAGTTAGTATTCTTATTAGTGTGCTTATTTACTTTGCAGACAGTAGCGTATGCAGATGACGACAAACCAATTCAGGTTACTCAAATGCCACAACCGGCACAACAGTTCATTAAACAACATTTCGCTGACAGCAAAGTAGCTTTGGCAAAGATGGAAAGTGACTTCCTCTACAAAAGTTATGAAGTGATTTTCACGAATGGTAATAAAGTGGAATTTGACAAGAAGGGAAATTGGGAAGAGGTGAATTGCAAATTTTCTTCTGTACCCGCAGCCATCATTCCCGCAGCCATTCAGAAATATGTGACAACTAATTATCCTGATGTAAAAGTGTTGAAAATAGAGCGCGATAAAAAGGAGTATGAAGTGAAACTCTCCAACCGCGTAGAATTAAAGTTCGACTTGAAATTTAATTTGATTGATATTGATAACTAAACCTCTAAAGAATTAAAACAATGATGAAACTAAAGTTTTTTACTCTTCTGTTGGCACTAGGTGCTACTGTATGGAGTTTATATAGTTGTGATAATAATGATGATGAATCAATTAATGTTCCTATTGAATTACAGGATGCCTTTTCAGCTAAGTATCCGAATGTAGCAAATGTAAAATGGGAGAGTAAGTCCGGATATTACGTGGCTGATTTCTATGACGGATACGAAGCATCCGCATGGTTTACGCAAGATGGAACATGGCAGATGACGGAAACGGATATTCCTTATACAGCATTGCCACAAGCTGTGAAAACGTCTTTTGAAGCAAGTGAATACAAGTCATGGGAAATAGATGATGTAGATAAATTAGAGCGGGAAGGCTTTGAGATTGTTTATGTGATTGAAGTTGAAAATCAGAATCAGGAGATGGACTTGTATTATTCCCAAGAAGGAGTACTGGTTAAAAGCGTAGTGGATACAGATGATGATAGAGACGATCAGTATTTGCCTGACCAAAATGCTAAATTGACAAAAGAGATGAATGACTTTCTCAATATTAAATATCCCGGCTTTAAATTAGTCGAAATTGATGTAGAGGATGACGGAAAATATGCAGGATACACAGAAGTGGATATTACTCATGGGAGTATTGGGAAAGAAGTCCTATTCGATAAGAGTGGTGAGTGGGTTTTAACTTCATGGGAAGTACGTTTCAATACATTGCCTGAGCCTGTGAAAAATGCTATTAATACTACATATCCCGGGCAAGTTGATGATGACGACGCTGATTATGTTGAAGAAGCAACAGGTGTCACATACTATTTAATTGACATAGAAAATAGTGAGATAGATGTGAAGATATCGGCTGACGGACAGATACTTGATTAATCACTTATGACGGCAATATACTGATATAATGACGATTATATCAGTATACAATAAACGATGGCATGATTCCCAAAAGGATCGTGTCATCGTTTATTACTATGGAATATAACTTAAAGTCTAACTGTTATCACGAGTTACAGTTCCATCTCCATTATTTTTCCAATAATCCCCTTTGTCATCTCTATAGGTGCCAAAGCCATCTTTCCACAATTTACGTTCATATCCATTTTCATCTTTAATTGTCGCGTCACATTCTTCTTCATGGGGTTCTTCTTGTTCTTGTCCTCGTCTATGTGAACTTTTCGAGCTGCTGCCACTACTGAAAAATATCTTAAAGATACCATACATAAATAGTCCTAGCAAAGCAATCATTATTGTCCACATGGCTACCATAAAAGCAAGGTAGGCAAGAAACAGTACATACGCTCCATAAGCTATACGTCCTCCCCATCCCGGAAATGCCTTTAAAGTGAGAAGAGAATAATTAATTACCCAACCTGCTAAGACAAGCAACCCGATTCCTGCAACTACTTCAATCAATGTGTCATTATTTGTGCACATTTGCATGACAAAAACGATTAGTGATATGATAGCTCCACCAATAAATGCATGTACTGCTGTTGTACCTGTTACCGCTTGATGTGTCGGATTAAGGTGTTTGAAAATAGCAGTGTCTAATTTGTTCAAAAAATATAATTCCATAATTAATAATTTTTATAAGTTACACATTTTATTCAAAAGGGTTATTAGCATCTTTATAATATATCCCTTGTATATAAATACCGGCCTTTCCACTTGATTCCCTAAAAACTAAAATTGGCTTATCCAATTTACTTTGCACAATTCCTTCATAGTCAGTTTCTTCGTCCAAAACAATATACCATCCCATCTGTTTACCTTTATAATAATTCTCGTAACTACGCATTCTCCCACTTGTATCGGCTGTAGTAGTGGAAAGAGAAGCATAGATTATATTAGTTTTCATCTTGTCTTTGGAACGAAAACCATAAGTAACTGTGGTTTCGCTATTCTGTCTTTTAGATATATTTTCAAATTCTGTTATATCAACAATATCATCTGTTGTTCTAGGGTAGTAAGGATCGGTGTCTGGACATAACTTAGATACACTAGCCGAAATGTATCCTTTTTTACCTGTCAAAGCCTCTTTCACCTCATACCACCCAGTTTGCTTGGATACCATTTCAAAGACAGTTCCAAGAGGTGCTTTTGTTATTACAGCTGCTGATGAATTGGGGGCTTGTCTTACATTTACATTTGGCTTAGTTACCGCTACCAAAAATTTAGGGAAAGACTGTGCCTTACATGTGAAAGACATACATGCAAGGAGAATCAAGCTTACTGAAATTAGTTTTTTCATATTGTTATTTTTTAATAATGAGTTTCAAGATACCACTTACCATCTACCTTTTTTAGAAAGAATTTGAAAGGCGATTTAAAACTAGATGTTTTTAGGCTATATTCTATTATAGCTCTATCGCCCTCAATAGACTGTTCTGCTAACGTATATTCAGCTTCTACGAATCGTTGTAGTCTTTCAACTGTTCCGTGATTTTTACCAGCAGGATTGTTATAAGTATCTTGCCAATTATTATAATTTATCTTCTTTGCATCCTTCATAAAGAATTTCTCTGTTTCTTTGAAATCCCCTTTCTTCCAACATTTGATAATAGCCTTTGTTATCTCCACAGGATCATTCTTTACACTACTACCACAACTGCCCATGATAAAACATAGACACAAACTCAAAATTGTTAAATAACTAGTTTTCATACCTTTTTAATATTAAAATTGCGAATTGTATAATGGATATTATTTCTCGATTTAAAGCTCTCCCGTATAATTGTCACTTTTTTCTTTTCTATCATAGACAATATTTTTGCCATTAGGGCTGTTATGAATAATTTTAAAACGTTCTTTTGAATATTCTAAAACCTTGTATTCAAATGGCTTGGATTCTTGTGAAGTAGATCCATCATTATAAAAGAATTGCATTGTAATGATTGAACCATCCTCATTCACCTTGTATGTACCTGTTGAATGAAAATCAATATAATCAATCAATGTTCCATCCTTTTTGAATATAATCTCAATCTTATCGTTCGGAGACGATTCTGCATAGTAATCCCATATACCTACCATATCCGCTGCAGAGAATTTGGCTACTTCCTCTTTGGGAGCAATAACATTTGGCTGAGTTTTCGTTACCGAATTGTCACCTTTTTCTTTGTTAATAGCATTACTGCCATTACATGAAACAAACAATAACATTCCACATATAGTCACTATTGGAAGAATAGTAGAATGTCTTTTTTTACTGATGTTCTTTAATTTTCTCATAAGTATAATATTTAAAAAAATGATTCAACAAACTCAACAATCGACACATTCATTATTTATAAAGTTTTAGTGATTATGCCTTTGGTCAAACATCTCTTTTAGTTTTGTGTTTTCTATCTCTATTAATGAGGAATCAATACCAATTCGACGCTTTTCCCCTCGTTTTCCTGTGATACAATATATTTCCATTAATGCTTTAGGAACGACCATTGAAAGGCTTCGGCGAATAATGGAGCATGTCTCGTAGATTCTATTATTAACAGGTTCTACCAGATTTTCAATACTATCCCTTAGCTTACCGGCTTCCATATTTTTCTCTAATGTTACTATCTGATAGATTTCATACAACTCGTGCATATAGTTGTACATACTTTTAAATTCGATACCTTCTTTATGTATTAAGAAAAAAAGAAATACAGTTTTAGGCAGATATTGCATCTTTACTTCCTTAGGAGAGTAATCAGGCAGAAATATACGCCCGTCTTTGTCTATGATAATCCGGCTCATTTCTTCCTTATCATTGTTTGTTTCATTATTAATCTCTTTTTGTATTATCGAACCTAGAATCTTCAGAATATCCTTATCTGTTGAAAAATCATTGTTTTCCAATAGCTCCAATAAAATTATTTTTGCTGTATGATAAGATATACTTAGTTTATCACTCATGTTTTATGTACTTATGTTGGACAAAAATAAGTTAAATAACAGTTGTTCGCTATCCGGCACAAGGTTGTTGATTAAAATCAACTAACCTTGTTTTAGAACATCATCACAACTATAAATTACGCACCTCGTCAAAACAAGGTTTGTTTTTTTCTCTTTATACAAGAAAAAGGAAAAAGGTAACAGGGGAGAATTAAAAAAATAACTTGAGACACGTAATAATATTGAATTGCTAAAGCAGCCCTCTACATAGTGAAAAAAATATCTATCATATCTATCATCATTTCCGATAATTTACTGTATTTCAAATTAATAGATATGATAGATAAGTTCTAAAAAAGGTATCTATCATCATTTCACCATCAAAAAATGGTATCTATCATACCTATATCGGGCTGTTTTACTATATCCTATAGGAATATCGAGCATTAAATGGTATGTGAATGCAAGTTTATTTGCGTGACAATCAGTATTTGGTGCCTTAATAATCCATTTCGGGCGAAGATGTTTTTATATCCCACGCATGTGTGCTGTATAGCCCACATGTGTGTGCTGCATATCCCGCATACGTGGGATATAGAGCCCACGTATGCGGGCTCAAGATATTCCGTTATCCTAACAGGATAATTCAGGCATGAATAGATGGATTTATCTGCTGCATTGCAACAAAAGTGTGCCTTTTTATGGTGAATCAGCCCTTATTTCAGGGATTTATAGCATGATAGATACCATTTTTTGATGGTAAAATGATGATAGATACCTTTTTTATGACTTATCTATCATACTTATTAATTTGAAATACAGCAAATTATCGGAAATGATGATAGATATGATAGATATTTTTTTTCGCTATGTAAATAGCGATAGGTTTTATCTTGTTAATCACGCATCTCGCAAAAACTAAGTTTACTTTTTTCTCTTTATACTGGAAAAAGTGGAAAGGCAACAGGCAGGAATTAAAAAAAATAATCTATTTTTGCATAGATATTACAAAAAGAACTATGAGATATAGACTGTTTTTATATTGTTTGACTATATCTGCCTTCGTATTGGCACAAACAAACAGAGCATTGATAATAAGTATAGGAACATATCCGATTATCAGTGGTTGGGAAAAAATACATGCTGGCAATGACAAGGGGTTAGTGACTGAACTGCTATTGAATAATCAATATCAATCCTCCAATATTAAAGTACTATCAAACGCACAAGCTAACAAGAAAGCTGTAACCGCTGCTTTTCAGCAATGCTGGGAACAGACAGTTTATGGCGACTTTATTTATTTGCATTTTTCTTGTCATGGACAACAAATGATGGATGATAACGGAGATGAAGAAGACGGATTAGATGAGTCACTCGTTTTATATGATGCCGGTTATTGGTATATTCCGGGAAAATATGAAGGAGAGAATCACCTGCGAGACGACGAATTGGGGATATGGATAAACAAACTAAGAAAAAAAGCAGGCGACAAAGGACAGGTAACAGTGGTACTGGATGCCTGCCACAGCGGAACAGGGAACCGTGATAACGGAGTAAATGATTATATCCGTGGAACATCCGCTATTTTTGCCCCCGAAGGATATACTCCTAAACCCGGCATGCATCAGGAATTGAGCCTGAAACTAAAACCGATTAAGGATTTTTCTCCCGCTTTTGTTTTTAGCGCTTGTCTGGCAAATGAAATCAATTACGAATATTACAGCCAAACACAAAAGCAATTTTACGGTATGCTGACATATGCTTTTTATACGTTACTCCGCTCTCCCGAAAACTTCAATTCTGTTGCAGAATTTTTGGAAGCATTGCAAAAGAAGGTGAATCAACTGACCGGATTCCGTAAAAGCAGAAAACAAACTGTATATATGGAGTGTAGTGACGAAAACATCCCATTTCAAATATTCCGATAAAATAGAAGACGAAAAATGAAAAAAATATATTGGTTAACCGGACTATTCAAACATAACAAGGAAATAGATTACCTATATAATTTATATAAGCCATCTTTCATCTCATTTGCTTTGAAGAATTATCCCATTGAAGAAGAAACGGCTGCTGATATATATCAGGAAAGCTTCATGAGCATGTGCCAAAATGTTCAAGATGGAAAATATGTAGAGAAAGGAAGTTCTTTAAAAACTTATCTATTTGAAATCGGAAAACATCAGATATGTAAATATCTGAATAAACACCACATTGAATATATGCCTATCGAAAATCTATCTTCTGAATGGTTCGAGCAAAATGATTACATGGAAGAGTGGGCAGAAGCACAAGATGTAGTCAGTCAACTGATTGAAAAATCGGAAGATGACTGTGGACAAGTATTGAAACTTTATTATTGGGAGCGTCTGAAAATGGTTGATATAGCCAAACAAATGAACTATAAAAACGAACAGGTTGCCAAGAATAAGAAAAGCTCTTGTTTGCGTCGATTCGCTTTCGAACTTAAAAGAAGATTGGCGGAAAAAGGTATTAATTGGAAACGTTAAAAGAAAAGTAATGGACAGAACAATATTAGAACAACAGATAGACCGTTTCGTACAGAATGAAATGACACCTGACGAACGGGAACAATTCGTCCTTTCCATGAGAAATGACAAAGAATTGAAAGAACAAGTTGCCATCCGGTACTTATTGCTAGAAGGCACATTAATAAACAATGAAGAAAAAGCCCGAATGGCACTTATAAACATCGTACACACAAATAATAGAAAAAGGATTCGTTGGATTGCAGCAGCTTGCATCATTCTTTTGTTGGGAATGGGAGGATGGTTTGGTAACCAGCCTATGCATAGTCCGCAAGAGCTTTACTTAATCTATCATTCTATACCCGCGATCGAACGTGCACGCGGCGGCAATGAGTTGACTGAAAAAAACGCTGTCACGAATGTACAATTGACCGAATGGTACGAACAAGGCAAATATAAAGATATTGCCGACTGGTATAATCGTAACCGACAAGAAAATACTATTGACGCGCTACCCGATTACACCTCATTATTTATAGCTGTCGCCTTGTTGGAACAAGAGAATGCAGGGGATGCAACAACTATTCTTTTGCAGATAAAAAGCACCGATTATCGAGAAGAAACGGAATGGTTATTGCTTTGCTGTTATTTGAAGACCAATCAACGAGAAGAAGCAGAGGAACTTGCAAATAAAATACAAACAGAGAAAGGCATATTTGCCAATGCAGCCGGGCGAATAAAAACTGACTTGAAAAAGAAAAGATGGTTTTAATCAAACGTTTTGTCGGAAGCTTATGCTTCCTGGCAATTACTTACAATGCAACTGCACAAAAGTCTATATGGAGCGAACCTCTAATAAAAGAAGGGGTGGAACGTATCCAACGATTGGAAAAAACATCCAATGACAGCTTATTGTATGCGCGTGAGTTGTTCTCGCTTGCTCAATATTGTCAACGTAGAAATATGTATAAGCAAGGAGAAGAGTTATCTCAATTATCTATTCAGATATTAGAAGCTAAATTAGCAACAACACAACAGGAAACTGAAAACATACATTTATATAAAGATTTAATAAATATATACACATTTGTAGGAAATAACAAACTAGGACATAAGAGGGACGTGATTCCCAGTGGAATGATTGAATCAGTTTCAGCCGTGAACTATACTCAATCAATAGTCATAAGAGCCTTAGAATTAACACAAAAAGGAATTGAGACCGGAAACAAGTCTTTACTAAAAGAAGCTGAAGATTTGTACGCGAGTATATCTGACAACTGGGATAGAGCAAGTCTCTACTGCTGGGAAACCGGGAATTTCAAAGAAGCCATTTATTATCTAACCCAGGCACTGAAATCTAAAAGAAGCGAAAAAGAGCGTACATTGATTGAAAACAGATTGAAAGCGTTGACTTTATTAGCAGATTCTTCTTCAACAGGAGATCAGTATCTGAAAATTGCCGAGCAAATGTATCACCCGATATCCCTTGCAGAAATTTTATATAACCAAAGGTTACCGGATTATTTTAAGATGTTCAGGAGTTCTGCACACAAATATGAAATGGAAGGAAATCTCCAAAAAACGTCTGATGTTTATCATCGAATACTGGAATTGCTTACATCGAATATAGAAAAGGATTTGCCCTATTTACTACCGGCTGAACGTAGTAATTTGTGGGATATTTTAAAACCTTGTTACGAAGAAATGGAATTCTTTATGTGCGACAATATGATATGCGGGACATGGGAAGAAATATCGGAACTGCTTTATGAGAGCCAACTACTGAAAAAGGAACTATTTACAACCGTATCCTATAAGCTTCAAGAAACGATATCCACAGTACAAGATAGTTATGCGTTTCAACTGCAACAGCAGATAGAAAAATTACGTTTCAGTGAAAAGGCTTTCAGAAATCCTTCGCAGAATAATTATATTCAGAAATTAGAAAACGAAATCACGGTGCGTAATATGGAATATGTATTAACTGATTATCTGAAAAAGAAATATCCGGCTAAATACTCATGGCATCACGAATGGAGAGAAATAGCAGCTTCACTTTCACCGAAAGAAGCGGTAGTCGACATTGTCAGTTTACCTGTATCCTATAATTTTATTGATAGAATATATATAGCTATTGCATTTACCGCCAAAGATACACTTCCTCAGTTAATCCCTCTGACCACAAAATCAAGTTTGCACCAATTGTTTGTTCATAATAAACTGTATTCCCGATTATGGCAACCGATTGAAAAAGTAATATCAGGATGCGAACATATTTATCTGTCATTAGATGGTGATTTAAGTCAAATACCCTTTGCCGACTTACATAATGGACGACAGTATATCTCCGAAAAATATATTCTTCATCATTTATTATACACCGGAGATATTCCTTTCATAAAATCGCAGAGAGATAATCTGGTGCATAAACACAGAGATATTTTCTTTTTTGGTGGAGCAAAATTCAATATACAGCCCGAAGATGATAACCGGAAAAAATTGCGTGGACAAGGATTTGCCTATTTGCCAGGTACAGTAGAAGAAATCAATAGTATAAGCCAGCTCCTTTCCAACCAATGGAGAATCCACAAATATATTGGAGAAAAGGCCAATGAATCTTCATTCAAGCAACTCTCCAATCAATCTTTGTCAGGAGCTGTTCTACATGTGGCAACTCATGGTTTCCATCTAGAATACAATGATTCGATACAAAGTACCGCCATACATCATAATGGAGAAAGCGGATATAAAGACCCTCTTATGCGCACAGGCTTTATTTTAACCGGTGCTAATAAAAACTGGATTGAAGAGCTTCCCTTAAATGACGAAAATGACGGAATACTTACAGCACTGGAAATCTCATCTATGAATCTGCCAGGTATTGATCTTGCTGTTCTTTCTACTTGCCATTCCGCACAAGGAGAAATTCGTGATGGCGAGGGGAATTTTGGGTTGCAACGTGCTTTCCGCTTGGCAGGGGTACGTTCTATGATTATTAGCCTGTCGGAAATACCGGATAAAGAAACAGTAGAGTTTATGACCGGATTTTATCGGTATTGGCAGCAAGGGATGAGCAAATCAGAGGCTTTCACGAAAATACAACGAGAAATGATTGGTAAATACAGGTATGAGCCTCAAAAATGGGCTGGCTTTATATTAGTTGAATAAGGATCATCTGTTCAATAGCCCTTTTATAGATAATAATATCAAAAAGGGCTATTCTTAATCACTTATGGACTTTCATCTATATCAAATTGATTATCGTAAAGGTATGTGATAATAAATCCTCTCACTATATCCGATTCCTTCAGAAGTTATCATATAAATGCATGCATAATAGTTGTTAGGATATGTACCGCTAAGGGAAAAAGTAAATGAACTGCTGTAATGGTCGATTATAATTTTGTCTTCACAGTTCTTTATATTCGGAATTACATTCTTATTGTAATCTGTTGCAAGTATTCTGCAATAACCGACTTCTTTTACATCCCCTCCGCCAATATCAATTTTCACTCGACAATCTGTTCCGAGAGACAATAACGTTGCCTTTATGTCAGGCACTCCTTTAGTTGTAGTAAACTGAATAGTCTCTCCAATATCCATAACAGTACGATTTTTTGCATAAGCCCTTACGTAATAGGTAGTACCTCCTTGAAGGTTTGTTAGTTTTACTTGGAATTTTCCATTTGTTTGCTCGGCAATTACCCTTTTATCCATATCTGTCGGCTTCTCATTAGTTTGGCTCCAATAAATGCCGCACTCATCAACTTCCGTATTGTCATTCATTGTTATTGCTCCATTTATCACCACACTATATCGTTCAATGTCCGTTACAGTAATAGTAGGAGTAATACTCTCTGTATCATCGTTCGAACAAGAATACATAAAAAACATGGTATAAAATACCACTAAATAATACATAATTTTCATTGTTATATCTTTTGGATTAAATAATGCGACAAATATAGATTAAAAAAGAATCTATACTTATCTACTACAAGGTTGTCACCCAAAAGAAATAAACCTTGTTTATAACTACTGCCGTTTTCTTTTTATGGTCGATTTGGCTGTTTCATCTGTCTGAATGCTATCTGTCTGCTGTTGTTTCACCTTTTCAACTTCTTCCTGTTTCCGTTTATTGCGCAACTTCCACTTATTCCAAAAGAACAAATCACTCCATTTATTGAAATCTTTCTTATACATAATACCTACACCTTGTGTAGTCAGGTTCGTTTTCGTATAATAACGGTCATTCGTTTCATTATACGCTTTTAAACGAATATCTCCCGAGCGGTTAATCAGCCATTCCGCTTCAAAGTCTCCTACAAAGTTCGTATTCGCCATAGGATTGTCCCGGTAACCGAAGTTTCCATTAATCAACAATCTGTTATTCAATAGCTGACCGGACAAAATGCCTTCTACTTCCATATCTGTCCAACCTTTATCACCCGTACTCAAATTTGTTCCAATGTTCCAGTTATTTGTTTCAAAAACTTGTGATAGTGCATTATTTAGCTGACCGGAAAGGGTAGAAGAAAGTACTGATGACATTACATTTGAATTCTGATTATTATTCCGGGCATCTTCTGTATAGAACTTACCGATACCTAACAAATAAAGAATCTGCATATTCATCTGTTCTTCCGTACTGATATAGTTACGTACCAATGTCTGCACCTCATCTCTTTCATTGGGAAGATCAATACCCAATTTTATAGTTGGACGTACCAGCATCCCACTCAAATTCATGATACAATTTACCCGCACATTAGGCTGTTGTATAATAGCTGAAGCATCGGGTATCAAATCATTCAATGAAGCAGAGTTTACTGTATAAGAAGCTTGTATATCCATATTAGCATCCAAAGGTGTACCATTGAAAGTAATTGTACTTCCATCTTTGATTACAAAATCCTTACGAATGACTTCCTGCAAACTAAACTTATATACACCTTGCGTAATTCGATAATTACCGAACATCTTCACGTCACCTTTATTATAGAATTCCGTTCGGATATTTCCTGTACCTTTTCCACTAATATAGTCTCCGGCAACTGGATCCATAATAATTCTCATAGTAGCGTCAGGCGTTGCATCCACCAGAATGTTCAAGCGAATATCCGTCTTTTGTTCCTCTGTCTCTGCCTGACGTTTTTGCTGTATTTGGTCATAGTAAGAGATGATTTGAATGGAGTCTTGAATAGTGCGACGGGGTGTTTTGTCCACAAACTTTATAAACTGATTACTGGTGGCAGATGCTACGCTTCCATTAATATAGGTAAAGACAGTATTCCTGTTGGTGGTCATAGCAGCATTAACTTCCAATCCTTGTGTAGCATTTCCGGAAAGTAAAACATTGCCAGTACCATATACCGTTCCATAGAAAGGCATATCTGTCGATTCCTTCGTGTTCATCACAAGCATATTATTAGCTTGTATCTCAAAGCGATAGTTTAAGTTCTTAAAATGCTGGAAATGCAAATATCCATTTATTCTTCCGGTATGCCCCGCCATATCGGAAATATACATATTATTAAATGTCAATCCGGTAGGGGCAAGGCGGATCGTATCCTTAACGGAAAAATGAGTGTTCAATATATCAAACTTCATGGAAGCGTCTGTCATGACCGCGCCATCCAGGTTCAATCCTTTGAATTTTCCATAGAAATGTACCTTCCCTGTTCCTCGTCCTTTTATATCAGTAGCAATAGACTTCATGTAATGTTCAAGAAACTTCAGATTCAATTCATGAGCTTCGATATTCAAGTCAAGTCCGCTTTCCGGTTTTAATGGATGGATAATGCCTGTAACACGAGATGGGGCAGAAGCTATGTCTTGAATAGATGCATCCAAGCGGATACCTCTGTTTTCATTATCCCACTCACCATATATGTCCAAGTCACCCAATCGTCCTTCGTTAAGCGAGAAATTCTTAACAAATAAACGGGTATTCATCACAGGCTTTTTCAGCACACCACTTGCGTAAGCTGTCCCCGTAGCATCACCTTCAAAGTTTACATCATCAGAGATATTTGCAATATCAAATACATATCCCATATTAATATCCTTCAAATCGACTTTAACCGTGTCTTTGGGATTATCAGAGAGACGTCCGTTAATACGTACATAACGATCCTGATGGCTAAAATAGAAATTATTCACATCTACTTTTCCCGAATCTACTACCACTTGCGAAGGATGTATCTGCCAAAGAGTATCATTCAAAATAATATCTGTAGGCTTCACATCTACCATCGCCTTCAATAATGGCTTTTCCCCTTCGGTACGTAAAAACTTGGCCACGGCAGCCAATTGTCCGCTATAAGTTACCGCTGCGCTATTTCCCCAGTTTAATGTCGTACTGACATTATCATTTTTCGCCTGTGCATCCAAGGAAAGATTCACTGCTCCTTTCTTCTTCAAACTGGTTAAGCGAACCCGGGCACGAATATGATCTGCCGGATTCTCACATAAAATCAAACCGGACTCTATATAGTTATTTTTATATTGTAAACGAGGGAAATACCCTTCCACACGCAAACGTTGCATGGGATCATTAAAATACCCCTTTAAAGTAGAATGAGTATATACGGTCAGTGGAATATCAAAAATAGTAGATAAGATATCCGTATTATATATATGTATATCAAACAGGAAATTATTATGTGTTTCAATCGGCTTTTTAGGCGGCAATATCAAGGATGGAACATATTTCCTCATAATATTCAAAATACTGGCAGGCAATGTGTGATATTGGAATTTTCCTTCTACGCTTGCTGTCAGGAACTCGGAAGTCAGCCTTAACTGATTCTCGTTATTCTGTTTTGTTGCCCGAATATTCATGTTTTTCATGAAATATTCTTTTTCCGGTGCTGTAAACTTCAGACTATCTACATTGATTTCTCCGATCATTTCATCCACAGATCCACCTGTAAAATTAGCTTTCAGCTTCAGGGAGAATTCTGCGTCCGGATACTTGGTAGTAAGATTCAAATCATTGGGCCGTACTTTGTCAACTACTGCAAGAAAATTAAAAGTCGGAATCTTGGAAGTGACATTAACATCTCCATTCAAATAAATGGAACCATTCGGGTCATCCAATGCGATCTTACCATTAAATCCGCCTCGTTTATATTCGCCATCCAGCGTTATATTCTCATATCTATATCTGCTATAATCTATAGAGGCAATCAATCCTTTTAATTCAACAACCGGAAGCTGGTCTGTAATGTGCCGGCTATGCACATCAAGATTGAATGTGATTTCTCCCAACTGCTCATTAGCCAATAGTTCACCAAGCTTGAAATCTTCTGTTTTCACTGCACCGGAGTAAGCAAATAGTCCCTTACTCTTATCTGTACTTAACTTCAAGTCGGTCTTTACATTTCCCAGGCTGGTACGCAATTGGCCATATGTAACCAGATCTGTGAAATACCCGGA
This sequence comes from Bacteroides faecium, assembly GCF_012113595.1. NCBI lineage: Bacteria > Pseudomonadati > Bacteroidota > Bacteroidia > Bacteroidales > Bacteroidaceae > Bacteroides > Bacteroides faecium. The sequence continues at coordinate 4,896,963 of NZ_CP050831.1, forward strand.
GATTTCCCCCCGGAAGCTAACATCACCCAAACGTTCAAGAATAGGAGGAACTCCATTATAATTATGGCTCAAATTACGTACCAAAAAGCCGACACCACGAGTATTGGCTGAAAGTTCGGAAAGAGTGCCATATACATATGCATCCTGTGGGTGTGACAAATCTTGAAGCGACACATCTCCCCTAAGGCGGAACTGGCGGTCGTCTGCTGTAATTTCCAAATGCGAGCAAGTCAACTGGTCGACCGTACCTTTTACTTCCATATCCAACGTTACCGGTTCCTTAAAATGCGACAAAACGGGTACAAATGCCGAAATATCTTTTAACGTAACTTGCGACGGTAGTGTGCGGAAAGAAAAACGAACCTGCTCCGCAAAGTGATTGAAAGCTTGCAGGCTGTCATATACCAAATGTATGGTATCCATTTTTAAGGAAGTCTCAGGCAGTTCGATAGCAAAATTGTCAATATTGGTCTGTCTACTATTGGCAACCAATTTCAGGCTCAACTTCTTTAAAGAAAATCCCGATGCCTTCTCGTCAAGGCTCAATCGTTTGATTCCTAAATTCACGGAGTCCTTGCTCAATGCTTTCAAGGAAATATTAGCAATAATATTTTGGAGCTGGACATGTTTAGCATTAAACTTTCCCGGTGTTTCCTCTTCCGAAAGCACATGATAGGTCATCCGGCCACGACGAATCAAAATCGAATTGATACGCAAATCAAGTGAGCTCTCTTTCTTCACAGTATCCTTAGACGCAAAAGCATCCAGGACAAACTTAAAATTAGGCGGAGAATCCGGCGTATCTTTCTGAAGACTGATATTGAATCCGAAAAGCTGAACACTGCTGATGGAAATCTTTCCTTTAAAGAAAGGCATTATATCAAATTTGGCAGACAGACGGGTGACTTTGAGCATGTCTTGACCGCTTTGATCGTCAAGCAATACATCGTCAATGATAATACGGTTCAGCAATCCGATATTAATTCTGCCGATCATGACTTTTGTTCCCAAAACTTCAGAAAGTTCTTTTGCTACAAATGAACTCATTGCTCGCTGAATACTTGGTATATTCAACAAGATAATAGCCCCGATATATACTCCCAGTACAATACCGACTACCCAGCGTACAGTCTTTTTCAGCGTTCTGATAAGCGATTACTTTTATTTTGCGAACAAAAATATAAAATAGTTCGTTATGAATCGTAGTTTTATGATTACTTTTGCACCGTTTAATAGTTTAAATACTTATGAGTGCAATAATATTAGGAATTGAATCCTCTTGTGATGATACGTCGGCAGCCGTAATCAAAGATGGTTATCTGCTGTCAAATGTGGTATCAAGTCAAGCCGTACATGAAGCATACGGTGGAGTAGTACCCGAACTGGCTTCACGGGCACACCAACAAAACATCGTACCGGTAGTACACGAAGCATTAAAACGTGCCGGCATTACCAAAGAAGAATTAAGTGCGGTGGCTTTCACCCGTGGTCCGGGATTAATGGGTTCTTTGCTTGTCGGTGTTTCTTTCGCAAAAGGATTTGCCCGTTCTTTAAACATTCCTTTGATTGATGTTAATCATTTGACGGGACATGTTTTAGCACATTTTATTAAAGCAGAAGGAGAAGAGAATAAGCAACCTCAATTTCCATTCCTTTGTCTATTGGTTTCCGGGGGAAATTCCCAAATTATATTGGTAAAAGCATATAATGACATGGAAATTCTTGGGCAAACGATTGATGATGCAGCAGGTGAAGCAATAGATAAATGTTCGAAAGTAATGGGGTTAGGTTATCCGGGCGGCCCGATCATTGACAAATTGGCACGCCAGGGAAATCCGAAAGCATTTACTTTCAGTAAACCGCATATTCCAGGTTTGGATTACAGCTTTAGCGGGTTGAAAACATCATTCTTGTATTCATTGCGTGATTGGATGAAGGATGATCCTGATTTTATCGAACATCATAAGGTAGATTTAGCTGCATCGCTGGAGGCAACGGTCGTAGATATTCTAATGGATAAACTGCGGAAAGCAACGAAAGAATATAAAATAAAGGAAGTAGCCGTGGCAGGTGGTGTTTCTGCAAATAACGGATTGCGTAATTCATTCCGTGAACATGCCGAAAAATATGGCTGGAATATATTTATTCCTAAATTTAGCTATACGACCGATAATGCAGCAATGATTGCCATTACCGGGTATTTTAAATATCTGGATAAGGATTTCTGCTCTATTGATCTTCCGGCCTATTCTCGTGTGACATTATAAATTGTTCTCGCGTACCTATATTATATAAGGGAATATATATAATTAATATAAAGCAGGGAAATATGTTTGCCGAGATTATAACCATTGGCGATGAACTGCTGATAGGGCAGGTTATCGATACTAACTCCGCCTGGATGGGGCAGGAGTTAAACAAAATAGGTATTGAAGTACTTCGTATTGTTTCAGTCCGTGATCGGGAGGAAGAGATTCTCGAAGCGATTGATAATGCGATGAAAAGGGTAAATATTGTTTTAGTGACCGGAGGACTTGGCCCTACTAAGGATGATATAACCAAACAGACTCTTTGTAAATACTTCCATACGGAACTGATATTCAGTGAAGAAGTCTTTGAGAATGTAAAGCGGGTGTTAGCGGGGAAAATCCCAATGAATGCGCTGAATAAAAGTCAGGCGATGGTTCCTAGAGATTGCACAGTAATCAATAATCCTGTAGGAAGTGCTTCTGTCAGTTGGTTTGAAAAGGACGGGAAAGTGCTCGTTTCTATGCCCGGAGTTCCACAGGAAATGACTGCCGTGATGACCGAAAGCGTATTACCTAAGTTGCACGAAAGGTTTCAAACGGATGTAATCATCCACCAAACTTTCCTTGTACAGCATTATCCGGAGTCGGTATTGGCTGAAAAACTAGAGCCTTGGGAAAGCGCTTTGCCGGAATGTATCAAATTAGCATATCTGCCCAAACTTGGGATTATTCGTCTGAGATTAACCGGACGCGGACAAAAAGAAGAAGAAGTAAAAGCCCTTCTCAGTTGTGAAAAAGTAAAACTGGAGGAAATATTAGGCGACGATATTTTTAGTGAGGAAGATACTCCGTTAGAGGTCATAGTGGGTGAACTCTTGAAAAAGAAAAAAATAACCGTTTCCACCGCAGAAAGTTGTACAGGAGGAAGTATTGCTGCACGGCTAACATCCGTTGCAGGAAGCTCGGAGTATTTTTATGGCAGTGTAGTGGCTTATTCCAATGATGTAAAAATGGGGCTTTTAAACGTGTCTTCCAAGACATTGGAGTGCTATGGCGCTGTAAGTGAGCAGACTGTAATTGAAATGGTAAAAGGTGCGATGAAAGCATTGAAAACTGACTGTGCTGTCGCGACATCGGGAATAGCCGGCCCGGGTGGAGGCACTCCGGAGAAACCCGTGGGGACTGTCTGGATAGCTGCTGGTTATAAAAACGAAATTCATACTTACAAGCAGGAAACGAATCGCGGAAGAGCCATGAATATTGAAAGGGCAGGCAATAATGCGCTACTAATGCTTCGGGATTTACTCAAATAAAGAAAAATAGCTGCTTATAAGTGAATTATTTTAAGAAATCCTTGTTTTATACGGATAAAAGTGCTTACTTTGCGTCCTGTTTGAAATAAGTATAGATATAAAACTATAAAAATAAGATAGAAATGTCGAAGATTTGTCAAATTACCGGAAAGAAAGCCATGATTGGCAACAATGTTTCACACTCAAAGAGAAGAACTAAAAGAACCTTTGATTTGAACTTGTTTAACAAAAAGTTCTATTATGTAGAACAGAATTGTTGGATCAGCCTTAGCATTTGTGCTAACGGGCTGCGTATTATCAACAAAAAGGGACTGGATGCTGCGCTTACTGATGCTGTAGCTAAAGGTTTTTGTGATTGGAAAAGCATTAAAGTAATCGGCTAAACGTAGAGGAGAAAACTTACAATGGCAAAGAAAGCAAAAGGTAACAGAGTACAGGTGATTCTGGAATGTACAGAACACAAGGATAGTGGAATGCCGGGAACATCTCGTTATATCACAACTAAAAATAGAAAGAATACTACAGAAAGACTTGAGTTGAAGAAATACAACCCGATTCTGAAGAGAGTTACAGTACACAAGGAAATTAAATAATAAAGTAGTATAACCCATGGCAAAGAAAACAGTAGCAAGTTTGCACGAAGGTTCTAAAGAAGGTCGTGCTTATACCAAGGTTATCAAAATGGTAAAATCTCCGAAAACTGGAGCTTACATTTTTGATGAGCAAATGGTTCCTAATGAAAAAGTACAAGACTTTTTCAAAAAATAATTGAAATAGCATACACGCTATAAATTCAAAATCCTCTCATTGTTTATCAGTGAGAGGATTTTTTATTGCTTCTTTTTTTTACTTTTTCAATCCTTTGTTATATCTTTGTAGAATAATGTATTATACAAACAACCGTAAATATGGGATTTTTTAGTTTTTTTTCAAAGGAGAAGAAGGAAACTTTAGATAAAGGATTATCTAAAACCAAAGAGAGCGTATTTAGTAAAATAGCTCGTGCCGTGGCTGGAAAGTCAAAGGTAGATGACGAAGTATTGGATAATCTGGAAGAAGTGCTTATTACATCTGATGTAGGTGTGGAAACCACTTTAAATATAATCAAGCGCATAGAAAAACGTGCCGCTGCTGATAAATATGTGAATACCCAGGAACTGAATCATATATTACGCGACGAAATAGCCGCCTTGCTGACCGAAAACAATTCGGATGATGTAGCCGATTTCGACGTAACCATCGAAAGAAAGCCGTATGTGATTATGGTGGTGGGAGTGAATGGAGTGGGTAAGACCACGACGATCGGCAAACTGGCTTATCAATTTAAAAAGGCGGGTAAATCCGTTTATTTAGGAGCTGCTGATACATTCCGTGCTGCTGCAGTAGAGCAGCTTATGATTTGGGGAGAACGGGTAGGTGTGCCGGTTATCAAACAGAAAATGGGGGCTGATCCTGCTTCTGTGGCATATGATACTCTTAGTTCTGCTGTTGCCAACAATGCTGATATCGTTATTATTGACACAGCGGGGCGTCTTCATAATAAAGTTGGCTTGATGAATGAGCTGACAAAGATAAAGAATGTAATGAAAAAAGTGGTGCCTGATGCACCGGACGAAGTTTTGCTGGTATTGGATGGTTCTACCGGACAGAATGCCTTTGAGCAGGCCAAGCAATTTACATTGGCAACAGAAGTAACTGCTATGGCTATCACAAAACTGGATGGTACGGCCAAGGGTGGTGTAGTGATTGGTATTTCCGATCAGTTCAAAATTCCCGTAAAATACATTGGATTAGGCGAGGGTATGGAGGACTTACAAGTATTCCGTAAAAACGAATTTGTAGATTCCTTGTTTGGTGAGAATGCATGAAAAGAAAAAGAATTGATATAATCACCTTAGGGTGTTCTAAAAACCTGGTTGACTCGGAACAATTGATGCGTCAGTTGGAAGAAGTCGGATACAGCGTAACTCATGATACAGAAGAACCTCAAGGAGAGATAGCCGTTATCAATACATGTGGTTTTATCGGTGACGCCAAAGAGGAATCTATCAATATGATTCTGGAATTTGCCGAAAGGAAAGAAGAAGGTGAACTGAAGAAACTTTTCGTAATGGGTTGTCTCTCTGAACGCTATCTTAAAGAATTGGCGATTGAAATACCTCAGGTGGATAAATTCTACGGCAAATTCAACTGGAAAGAGTTATTGCAGGATTTAGGGAAAACATACCACGACGAGTTGTACATTGAGCGGACATTGACTACTCCCAAGCATTATGCTTATCTGAAAATTTCAGAAGGGTGTGATCGCAAATGTTCCTATTGTGCCATTCCGATAATTACGGGGCGTCATATATCCAAACCTATAGAAGAAATTCTGGATGAAGTTCGGTATTTGGTATCTCAAGGAGTGAAAGAGTTTCAAGTGATTGCACAGGAATTGACTTATTATGGCATCGACCGGTATAAGAAACAAATGCTTCCTGAATTGATTGAACGTATTTCTGATATTCCGGGAGTGGAGTGGATTCGTCTGCATTATGCATACCCTGCACACTTTCCGACTGATTTATTCCGGGTAATGCGCGAACGCGATAATGTATGTAAATATATGGATATTGCACTTCAGCATATCAGCGACAATATGTTGAAATTGATGCGCCGACAAGTTACCAAAGAAGATACTTATAGACTGATTGAGCAATTCCGCAAAGAAGTACCTGGTATTCATCTGCGAACGACGCTAATGGTGGGACATCCGGGGGAAACCGAAGAGGACTTTGAGGACCTGAAAGAATTTGTGCGAAAAGTACGTTTTGATAGAATGGGGGCTTTTACTTATTCAGAAGAAGAGGGGACTTATGCAGCAGAAGCATATGAAGACTCTATCCCACAAGAGGTAAAACAAGCCAGACTTGATGAACTGATGGATATTCAGCAGGGAATCTCTGCTGAATTAAGTGCCGAAAAGGTTGGTAGACAAATGAAAGTTATCGTCGACCGACTAGAGGGAGATTATTATATTGGGCGAACAGAATTCGATTCGCCGGAGGTGGATCCGGAAGTGTTGATTAATCGCTCAGAAAAAGAACTTAAAATCGGGCAGTTCTATCAGGTAGAAGTGATAGATGCAGATGATTTTGATTTATATGCAAAGATAATAGATGACTATGAATAATAAGGAATTTACATCTGAACTGGCAGAAAGATTGGGATATACCATCAAAGATACTTCCGAATTAATAAGCTCTTTGCTGTCCAGCATGACGCAAGAACTGGAGGAAGGTAATATGATTGCGGTCCAGGGATTTGGTTCTTTCGAAGTAAAGAAGAAAGCGGAGCGCATTTCTATAAATCCGGCGAGTAAACAGCGTATGCTGGTTCCTCCCAAATTGGTATTATCTTATAGACCTAGCAATACACTGAAAGATAAGTTTAAATAAATATTCCCCGTTATGAATGAAAGACTAACAATTCAAGATCTTACTGACTTATTGGCTGCCAAACATAGCATGACCAAGAAGGATGCCGAGGCGTTCGTAAAAGAGTTTTTTCTCCTGATAGAACAAGCCTTGGAAAGCGAGAATACTGTAAAAATCAAAGGATTGGGAACTTTCAAACTTATTGATGTAGATAGTAGGGAAAGTGTCAATGTCAACACAGGAGAACGTTTTCAGATAAAAGGTCATACAAAAGTTTCCTTTTCTCCGGATGCTAGTCTAAGAGATATTATCAACAAGCCTTTTGCGCATTTTGAGACTGTCGTTCTAAATGAAAATACAATTTTAGAAGATACTCCGGTAGAAGAAACGGAAGAAGAAGAAATAGGAGAAGAAATTCCTGTACAGACACCGGCAAATGAGAAAGAAGAAGTTCAAGAGATTGATTATAGCTCTACTGTAGTAGAAGTAAATGAAGCTGTTAATGAGAGTGAGAATCTTTCGGAAGAGGAAGCTGTACAGGAAGAACAAGTAACCGAACAATCTGAAGAAACGACTATCAAAGAGCAGATTGCAGATGAAATCGCCCACGTAGTTGTACAGGAACCGATAGAACAGCCCAAAGAAGAGGAAGTTGTCAAAGAAACATCTATCATTGAACAACAGCCAACTCCTATAAAAGAAAAAGAAGGCTTCACTGCCGAAGAGATTATAGAGAAAGAACTTCTGAAAGCAAATCTGAAGCCTGAAATTCCTATAATACCGGCTAAAGAGGAAAATGTAAATCCTGTCAAGCCAGCACAGCCTATCGCTTCTTCGAGTTCCAAGAAGAAAAATTCGGCGAAAGAAAAGTCACCAGTGCCTTACTTGATTGCTGTCATTATCCTTGTTTTGCTGTTATGCGGCGGTGTCGTTCTATTCATTTATTATCCGGATTTATTTTCTTCTTCATCCGACAAAAATGCTCTTGATATGCCACCTGTAACAACCCAGCCTGTTCAACCGGAAGCGCAACTCTCTGATACAATTGAGCATAAGGATACAATTAAAGAAATAACGCCTGATATACCTAAAGCAGTTGTTACTCCACAGCCAGTTGCTAAAAAGGAAGAGGTGATCACCCCACCAAAAACTGAAAATAAAGTTGTGCAACAACAACCTTCAGCTTCTGCTTATTTGGATTCGGCATCTTATAAGATTACAGGAACCAAAACTAAATATACAATCAAAGAGGGTGAAACTTTGACAAGAGTTTCTTTGCAGTTCTATGGCACAAAAGCTATGTGGCCATATATTGTGAAACATAATCCGGGCGTAATCAAGAATCCCAATAATGTGCCATACGGTACAACAATTAAAATACCGGAACTTACCAAAGAATAAGTAATAATAATCCATTCACCCGGCCATACAAACACTGTATTGGTCGGGTGAAATGTTATGGATGTGCAAAAGCGTATGAAAGTACCTTAATCTAAAGATTTCGCATAGTTTTTTAATAAAAATTAGTTGCAATCGTTAATTATATGGCGTACTTTTGGGAGCAAAATTAAAAGCCTTATGACACAGGCAAGGCTTACATAAAAATAATGGAAATTAAATAATAAAATATTAAGTATTTATGGCTGAATCAATTGATATCCGCGAGCTAAATGAGCGGATTGAAAGACAAAGTGCTTTCGTTACCAATCTTACGACAGGTATGGACCAAATTATTGTTGGTCAGAAACATTTGGTTGAATCACTGCTTATCGGATTACTTTCCGATGGTCACGTTCTTTTGGAAGGTGTACCTGGTTTGGCAAAAACTTTGGCTATTAAAACACTCGCTTCTCTGATTGACGCGAAATATAGCCGTATCCAGTTCACACCAGACTTATTGCCTGCCGACGTTATAGGAACAATGGTTTACAGTCAGAAAGATGAATCTTTTAAGGTACAAAGAGGTCCGATTTTCGCCAACTTTGTATTAGCTGATGAAATAAACCGTGCTCCGGCCAAAGTACAGAGTGCTTTACTGGAAGCTATGCAGGAACGCCAGGTTACTATCGGTAAAGAAACATTTGAATTGCAGGAACCTTTCCTAGTATTAGCTACTCAAAATCCGATTGAACAAGAAGGAACTTATCCTCTTCCTGAAGCGCAAGTCGACCGTTTCATGTTGAAAGTGGTCATCGACTATCCGAAGTTGGAAGAAGAGAAGTTGATTATTCGCCAGAATATCAATGGAGAAAAGTTCAATGTGAAACCGATTCTAAAAGCTGATGAAATTATTGAAGCACGCAAAGTTGTTCGTCAGGTATATTTGGATGAGAAAATTGAACGTTATATCGTAGATATTGTATTCGCTACCCGTTTCCCGGAAAAATATGATCTCAAAGAATTAAAAGATATGATAGGATTTGGAGGTTCGCCCCGTGCTTCTATCAACTTGGCTTTAGCTGCCCGTACATATGCTTTCATCAAACGTCGTGGTTATGTAATTCCAGAAGATGTACGTGCTGTTGCACATGATGTTCTTCGCCACCGTATAGGATTGACATACGAAGCGGAAGCTAACAATATGACTTCGGACGAAATCATCAGCAAGATTCTGAATAAGGTTGAAGTGCCCTGATTCGTAGTTATAATACAGTCAATAAGTAGTCATGGTGTTATACTTGACTACTTTAGCTACTTACTACTTAACTACTGTATAAATGGAGACAAGTGAAATACTAAAAAAAGTTCGTCAGATTGAAATTAAGACACGGGGATTGTCTAACAATATCTTTGCAGGCCAGTATCATTCGGCTTTCAAGGGTAGGGGTATGTCGTTTTCTGAAGTCCGGGAATATCAGTTTGGCGATGATATACGTGACATAGACTGGAATGTGACGGCACGTTTCAATAAACCTTACGTGAAAGTGTTTGAAGAAGAACGCGAACTGACAGTCATGTTGATGGTTGATGTTTCCGGAAGTTTGGAATTTGGTACTGTTAAACAGCTAAAGAAGGACATGGTAACGGAAATTGCGGCTACTCTTGCTTTTTCTGCCATACAGAATAATGATAAGATCGGCGTGATTTTCTTTTCAGACCGGATAGAAAAGTTTATTCCACCTAAAAAGGGACGTAAACATATTCTATATATTATCCGTGAACTGATTGACTTTCAACCGGAAAGCCGTCGTACCAATATACGTCTTGCATTGGAATACTTGACTAATGTGATGAAAAGACGCTGTACGGCATTCATTTTATCAGACTTCATCGACCAAGAAAGTTTTAAAAATGCATTAACCATAGCCAATCGGAAACATGACGTAGTAGCATTACAAGTTTACGACCGAAGAGTAAGTGATCTTCCGCCTGTAGGATTAATGCGAATAAAAGACGCAGAGACTGGTCATGAGCAATGGATCGATACTTCTTCTAAAGCTGTACGTCGTGCACATCGTGACTGGTGGATACAGAAGCAAGCTGAACTGAGCGATACGTTTACTAAAAGTAATGTAGACTCTGTGTCGGTTAAAACTGACCAGGATTACGTAAAGGCATTGTTGAATTTATTTGCCAAACGAAATTAATGAAATCAAATATGAATAGAAATATTATTCTGATAGCATTATTAGGTCTATTATCTATCGGCAAAGTAGCAGCGCAATCTGTTACAGTGGAAGCAAAAATAGATTCATTGCAGATACTGATTGGCGAACAGGCGAAATTGCAATTGCAAGTCGCCATGGATGCTAAGCAGCGCGCTATTTTTCCTGCTTATGCCGATACTTTAATAAAAGGTGTAGAAATTATAGAAACTGTCAAACCGGATACCCAATTTCTGAACGATCGCCAGCGAATGTTGATTACTCAGGAATATGTTATCACTTCTTTTGATTCAGCTTTATATTATCTGCCACCAATGCCTGTAACGGTAGATGGCAAAGAGTATAAATCAAAAGCCTTGGCATTGAAAGTGTATTCCATTCCAGTAGACACATTACACCCTGACCAATTTTTCGGACAAAAACCTGTAATGAAGGCACCTTTTGCATGGGAAGACTGGTATGGCTTGATTGCTTGTTCATTCCTAGCTTTACCTCTGCTCGGTTTATTGATCTATCTTATCATACGTATCCGTGATAATAAGCCAATTATCCGTAAGATAAAAGTTGAACCTAAGTTGCCGCCACATCAGGCTGCCATGAAGGAGATAGAACGTATCAAAACTGAAAAGATATGGCAGAAAGGACAACCGAAGGAATACTATACAGAGTTGACTGATACTCTTCGTACTTATATAAAAGATCGTTTCGGATTTAATGCATTGGAAATGACTTCTTCTGAAATCATTGATAAATTACTGGAAATGAATGATAAAGAGGCTATGTCTGATTTGAAATATCTTTTCCAAACTGCCGATTTAGTAAAGTTTGCCAAACATGATCCTCAAATGAATGAAAATGATGCAAACTTGATTAATGCTATCGACTTTATCAATGAGACGAAACAACCGGAAGAGGAAAATCAGAAACCACAACCAACAGAAATCACCATCATTGAGAAACGCTCTTTGCGGGTTAAAGCAATGCTGATTTGTGGAATTACGCTTTTATCAGTTGCATTGATTGGTACCTTTATATATATAGGTATGCAGATATACAATCTTTTTGTATAAAGAATGTATAACTTGAATACTAAATAGTAAACTGTTAAATCATAAATAAAATGGTTTTTGCCAATATTGAATATCTGTTTTTGCTATTATTGCTTATACCTTATATTGTATGGTATATTCTGAAGCAAAGAAAAAGTGAAGCTACCCTTCAAATTTCTGATGCCAGGGTATATGCGCATACACCCAAAAGTTATAAGAATTATTTGTTGCATGCTCCATTTCTATTACGTATCATTGCATTAGTATTGGTTATTTTGGTTCTTGCACGCCCACAAACGACTAATAAGTGGCAAAACAGCGAGATAGAAGGAATTGATATTATGCTGGCTATCGACGTTTCTACCAGTATGCTGGCTGAAGACTTGAAACCTAATAGGCTGGAAGCTGCAAAAGATGTTGCAGCGGAGTTTATTAATGGACGTCCCAATGACAATATCGGTATCACATTATTTGCCGGTGAGACCTTCACTCAATGTCCATTGACTGTAGACCATGCCGTATTGCTGGATATGATTCATAATATCAAATGTGGCCTTATCGAAGATGGTACTGCAGTGGGTATGGGAATAGCGAATGCTGTAACCCGTCTGAAAGATAGTAAAGCTAAATCGAAAGTCATCATCTTGTTGACGGATGGTACTAACAACAAAGGCGATATTTCTCCGATGACGGCTGCCGAAATAGCTAAGAGCTTTGGAATTCGTGTATACACTATCGGTGTAGGAACGAATGGAATGGCACCTTATCCCTATCCAGTCGGTAATACAGTGCAATATGTCAATATGCCGGTAGAAATCGACGAAAAGACATTGACGCAGATTGCCGGAACAACAGATGGTAACTATTTCCGGGCTACGAGCAATTCGAAACTAAAAGAAGTATATGAAGAAATTGATAAACTGGAGAAAACCAAACTGAATGTAAAAGAGTACAGCAAACGCGATGAAGAGTATCATTGGTTTGCATTAGCTGCTTTCCTCTGCGTGCTATTGGAAGTATTGCTACGTAATTCAATACTCAAGAAAATTCCATAAGGTGGTTTGTCAATTGTAATTTGTCAATCATAAAATAGTAAAGAAGATGTTTCGATTTGGAGAACCTACATATTTATATTTATTGCTGCTATTGCCTTTCTTAGCAGCTTTCTACTTGTATTCCAATTACAAAAGAAGGAAGAATATTCGCCGTTTTGGTGATCCTGCTTTGTTGGCTCAATTAATGCCTGACGTCTCTAAATATCGTCCGGATGTAAAATTCTGGATCTTATTTGCTGCTATCGGCTTATTTTCAGTACTATTAGCACGTCCTCAATTTGGTTCTAAATTGGAAACGGTAAAGCGCAAAGGAGTGGAAGTGATTATTGCATTAGACATTTCAAACTCTATGCTTGCCCAGGATGTGCAACCGAGCCGTTTGGAAAAGGCAAAAAGATTAATATCCAGATTGGTAGATGAACTTGATAATGATAAAGTCGGCATGATTGTTTTTGCCGGTGATGCGTTCACCCAATTACCAATTACCAGCGACTATATTTCTGCTAAAATGTTCTTGGAGTCCATAAATCCTTCTTTAATATCCAAGCAAGGTACAGCTATTGGAGAAGCAATTAATTTAGCTACCCGTAGTTTCACTCCTCAAGAAGGAGTAGGGCGTGCCATCATTGTCATTACGGATGGTGAGAACCATGAAGGCGGTGCAGTGGAAGCAGCTAAAGCTGCAGCAGAAAAAGGTATACAAGTAAATGTATTGGGAGTAGGTATGCCTGATGGAGCTCCTATACCGGCTGAAGGTACAAATGATTATCGTCGTGACCGGGAAGGTAATGTAATCGTTACGCGGCTGAATGAAGCGATGTGTCAGGAGATTGCCAAAGAAGGAAAAGGTATATATGTACGGGTAGACAACTCTAATTCGGCACAGAAAGCTATTAATCAAGAGGTGAACAAAATGGCAAAATCCGATGTAGAGTCGAAAGTCTACACTGAATTCAACGAACAATTCCAAGCAATTGCCTGGATTATTCTACTATTGCTATTGGCAGAAATATTAATTTTGGATCGCAAAAATCCTTTATTTAAGAACATTCATCTGTTTTCTAATAAGAAATAGTTATGCGCATGTTAAAAAGTAAATATATTATATTCGTCGTGCTTCTGCTATCGGCTGCTGCTGTCTCAGCGCAGAAAGAAGAACGTGACTATATCCGTAAAGGAAACCGCCTGTTTAATGATAGCGTATTTGTAGATGCAGAGGTAAACTACCGGAAAGCTCTGGAAGTAAATCCTAAATCTTCAGTATCCATGTATAATTTGGGTAATACGCTTTCACAACAGCAAAAGTTCCAGGATGCTATGGAGCAATATGTAGCAGCTGGCAATATAGAAAAAGACAAAATGAAACTGGCGCATATTTACCATAACATGGGAGTACTTTTCCAGGCTGGTAAAGACTATGCAAAAGCTGTGGATGCATATAAGATGTCATTGCGCAATAATCCTACTGATGATGAAACGCGATACAACTTGGCTCTTGCCCAAAAAATGTTGAAAGATCAACAACAGAACCAGCAGAATCAAGACCAGAATCAGGATCAAAACAAAGATCAACAAAAGCAAGATCAAAAACAAGACCAAAATAAAGATAAACAGAAAGATCAGAATCAAGATGAAAAGAAAGATCAGCAACAACCGCCCAAATCTGAAAAACAAAATAATCAGATGTCAAAGGAGAATGCTGAACAATTACTGAATTCTGTGATGCAGGATGAAAAAGACGTGCAGGATAAAGTAAAGAAACAACAGAAAGTACTGCAGGGTGGTCGTTTAGAAAAAGATTGGTAATATAAAGTTGACGATATAAATTTCATAAGCAATGAAAAAACTGATTATTATATTGATGGCATTGATAGCATATAGCACTCAGGCATTAGCCGATAAAGTGTCTTTTACTGCTTCTGCTCCTGATGCAGTGGTAGTAGGCGATCAATTCAGGCTATCTTACACTGTAACTACACAGAAAATTAAAGATTTTCAGGCTCCCTCAATTAAAGGATTCGATGTACTAATGGGGCCAAGCCGTTCACAGCAAAGTAGTACCCAAATTATAAATGGTAATGTTACATCTACCAGTAGTATTACATTTACATATATATTAATGGCTAATACTGCCGGTGAATACACGATTGGTGGTGCTTCAATTGTAGCCGATGGTAATCAAATGGTATCGAACTCGGTGAAAATTAAAGTACTACCGCAAGATCAAAGCAGTAATGGAGGTCAAAACAGTAGCAGTAATAACAACTCTTCCATACATTCTTCGTCCGGTACGACTGTATCTAATCAGGACTTGTTTATCACTGCAACTGCCAGCAAAACCAATGTATTCGAACAGGAAGCATTTGTTCTGACATATAAAATCTATACCAGAGAGTCGAATTTGCAGCTAAACAATGCCAAGCTCCCTGATTTTAAAGGTTTCCATTCACAGGAAATCGAAATGACAACAAATGCTAAGTGGACTCCTGAACATTATCAGGGACGTAATTACTATACAACAGTTTATCGTCAGTTTGTACTTTTTCCACAGCAATCAGGTAAACTATATATAGATCCGGCTCAATTTCAGATGACAGTAGGAAAACCTATACAATCAGCCGATCCTTTCGATGCATTTTTTAATGGTGGAAGTAGTGTGATGGAGATTAAAAAAAATATCGCTACTCCTAAGATAGCAATAAATGTCAATCCACTTCCAGCTGGTAAGCCGTCAGACTTCTCTGGTGGAGTAGGAGAGTTTACCATTTCTTCATCTATTAATAGCAAAGAGTTGAAAACCAATGATGCTATTACTATTAAACTAGTTATTTCCGGCACAGGAAACTTGAAGTTGATTTCTAATCCAGAAATAAAATTTCCGGATGACTTTGAAGTATATGATCCCAAAGTAGATAATCAGGTTAGGTTGACTCGTGAAGGACTTACTGGTAATAAAGTAATTGAGTATCTGGCGATTCCCAGACATGCCGGAACATATAAGATTCCGGGAGTATCTTTCAGTTACTTTGATATTCGTTCCAAATCATACAAAACTCTAAAAACGGAAGAGTATGTAGTGAATATTGAGAAGGGTGCAGGAAATGCAGATCAAGTGATTGCAAATTTCACTAATAAGGAGGACTTGAAAGTATTAGGAGAAGATATACGTTATATCAAACAAAACGAGGTAACTCTTCAGCCTAAAGGTAGTTTCTTCTACGGTTCAATGACCTATTGGTTATTCTATATTATTCCAGCTCTTGCCTTTATCATCTTCTTTATTATCTATCGCAAGCAAGCAGCAGAGAATGCCAATGTTGCTAAGGTGCGGACAAAGAAAGCTAATAAAGTCGCTACAAAACGTATGAAATTAGCAGGTAAGCTACTTTCTGAAAATAAGAAGGATGCTTTTTATGATGAGGTTCTGAAAGCATTATGGGGATATATTAGTGATAAGTTAAATATTCCGGTATCTCGTTTATCTAAAGATAATATCGAAGAAAAACTAAGAAATCATGGAGTGAATGAAGAACTAATTAAAGGATTCCTGAATGCACTGAATGACTGTGAATTTGCCCGTTTCGCTCCAGGAGATGAAAATCAAGCTATGGATAAAGTTTATTCATCTTCGATAGAAGTAATAAGCAAAATGGAGAATTCAATAAAACATTAACCAAGAAGAGATTGTGTTATGAAAAAAATATTATTTTTTATATTAATATTAATGTCGGTGACTTGTTTTGGACAGGATTCACAAAACATTGATTCTATACAAGTTAACGATTCTATCCATGCGGGTTCTACTATATTCTCTAATGATACACCCGGAGATATTACAAAAACTGAAGGGGACTCTGCATACATAAAGGAAGATTATGCCACAGCCATTCAAGTATACGAAACGCTGTTAAAGAATGGAGAAGCTGCTGACGTTTATTATAACCTAGGGAATAGTTATTATAAAATAGGAGAAATAGCAAAAGCAGTCCTCAACTATGAACGTGCTTTACTATTGCAACCCGGTAATAATGACATTCGTGCTAATCTTGAAGTAGCACGTGCCAAAACAATAGATAAAGTAGAACCAGTTCCCGAAGTATTCTTTGTTTCATGGACTAAATCTTTGATAAATAGTATGAGTGTAGATGCATGGGCAATGTGGGGAATCATCTCTTTTATTTTATTCATTGTTGCACTCTACTTTTTCATATTCTCTAAACTGATTATGTGGAAGAAAGCCGGTTTCATATCAGGAGTCATCTTTTTGATTATTACTATATGTACCAATCTCTTTGCTTCAGAGCAAAAAGAACATTTAGTAAACCGGAATGAAGCGATTGTTATGAATCCAAGTGTCACGGTTCGAAGTACTCCCAGTGAGAGTGGTACTAGCTTATTTATTCTCCATGAAGGAAGAAAGGTAAGCATCAAGGACAATTCGATGAAAGAATGGAAAGAAATCCGCTTGGAAGACGGAAAAGTAGGCTGGGTGCCGACCTCCGCTATTGAGGTGATATAGAGCCAAATAAAAGATTTTATAAATTCAGAAAAAAGATAAGCAAATAATTTGTTTTATCTTTTTTTTTGCTTAAGTTTATAGCGTGATAAAAAAATCACATAGTATTAACCATTAAATTTACGAGACATGAGAACAATAACATTTAATGAACTTCGTAAGATTAAAGATTCATTGCCTAGCGGTAGCATGCATAGAATAGCAGATGAACTTGGTTTGCACGTAGATACTGTGCGAAACTTCTTCGGCGGGCACAATTTCAAGGAAGGAAAAAGTGTCGGAATACATCTTGAGCCCGGTCCGGATGGTGGGCTTGTAATGCTGGATGATACGACCGTTCTTGATCGGGCTTTAAAGATATTGGATGAATTGAATATGAGAATGCAAAAAGAACAGGCTACCGAATCTGTGCAAGTTTAAAATATAACAAACTGAATCCCAATTGAGCAAACAATTGGGATTTCTTATTTGTTCACCCTTCAAAAATGTACATTTATGGAAGACAAATTAGTAACCCTAGCCATTCTGACATATACCAAAGCTCAGATATTAAAGAATGTCCTTGAAAATGAAGGTATTGAGACATACATTCATAACGTAAACCAAATACAGCCTGTCGTTTCTTCGGGTGTCCGTTTGCGAATTAAGGAAAGTGATTTACCACGTGCGCTAAAAATAACAGAAAGTTCTACTTGGTTATCTGAAAGTATAGTGGGAGAGAAGGAACCTAAAGTTGAAAATAAATCAAACAAGATTTTAATCCCTGTCGACTTCTCCAATTATTCGATGAAAGCATGTGAATTTGCTTTTAATTTAGCAAAAACAGAGAATGCAGAAGTTATCTTATTGCACGTTTATTTCACGCCTATATATGCATCGTCATTGCCATATGGAGATGTTTTCAATTATCAGGTTGGAGATGAAGAGACTGTGAAAACTATTATTCACAAAGTACATTCCGATCTCAATGCTTTATCAACAAAAATAAAAGAAAAAATTGCCTCAGGAGATTTTCCGGATATCAAATATAGTTGTATTCTTCGGGAAGGTATTCCTGAAGAAGAAATACTTAGATATGCCAAAGATCAACGTCCCATTGTTATTATAATGGGAACTCGGGGCAAGAATCAAAAAGATATTGATTTGATTGGCAGTGTAACCGCTGAAGTTATTGAGAGAAGTCGTACTGCAGTGTTGGCCATTCCTGAAAATACACCATTCAAACAATTCAGTGAAGTCAAACATATTGCTTTCATAACAAATTTCGACCAGAGAGATTTAATTGCATTTGAAGCATTCTTCAATACTTGGAAATCATTTCATTTTTCAGTATCTTTGATACATCTTACCGAATCCAAAGATACCTGGAATGAAATAAAACTTGCAGGAATAAAAGAATATTTCCATAAACAATATCCGGGGCTTGAAATTCATTATGACGTTGTAATGAGTGATAATTTATTAAAAGGACTTGATCAATATATCAAAGAGAATCAAATAGATATAATCACACTGACTTCATATAAAAGAAACATATTCGCTCGCTTATTTAATCCAAGTATTGCCAGAAAGATGATATTTCACTCTGATACACCATTACTTGTTATTAACGGATGATCAAAACGGATATAAAAAGCTATTCACGATTAGGGAATAATCATTATTATGTTTAATAGATAAAAGGAGCAAATTCAGACTTTGCTCCTTTTCTGTTTTTTGTGCCATCCAGAAATTATTTCATCCTATATTAGCCTCAATTGCTGGAAAGCCGAAACTAAAAAACGATCCCTCTTAAAAAATGAAATAAAAAAAGAAGGCTACTATTTTGCAAGTAACCTTCTTTATCTTTTTTATTCAGAAAGATGATTATTTCATCAACTTATCAATTTCTTCAAATTCAGGACCCATATTCAAGTTATAATAAACTCGGTAAAGACCTTGCAACCACAAATCTTGTTGATCAGGTTTCAAAACTCTAGCTTTTTCATAGAAGGGTTTAGCTTCTTCATAGAATTTCTTCACTACAGCCTGTGCTTCAGCATACTTAGGATCATTGATATCTGTTGTAGCTTTGTCAGCATAATCCTGTGCCTTCATCAAATATACCAAACCAACGTTAGAGTATGCTTCTGCATATTCCGGATCAGCAGCAATAGCCTTCTTATAGTATTCGATTGCATTATCATACTCTTTCATGTTATGATAAAGATATGCTTTTACATACAAATACAGTTTGTTATTAGGATCATTAGACAACATTCTATCAGCAAATTCCATTGCTTTAGAAGCTTGATTAGAACTATTATAATAGTCAACCAGGTTTGCAAAGAAATAGTCATTTCCCGGGAATTTAAGAATACCATCTTCCAAAGACTTGATCCATGCAGCAGTATCACCTTTAGCTTTATAAGCATCAGCCATTAACTGCATTGCAAATTTACCACCGTCCTTATCAGCCAAAGCCGCAGGAGCATATTTGATGATTGCGTCTTTATCACCTACTCTATCAGCAGCCAATGTTGCATAATAAGCAATTTGTGGAAGCAGAGTATCAGTTTTAGCAATTTCTTTGTCAGCCAGCATCGGATAAGAAGCTGATTCTACGTATGTTGCGAAGAATTTCAAAGCTTCTTTATTCTTATCCAAATTGAAATATTGGATACCACCATTAATCAAGTTCGGACGTTCAGCCAACATGCTGGAAGCATTTGTCTTACGATATTTGTTTTTAATTTTACCCTTTTCGTTAGGAACTTGTGCCAAATCATCGCATTTTGTATAATACTCATACATTTTCAGAATACTATTGTAGACTTTCAATGTATCATACGGTTTTCTCAAAAAAGCATTTTTCATCTGCTCTTCGTTAATACGCTTCTGAATAAATCCAGCAACGTCCCATGTGTCAGCAAGATCCTTTGTTTCAGGATTCTTCATAGCTTCCTTAATGAGCTGTTCAGCCTGCTTAAAATTAGGTTTTACGTCATTGGCAATACTCTTTGCTTCTTTCACATTCTTCATCTGAGCGAATGAGAAGCTAACAGCCATCAATAAAACCATCGAAAATAATACTCTTTTCATGATTGTTGTTTGATTAATTATTAATATTATGTCTATTCCTCAATTTCATTGTTGCTCTCGTCTTCATTAACGTCAGCTACATCTTCAACATCGGGAGCATCTGCGTTTGGATCACTCACAATAGTTCCCTCTGTTTCTTCTGCCGGTATTTCATCTTCAAGACTTTCAGTCATAACCTTACATACCGAACCAATCTGATCGTTACGTTTTTCAAGATTAATCAGACGAACACCTTGCGTAGCACGTCCCATGATGCGAACATCTTCCACTTTCAAACGGATAGTGATGCCAGACTTATTGATAATCATCAAGTCATTTTCGTCTGTTACAGACTTGATTGTTACCAGTTTACCAGTTTTCTCCGTAATATTCATGGTCTTGACTCCCTTACCACCACGGTTAGTCTTACGGTAATCTTCGATTTCAGAACGTTTTCCATATCCCTGTTCAGAAACAACCATTACCGATTCAGTTTCCAAATCTTTGATACAAATCATTCCAACAACTTCGTCCTGACCATCGTTATCTAATGTAATACCACGTACCCCCGTTGCAGTACGTCCCATTACGCGGACTGCTGCTTCATGGAAACGAATTGCACGTCCATTGCGATTAGCAATGATAATCTCATTGTTTCCATTCGTCATACGAACTTCAATAACACTGTCATCTTCACGAATCGTAATCGCATTTACACCGTTCTGACGAGGGCGAGAATATTGCTCAAGCAGTGTTTTCTTTATTACACCTTTCTTAGTACAGAACAATACATAATGACTATTAATAAATTCAGAATCTTCCAGGCTCTTGACACGCAAGTATGCTGTTACATTATCGTCAGAATCAATATTCAGCAAGTTTTGGATGGCACGTCCCTTAGAATTCTTCGTTCCTTCAGGGATTTCATATACCTTCAACCAATAGCATTTACCTTTCTGTGTAAAGAACATCATAGTATTGTGCATGGTAGCCGGATAAATATGCTCAACAAAGTCCTCGTCACGGGTTTCTGTACCCTTGGAACCTACTCCACCACGGTTCTGTGCGCGGAATTCAGTCAACGGTGTACGTTTGAGATATCCCATATGAGAGATTGTGATAATCATCTGGTCATCCGCATAGAAGTCTTCCGGATTAAACTCTTCTGAAGAATAAACAATTTCAGAACGACGTTCATCGCCATATTTCGCTTTTACTTCTAACAATTCCTCTTTCATTACCTTGCGGCAGACTTCATCATCAGCCAGGATACTTTCCAAATAAGCAATTTGCTTCATTATTTCTTCGTATTCTGCATGAAGTTGATCCTGCATCAGACCAGTCAGCTGACGCAAACGCATTTCTACAATGGCACGAGACTGAATTTCTGTCAGGTTGAAACGCTCTATCAAACCTGCAATAGCATCATTGGGGGTTTTAGCTGCACGAATAATACGGATTACTTCATCAATATTATCCGAAGCAATGATTAAACCTTCGAGAATGTGTGCACGCTCTTTTGCCTTGCGGAGTTCAAACTGTGTACGACGGATAACAACCTCATGTCTATGCTCGATGAAGTATTTAATTAAATCTCTCAGATTCAGAGTCTTCGGGCGTCCATGAATCAGAGCAACGTTATTCACACCGAAAGATGTCTGCAAAGCTGTCATCTTGTAGAGCTTATTCAGCACTACACTTGCATTTGCATCACGTTTCACGTCAATAACAATACGCATACCGTCACGGTCTGACTCATCATTCGCATTCGAGATACCCTCTATTTTCTTATCGTTCACAAGGTCAGCGATGTATTTAATCAATTCTGCCTTGTTCACATTATACGGTATCTCGGTTACTACAATCTTATCATGCATCTGTCCTGTTTCAATTTCAGCTTTTGCGCGCATAACCACACGTCCACGACCTGTCAGATATGCTTCACGGACACCGCTTACACCATATATATATCCACCTGTAGGAAAGTCCGGAGCTTTAACAAAGTCCATCAGTTCTTCCACTGTAATTTCCGGATTATCAATATATGCATCACAGGCATCAATTACTTCCGAAAGATTATGAGGCGGCATGTTGGTAGCCATACCTACAGCAATACCGGATGCACCATTTACTAAAAGATTAGGAATACGGGTCGGCATTACTTTCGGTTCAACCAACGTATTGTCAAAGTTAGGTTCAAAATCGACAGTTTCCTTATACAGGTCATCCATCATTGCTTCACCCAACTTATTAAGACGAGCCTCGGTATAACGCATAGCTGCAGGGCTATCGCCGTCTACTGAACCAAAGTTACCCTGCCCGTCTACCAATGGATAACGCATTGCCCATTCCTGTGCCATACGCACCATTGCAAGATAAACAGAAGAATCTCCGTGAGGGTGATACTTACCAAGTACTTCACCAACGATTCTCGCTGATTTCTTATAAGGTTTGTCTGAAGTATTACCCAATTCCATCATTCCGTATAAAATTCTACGGTGAACGGGCTTAAATCCATCTCTAACATCCGGAAGGGCACGTGAAACTATGACCGACATGGAGTAGTCAATGTACGATGACTTCATTTCCTCCTCGATGTTAATCTTTATAATTCTGTCTTGTTCAAGCATTTAAAATGATTATTAATTATACATTCTACGGTTTGTGAAAAACCACGCTAAAGTACTACTTTTCCCGGATATACGAAAGTTTTTGGGAAGAAACTTTTATTATGACCGGAAGGACATCCGGGCAAGCTTTAAAATACGAAAACAAAAAGAGAAAAACAATAAATATTAGGTATAAAGCCAGTATAACATCAGTAAAAAACACCTTGATATTTGTTATACCTTATATATATAATGCAAATACACCGTTTTTATGGCACGCCATTTGTAGATATAAGAAATAAAGCAAATATTGCAATACAAACCTGATTTAATGCGTATATTTGCCAGTGAATAACCCTTAGAAGAAAAGGAATAAGTATGAATAATCAATTCTCACAAAGAGTTTCCGACATTATCGTCTATAGTAAGGAAGAAGCGAATCGGTTGAGAAGTAGGTACATAGGCCCTGAACACCTGCTTCTGGGAATGCTCCGTGACGGTGAAGGAAAAGCTATCGAGATATTGTCTAAACTCAACACCAATCTGGCTATAATCAAGCAGCAGATTGAAGCTCAATTGAAGGCAGAAGCTGATGACATGTTACTGCCTGATGCAGAAGTGCCGTTGTCCAATGATGCGGCAAAGATATTAAAAATGTGTATTTTAGAAGCACGTGGAATGAAAAGTAACATCGCTGATACAGAACATGTTCTGTTAGCAATTTTAAGAGAGAAAAATAATATGGCAGCTTCCGTACTTGAAGCAAATGATATAAATTACGCAAAAGTATTGGAACAAGCTACGTTACAGCCTGATATCAACTCAGGTATGGGTTTTACGGAAGACGATGATGATGACGAAGAAATGTCCTCTCCCCGTTCAGGTGGCAGAGGCGGTTCTGAAGAACGTCAGCAGGCACAAACTGCTTCAAAAAAGCCGTCCAATGACACGCCGGTACTCGATAATTTCGGTACGGATATGACAAAAGCGGCAGAAGAAGGAAGATTGGACCCTGTAGTCGGTAGAGAAAGAGAAATTGAACGCCTGGCTCAAATTTTGAGTCGTCGTAAAAAGAATAATCCGATTCTGATTGGAGAACCGGGTGTCGGAAAATCCGCTATCGTTGAAGGACTTGCCTTACGAATCATCCAGAAAAAGGTTTCACGAATTCTGTTTGATAAACGAGTGGTAGCCCTTGATATGACAGCTGTCGTGGCAGGAACCAAATACCGTGGACAGTTTGAAGAGCGTATCCGTTCCATTCTCAATGAGTTGCAGAAAAATCCGAATGTGATTTTGTTTATTGACGAAATTCACACGATTGTAGGTGCAGGTTCGGCAGCAGGCTCTATGGACGCCGCAAATATGCTTAAACCAGCATTGGCAAGAGGAGAAATACAGTGTATTGGTGCTACCACCCTGGATGAATATCGCAAGAACATCGAAAAGGATGGCGCTTTGGAACGTCGTTTCCAAAAAGTAATAGTAGAACCTACTACCGCTGAAGAAACTCTTCAGATTCTGCGTAATATCAAGGATAAGTACGAAGATCATCACAATGTATATTATACAGATGAAGCCCTGGAAGCATGTGTCAAGCTGACAGACCGCTATATCACAGATCGTAATTTCCCTGATAAAGCCATTGACGCTTTGGATGAAGCCGGCTCACGGGTACATCTTACCAACGTCAATGTTCCTAAAGAGATAGAAGAACAGGAAAAACTGATCGAAGAAGCTAAAAACAAGAAAAATGAAGCTGTAAAATCACAGAATTTCGAACTTGCAGCCAGCTTCCGGGATAAAGAAAAAGAACTCTCTCTCCAATTGGATGAGATGAAGAAAGAATGGGAAGCTAATCTCAAGGAGAACAGACAAACTGTGGATGCGGAAGAAATAGCTAATGTCATCTCAATGATGTCAGGTATCCCCGTGCAACGTATGGCGCAAGCTGAAGGCATCAAACTGGCAGGTATGAAAGAGGACTTGCAGTCTAAAGTCATTGCACAGGATACAGCCATAGAGAAGTTGGTAAAAGCGATTTTGCGAAGCCGCGTAGGACTGAAAGATCCTAATAAGCCGATTGGCACATTTATGTTCTTGGGCCCGACAGGAGTTGGTAAAACCCATTTAGCAAAAGAGTTGGCTAAATATATGTTTGGGTCCGCCGATGCGTTGATTCGTATAGACATGAGTGAATATATGGAGAAATTCACAGTTTCACGATTGGTCGGAGCGCCTCCGGGATACGTAGGATATGAAGAAGGTGGTCAGTTGACAGAGAAAGTTCGTCGTAAACCATACTCTATCGTATTGCTTGATGAGATAGAAAAGGCACATCCTGATGTATTCAATATCTTGCTTCAGGTGATGGATGAAGGTCGTTTGACTGACAGTTATGGCAGAATGGTAGACTTCAAAAATACCGTTATTATCATGACTTCCAATATTGGAACCCGTCAATTGAAAGAATTCGGACGAGGTGTCGGATTTGCGACACAAAGCCGCCTGGATGATAAAGAGTTCTCGCGAAGTGTAATACAAAAGGCTTTGAATAAATCATTCGCGCCTGAATTCATTAACCGTGTGGACGAAATCATCACCTTCGACCAACTCTCCTTGGATGCTATAACAAAGATTATAGACATAGAGTTAAAAGGACTGTATAGCAGGATTGAATCCATTGGATACAAGCTTGTTATTGAAGATAAAGCAAAAGAATTCATCGCAAGCAAAGGATATGACGTACAATATGGCGCCCGTCCTTTGAAACGAGCCATCCAGACTTATTTGGAAGATGGCCTGTCCGAGCTTATCATTTCTTCATCCTTGAAGGAAGGAGATAATATTCAGGTCTCTCTCAATGAAGAAAAAGGTGAACTTGAAATGAAAGTTATTGCTGCGGAATAGAATTATTTTCAGAATAAGAGAATCTTAAATATGCCATAATGTCAGACCTTCGGGTCTGGCATTTTTTTTGTCTCTATCTGAGCAAATATCAATTAAAATCAATCAATAGATAAACTAAAAAATATACGTATTATGCAAAAAGGTAATATTGGGGTTACAACAGAAAACATTTTCCCTATCATCAAGAAGTTTTTGTACAGTGACCATGAAATTTTTCTTCGTGAGTTAGTATCCAATGCGGTAGACGCTACCCAGAAGCTGAATACATTGGCTTCTATTGGCGAATTCAAAGGTGAACTGGGTGATCTGACCGTTCATGTCGAATTAGGTAAAGATACTATTACCATCTCTGACCGTGGTATCGGTCTGACAGCAGAAGAAATCGAAAAGTATATCAATCAGATTGCATTTTCAGGAGCTAACGATTTTCTCGAGAAATACAAAAATGACGCAAATGCCATTATCGGGCACTTCGGACTCGGTTTCTATTCCGCCTTTATGGTTGCGAAGAAAGTAGAAATAATCACTAAATCATATAGAGACAGTGCACAAGCTGTAAAATGGACTTGTGATGGTAGCCCTGAATTCACTATCGAAAATGTAGAAAAAGCCGACCGTGGTTCAGACATCATCTTATACATTGATGATGATTGCAAAGAATTCCTTGAAGAAGCACGTATCTCTGAACTCCTCAAGAAATATTGCAGCTTCCTTCCTGTTCCTATTGCATTTGGAAAAAAGAAAGAATGGAAAGATGGCAAACAAGTAGAAACAACTGAAGATAACATCATTAATGATACGACTCCTCTTTGGACTCGTAAACCAAGTGAACTATCGGATGAGGATTATAAATCATTCTATAGCAAGTTGTATCCAATGTCTGACGAACCGCTCTTCTGGATTCATCTGAATGTGGATTACCCATTCCATCTGACTGGTATCCTCTACTTCCCGAAAGTAAAGAGCAACATCGAACTAAATAAAAATAAGATTCAGTTATATTGCAATCAGGTATATGTCACAGATTCAGTTGAAGGCATAGTGCCGGATTTCCTGACTTTGTTACATGGAGTTATAGACTCACCGGATATCCCGTTAAACGTTTCCCGTTCATACTTGCAAAGTGATTCGAACGTGAAGAAGATTTCAACATACATCACCAAGAAAGTTTCCGACCGTCTGCAATCTATCTTCAAGAATGACCGTAAGCAATTTGAAGAGAAGTGGAATGATTTAAAAATATTTATCAATTACGGAATGCTCACACAAGAGGATTTCTACGATAAAGCGCAAAAATTTGCCCTTTTCACCGATACAAATGACAAACATTACACATTCGAGGAGTATCAGACTCTTATTAAAGATAATCAGACAGATAAAGATGGAAATCTAATCTATCTGTATGCCAATAATAAGGATGAACAATATAGTTACATCGAAGCTGCTACCAACAAAGGATACAATGTGTTGCTCATGGACGGCCAACTGGATGTAGCAATGGTAAGCATGCTGGAACAAAAATTGGAAAAATCCCGCTTTACCCGTGTCGATAGTGATGTGGTAGACAACCTTATTGTTAAAGAAGACAAGAAAGGTGAAATCTTGGAAGCCGATAAGCAGGATGCTATCACAACAGCCTTCAAAAGCCAACTACCCAAAATGGATAAAGTTGAATTCAATGTAACGGCACAGGCATTAGGAGAAAACTCTGCTCCAGTAATGATTACCCAAAGCGAATATATGCGCCGTATGAAAGAAATGGCAAATATTCAGGCCGGAATGAGCTTCTATGGTGAAATGCCTGATATGTTCAATTTAATACTGAATTCTGACCACAAGCTGATCAAGCAGGTGTTAAGCGAAGAAGAAGGTGCTTGTCATGCCGAAGTCGCTCCGATACAGTCCGAAATGGACAGCGTCAACAAACTGCGTAATGAGTTGAAAGACAAGCACAAGGATAAAAAAGATGAAGATATCCCAACAGCAGAAAAGGATGAACTGAATGATTTGGATAAGAAATGGGATGATTTGAAGAGCAAGAAAGAAGCTGTCTTCATTGGTTACGCAAGTAATAACAAAGTAATCCGTCAGCTTATTGACTTAGCTTTATTGCAAAACAATATGTTGAGAGGTGAAGCATTGAACAACTTCGTAAAACGTAGCATCGAGCTGATTTAAATATCGCCCTTTTAAACATTATATAACTACAAAAAGAGCATTCAACGTTAAAATACACGTTGCAATGCTCTTTTTCATTTTAAAACGACCTGCAAAATATCGATAAATTGAAAAGTATTGCATATATTTGAACACTTAATAGACAGAAATACCAATTGCTTGATTCGGGTTATGAGAAAAATTCTTTTAGTGTTAATTACTTTATGGCTGACCATTCCGGCTATCCACGCCCAAAAGGTAGGACTTGTACTAAGTGGCGGCGGCGCAAAAGGATTAACACACATCGGTATTATTCGCGCTTTGGAAGAAAACAACATTCCCATTGATTATATTGCAGGCACCTCCATGGGAGCTATCGTCGGCTCTTTGTACGCCATGGGATACTCTCCTGACGACATGGTAGAACTGCTGAAATCCGAAGATTTCAAACGATGGTATTCCGGAGAAGTGGAAGAAAAATACGTATATCACTTCAAGAAGAATCTTCCTACTCCTGAATTTTTCAATATACGCTTCTCATTCAAAGATTCACTGAAGAGCCTGAAACCTCAGTTTCTGCCTACCAGTGTAGTGAATCCAATTCAGATGAATCTCGTTTTTGTAGATTTGTATGCACGTGCTACAGCCGCTTGCAAAGGGGATTTTGATAAACTTTTCGTCCCTTTCCGTTGCATTGCATCCGATGTATATAACAAGAAGCAGTTAGTAATGCAAAACGGAGACTTGGGAGATGCTGTCAGAGCTTCAATGAGTTTTCCATTCATGTTCAAACCTATTGAAATAGACAACGTATTAGCCTACGATGGTGGAATTTATAATAATTTTCCCACAGATGTCATGCGTGATGATTTTCATCCGGATATTATCATAGGAAGTGTAGTATCAACCAATCCCACCAAGCCCAAGGAAGACGACCTTATGAGTCAAATAGAAAATATGGTGATGCAAAAAACCGATTATTCTATTCCTGATTCAGTGGGAATTTCAATGACCTTCAAATATGATAATGTCAATCTTATGGATTTTCAACGCATCGATGAATTACATGACATTGGATATAATCGAACCATCAGCATGATGGATTCCATTAAAAGCCGTATTCATCGGCGTGTCAACTATGATAACATACGTTTGCGGAGAATGGTCTACCGGAGTAATCTCCCGGAGCTACGCTTCAAAAACATCATTATTGACGGGGCTAATCCCCAACAACAGGTTTATATTAAAAAAGAATTTCATAAATCAGACAATAAAGAATTCACCTATGAGGATTTAAAACAGGGCTATTTCCGGTTGCTTTCAGATAAAATGATTTCTGAAATTATCCCTCATGCGATTTATAACCCGGAAGATGATACATATGATCTACACCTGAAAGTCAAATTAGAGAATAATTTCGCAGTCAGATTGGGCGGTAATATATCTACTTCCAATTCCAATCAAATATACCTGGGATTGAGTTATCAGGATTTAAATTACTATGCCAAAGAATTTATTCTCGACGGACAACTTGGAAAAGTATATAATAACGTCCAGTTTATGGCCAAGATAGACTTTGCCACAGCCATTCCGACCTCATACCGCCTTATAGGTTCAATCAGTACTTTCGATTATTTTAAAAAAGACAAACTCTTTTCGAGAAATGACAAGCCTGCTTTTAACCAAAAAGACGAACGATTCCTGAAATTACAGGTCGGTTTACCTTTTCTTTCGAGCAAACGTGCCGAATTCGGAATAGGAATTGCGAAAATAGAGGATAAATATTTTCAAAAAAGCGTCATTGACTTTGGAAATGATAAATTTGATAAAAGCCGCTATGACTTATTTGGCGGTTCGATTAGTTTTAACGGAAGTACACTTAACTCCCGGCAGTATCCGACACGTGGATACAGGGAAGCTCTTGTTGCGCAGATTTTCGTTGGTAGAGAGAGATTCTATCCAGGAGAAGTAACTACCACAGGAAGTAACAATAAAGACCACCATTCCTGGTTGCAATTATCCTATATGAAAGAAAAATATCATAATATGAGTGAGCATTGGGTTTTGGGGTGGTATTTGAAAGCATTATATGCCTCTAAGAACTTCTCGGAGAACTATACAGCAACAATGATGCAAGCCGGAGAGTTTTCTCCCACACTGCACAGCAAAATGACCTATAACGAAGCCTTCCGTGCCAATCAATTCGTAAGTGCCGGTATTCGACCTGTATATCGTTTGAATCAAATGTTCCACCTGCGAGGAGAATTTTATGGTTTTATGCCTATATATCCAATCGAAAGAAACTCGCTGAATAAAGCATATTACGGAAAAGCTTTCTCGAAATTCGAATATTTGGGAGAAATTTCTGTTGTATGCCAATTACCATTCGGAGACATCTCCGCATATGTAAATCATTATAGCTCACCGAAAAGAGAGTGGAATGTCGGATTAAGCATAGGTTGGCAACTATTCAATTATCGGTTCATAGAATAATTTTTCTACAAAAAAAACGTTGAAATGCTTGCTAGTTCGGGAAAAGTCCGTATCTTTGCACCCGTTAAAACAAAATAACGGTCGCGTAGCTCAACTGAATAGAGTAGCTGACTACGGATCAGCCGGTTACAGGTTTGAATCCTGTCGCGATCACTTATTTGAATTAACAGATTGGCCGCGTAGCTCAACTGAATAGAGTAGCTGACTACGGATCAGCCGGTTACAGGTTTGAATCCTGTCGCGGTCACTGAAAAAGAAATCACATATTGGGTCGCGTAGCTCAACTGAATAGAGTAGCTGACTACGGATCAGCCGGTTACAGGTTTGAATCCTGTCGCGATCACAAAATCCTCTGCATTTATTTGTAGAGGATTTCTTTTTTATCCCCATTTCATCGAAGAAATCGGTTCATGGCAGGTCCAGTTGTAAAGGCAGCTCAGTCTGA
Source organism: Bacteroides faecium (assembly GCF_012113595.1). Classification (NCBI taxonomy): domain Bacteria; kingdom Pseudomonadati; phylum Bacteroidota; class Bacteroidia; order Bacteroidales; family Bacteroidaceae; genus Bacteroides; species Bacteroides faecium. The sequence continues at coordinate 4,927,843 of NZ_CP050831.1, forward strand.
AAATTTGGGGAATCTAAAGATGCTAGCTTTATTTTATGCTTTTTCGTATAAATCATGTTAGAAAATATTATTATTTAAAGCACCTCATCGCCTAATTCACCGTTGGGCAACCATGAATTCACCGTTGGGCAACGGCAAATTTCTCGTTGCCCAACGGTGAATTTGCGTTTTTCTTTCAAAATGTCAAAAAAAATAAGGGAAGCCTTTGAGCTTCCCTTATTTAAAAGAAATAAAAAAATACGTTTAATTCGCCAAGAACAATATTTAAATCAGCATTTTATATTCAATTCATTCAAAACCTTACGTATCGCTTCAAATGTAGTAATACGGGTAGGAACCAGCGGTAAGCGAAGTTTATTTTCAATCATTCCCATAGCGTTCAGCATTGATTTCACTCCCGCAGGATTTCCATCTACAAATAACAGATTGAATAATTCTGTAAATCTGTGATGGATAGTCAGTGCATTAGCAAAGTCTCCCTGAAGCGCTAAACGTGTCATACGGCTGAATTCACGAGGAAAAGCATTGCCGATAACCGAAATAACACCAACAGCCCCTAAAGTGATGAGAGGGAAAGTGATACCATCATCACCAGAGATCACATTGAAGTTTTCAGGCTTATTCTTGATAATATCATCCATTTGCGTGATATTGCCGGATGCTTCTTTTATAGCAACCACATTGCTAAAGTTGCGGGCAATACGCAAAGTCGTTTCAGCAGTCATATTTACGCCCGTACGCCCCGGAACATTATACAACACAATAGGAAGCTCCGTTGCTTCAGCGATTGCCTTATAATGCTGGTAAATGCCTTCTTGCGAAGGTTTATTATAATATGGCACAACAGACAATATAGCGTCAACTCCTGTGAAATCATCGTTTTTCAATGTTTCTACAATAGCACGAGTATTATTACCACCTACACCCAACAGAATAGGAATTCTTCCGTTAACGCGGTCAATCACCATTTTTTTTATGGTTTTCTTTTCTTCCTCAGTAAGAGTCGGGGTTTCGGCTGTAGTTCCCAGCACACACAAAAAATCCGCATTATTCTGTAATAGATAGTCCACCATGCGCATCAATGCGTCATAGTCAACGCTCTCATCCTCTTTGAAAGGAGTAATCAGTGCTACCCCCATTCCTTTCAATTTAGTCTGTATCATGAGTTTTAATTATAATCTCTAATTTATTTAGCCGCAAAAGTACGAATATTTTTCTTATCTTACGATATAAGTTTCAGAAATTCGTCTTCGCTAAGTATGGTTATTCCAAGTTTTTTCGCTTTTTCCAGTTTCGCAGGCCCCATATTATCTCCGGCAAGGATAAAACTTGTTTTCGCAGAAATACTTCCTACATTTTTGCCACCGTTTTTCTCGATAAGTTCTTTATATTCATCCCGTGAATGGTGAGTAAACACGCCACTGATGACAATAGACTGTCCTGCCAGCTTATCCGTGTATCCACTTAAATCTTCTTCAGTGCGATAAAGCTGTAATCCGGCATCTTTCAAGCGGCTAACCAGATCACGATTAGACTCATTCGCAAAATACAGCAAGATACTTTGAGCTATTTTTTCTCCGATTTCATCGATACTAACCAACTTTTCAAGGTCTGCCTGCTGCAGTTCATCTATATTTTCAAACGACTTTGCTATCTTCTTCGCCACAGTTTCACCGACAAAGCGTATTCCTAAAGCAAAGATTACCCGTTCAAAAGGAACTGTTTTGCTTTGAGCAATTCCTGTTATAATATTCTCTGCTGATTTCTCGCCCATACGCTCCAATCCCTTGATATCATCAGTTGTAAGCTTATACAAATCGGCCGTATTTTCAATTAAACCCAACCGATAGAACATATCTACCGTTTCCGGGCCTAATCCATCTATATTCATAGCCTTTCGACTGATGAAATGCTCTATTTTACCTTTGATTTGTGGGGGGCAAGCCGTTTCATTAGGGCAATAGTGTGCAGCTTCTCCTTCATATCTTACTAATTTGCTGGCACACTCGGGACAAGTAGTAATAAACTTGACCTTCTCACCAAGCATAAAACTACGCGCATCCTTGTCAACGCCCGTGATTTTAGGAATGATTTCACCACCTTTTTCGACATAAACCATATCTCCAATGTGCAAATCAAGTCCTTCAATAATATCCGCATTATGCAAAGACGCACGTTTCACAACCGTTCCCGAAAGCTGTACAGGATCCAGGTTCGCCACTGGAGTGACAGCACCTGTTCTGCCTACCTGGTAAGTCACCTTATTTAAGCGTGTCAAAGCACGTTCAGCCTGAAACTTATAAGCAATAGCCCAACGCGGAGATTTAGCCGTAAATCCCAAATTCTTCTGTTGTCGCAAGCTATTTACTTTTAAAACAATTCCATCTGTGGCAACCGGCAGATTCTTACGTTCGACATCCCAATAGTTGATAAATTCAAAAACTTCGTCCAATGTCTGGCATTTACGTGTCAAATCAGATATTTTAAAGCCCCATTTCGCAGCTTCCTGAAGATTTTCATAATGTCCGTCACAAGGAAGATTATCTCCCAGCAGATAATACAAATACGCGTCCAGCTTGCGAGAAGCAACGATAGAAGAATTCTGCAACTTCAATGTACCGGAAGCTGCATTTCTCGGATTAGCAAAAAGCGGCTCCTCACGTGCTTCCTTTTCGCGGTTCAATTCCTCAAATACTTCCCACGGCATCAAAATCTCCCCACGAATTTCAAAAGTGGCAGGAAAATTATCACCATGAAGCACAAGCGGAATGGAACGGATCGTCTTCACATTATCCGTCACATCATCTCCTTTTTCACCATCACCACGGGTAACGGCACGAACCAATTTCCCATTTTCATAAGTCAATGAGATCGATGTACCATCATATTTCATTTCGCAACAAATCTCAAAATCCTCATTGAGCGCCTTGCGAACACGTTCATAAAAATCTGTCACCTCGGCTTCCGAATACGTATTTGCCAATGACAACATAGGATATTTGTGTGCCACCTGCGTGAAGTTCTTGTTTAGATCGCTACCTACACGCATAGTAGGCGAGTTTTCGTCTTTATACTCCGGATGCGCCTGTTCCAAATCCTGGAGCTCACGCATCTTGTCATCAAACTCCTTATCCGAGATTTCGGGAGCGTTCAACACGTAATAATTATAATTATGCCGGTGAAGTTCGGCACGCAATTCCTCTATTTTTTCCTTTATATCCATATTTCTTCGATTGTTTAAGGCAAAAATACAGGTTTATCTTTGAATATTTGTACTTTTGCGAAAAATTAAAGATTATGCGTATTGATATTATAACAGTTTTACCCGAGATGATTGAAGGTTTCTTCAATTGTTCTATTATGAAACGGGCTCAAAACAAGGGACTTGCAGAAATACATATCCACAATCTGCGTGACTATACTGAAGATAAATACCGTCGTGTCGATGATTACCCTTTTGGTGGTTTCGCCGGAATGGTTATGAAAATAGAACCCATCGAGCGTTGTATCAACGCTCTTAAGGCAGAACGGGAGTATGACGAAGTAATCTTCACAACCCCCGACGGAGAACAATTCAACCAACCGATAGCCAATAGCCTTTCTTTAGCGCAGAACCTAATCATTCTTTGCGGCCACTTCAAAGGCATTGATTATCGTATTCGCGAGCATCTGATTACTAAAGAAATCAGTATCGGAGATTATGTCCTGACAGGTGGCGAGCTGGCCGCAGCAGTTATGGCCGATGCTATCGTACGTATTATTCCCGGAGTTATCTCCGATGAACAATCCGCGCTTTCCGATTCTTTCCAGGACAATTTATTGGCAGCTCCTGTATATACTCGTCCTGCTGATTATAAAGGCTGGAAAGTTCCTGATATTCTATTATCAGGCCATGAAGCAAAGATTAAAGAATGGGAGTTGCAACAATCCTTGGAACGCACCAAAAAGCTTCGTCCCGACTTACTGGAAGACTAAAAGTATAATGTAAATAAAAACGACGGTGAGAATCAAACAAATTCTCACCGTCGTTTTTATTATGCCCATCGTCCGAAAGGTTTACCGATTGCCTTTTCCTCTAAACACAAGCATCTTATTTGTTCATCATTTCACGTTCAGTTCTACACTCCAAAACCTGGAAGGAAAATAGCATTTTTCTTGCATACCTGGTGCGAATGGTTATTGTATGTTTGTAGTTATACCTCAAGTGCGCCAATAATTTCCTTTACAGACTTACATCCGTGTCTTTCCAAGTAATTATTTATACCATCTTCCACTTTGATAGTAACAGCCGGATCTATGAAATTTGCCGTACCAATTTGGATTGCAGATGCACCTGCAAGCATAAACTCAACCGCATCTTTCCAGTCCATAATACCGCCCAAGCCAATGACAGGAATATTTACCGCTTTAGCAACCTGCCATACCATACGCAATGCAATAGGTTTTACGGCAGCACCGGACATTCCGCCTGTTATAGTTGATAAAATAGGTCGTTTACGCTCCGCATCAATCGCCATTCCCAGTAATGTATTGATTAATGACACACTATCCGCACCACTTTCTTCTGCCGCGCGAGCTATTTCGGTGATGTCAGTGACGTTTGGAGAGAGTTTTACTATAAGTGTCTTTTTGTAAGCAGAACGCACGGCTTTCA